>JBBQBG010000255.1:0-5716 GCA_038317285.1 Burkholderiales bacterium | reverse complement strand
AGCGCCGTGGCTCTGGGGCTGCTGCCCTACCGGTTGGTCTACAACATTCTTCCGTTTGCCGTTTCCGCTGTCACCCTGGTGCTTCTACATCTCGCTTCGCGCAGGAATCAATTGGAGGGTGGGTAACCTGCAATTAGCGCCTGCTGTTTGACATGGTGTTGCAGTAGTGCCCGCCACCCTACCGGTTTATGCCCAAGGCGCCGCATGGCGTTGCCGATGGAGAATAGACGGCGCTGTTTCTCAAAAACAATGGCGTAGGCTTGCCGTAGCGTAAGGTCCGGGTCCCACGCATGAACGGCTTCAGAACCAGCGCCGTTCACCTCAATGATGCGAAAGCCTTTACCGCCGCGCAGTGTGTCGATGTGACTGTATTTCACATCAAATCGGCCCACGTGGAAGTTTGTCATGTCCTTTGCGATCGTGTCCATGACCGCAGTCAACTCTGGCGTCACCAGCGCACTGCCGTCTCGGTAGAGGCCGCCCACACGGGTAGACGCAACGGTGGCCAATCGCACCACCTGTCCGTCCAACGGCACTGCAGCCACGTCACAGCAGGGCTCGCTTGCACCGTCCCGCCCCAAGCGGCTGGCACGCGGGTCTGCCGCCATCAGTTCGGCCACCGTGTGCACACCGTCACCCACCACGCGCGGAAATTCGCGCAGCAGCATGCCGATGACTCTTCCGCAAGGCCCGTCGGGGTGGCGCATGTAGAAAATGCCCGCCTCACCCGCATCGGCCAGCCAGTCTTGAATGACAAACTGTTCACCCAAAGGATAAGCCTTTAAGTAGTCCAGCATTTCACCCGTGCCGGCAATCTTGCGCACGCCATAACCGCACCAGCCAAGGTTTGGTTTCACAACTACCGGGTAGTTGATGGCCGCACCTGCCATGGCGGCTTCTACAGGATCCAAACTCTTCTCACCGTCGCATGTCACGCACACGGTGGGGGTTACATAGGCGAGTGCCAGGTTGCCCATGGTGTCAAAGTAATCCATCTTGCCCTCGCCCACCATGCCCCCCGTCAGGATAGCGGGGTTGCAAGACGAGGGCAGCGTAATTGAGCGGTATCGCATGGCCAGCCAAAGCCACTGGGTGACCATAGGTATCAGGTTCAACCACTTGGGCAGTTGCTCCAAGCGACCGGCTTTGTTAATGTCGTTCTCCAAAGATGCGTTTGTTGTAGCGCGCTGGCATATCCGCCAAGTTAAGGATCATGGGGAAATCTGCGGTTTCAAAGACCGCATCGAAGGCTGGTGGACCGAGGACCTTTCCGCCACAACGCAGGTAGCCAGCGATCAAGGGCGGAATAGTTACCGTTGCTGCCAGTCTTTGCGTAAGTGCCAGCGAAATGCGCGGTACAACTTGGCGGTTTGCAGGCGCCAAGTGTGTTGTCTGCAACTGCTTCCAGAGCTGCACCGCAAAGCCTGCACCATCCTTTACGCTCACGCTGGAGCACCCTAGAACACAGTCAAGCTTCAGCGCTGCCAGCTTCTGCCCAACCGCGCGCCACATGGCCATCACAATCAGCCCAGAACGCCAGGCTGGGTGCACACACACCCGCCCCATCTCTAGTGTGGACGGCAACAAATCACACAAGGGCTCAAGGTCGAATTCGCTCTGGGCGTAGAGCCCACCAACCTGTAGCACTGCATCGGGAGCCAACACGCGGCAGGTCGCCACTACCTGACCGCGCTGGCCTCGGCCCGTGGCGCGAACAATCAGGTGTGCGCAATACGGATCGAAACGGTCGCGGTCAAGATCAGCATGACCGCTCCCATAAGTCGGAAGGCTTGCCCCCAACTCTTCAAAGAAGACCCTGTGGCGCAGCTGCTGGGCTTCGCGCACTTCAGCGGGCGATGCGGCCCACGCGACCGTATACGAGGGATCACGCGTCGACGCGCGCGCGGGAGCCTTTATCGATGTGCCGGATTGCGAACCCAAGGATGCCATCCGTAGCCCCATCGACACCAGCTCGGCAGTGGCGACAACGTCTGGCATATTCAGCGGCATGCGGTCAGCGCGCACACCATATCCATCTGGGCCTGCAGTTCGATGTAGTCGCCTGCTTTAGACAATGGTGGTAGCGCCCGAACGGCACCATCGGGTTCGACCTTGGCGTTCATGAAGATGTTGAAGGTGGTCGAAATCTGCTCAAGACGGACACCGTGGCCCTCAAACGCAGTGCACAGGCTCCCAAAGCGGCTTGGGTGATGCCCGGTGGTCAATGCCAAACGACTGGCATAGTCAATGCTGCGCCCAAAGAAGAGACTGCAGGCCAAGTCCCCCAGCTTGAATGCGAACAGATCCGACACCTGCTGGCCATCCGGGTCGGTCACCCGAAGCACTTCGCCCTTTTTTAGCTCAAACGACGCGCCACTTTGCGGTGGAATGCGCGTAGCGTTATGGGTGCTGTCGAGGGTCATGTTTTGCGACCGGATTGAAACGGGCATCGCCATTCAGTCGGCACGTCTCGGGCGGCATACTGACGGACTTCTGAAGCCAAGCCAAACTGTGAAAGCACAGGGTTGGTAGAACCCTGCAACGCTATCTCTCTCTTTCGGAGAGCGTATTGAAAGCGCGCGTACTTGCCAAGCGTGCGCAGGTATTCGAATGGATCATGAAAGTTGAATACCAAGCAAGTCATAGGTGTGACGGCGCGATAAATGATGAACACTTCATTGGCTAAGGATATGCAGCCGCGAAGATTCCGTATGTGTGGTGGGAAACACAGCTATCAAGCGAAGGCAGGAACCTGCGAACAAGGCGTGAGCATGCGGCATGTGCGGTACACCAGGCCGCAGCAAGGCAGGTCTTGGTGCCGTGGAGCGGCACGGGTGGCAATAACAACCATACCTTGCTACCCAAACAGGTAGTCCAGCGCCAGCGGCCGGCCTCCGCGCACAGTCCGGCCGGGGCCCGTCACAATGATGTCGTTCATGCCGAAGCTCCCCGAAACCATTCACGCGCGAATCTTGTCGCTAAATGCCCAAGCATTTGACCAAGCGCGGTGTGCTGTGCGCTCGGATCGGGTCGCTGTTGGAGATCGGCTAGCGCGGTCAGGTTTTGCTCATGTTCCGGCACGCCGTCAATGCCGATGTTCGGGCGAAGCGTTGAAGCTTCGCCTCGGTCAAGCCCTTGGCTGACAAGCGACGGGTCAGACCGTTAAGATGTAGGCGGCTTTTAGCACCGGCTCCCTCAACTGACTGACACAAAGGATAGCGATGAAAAGAATACTTACCAGCGTCTCTCTGACCGCCCTGCTGCTCGGGTGTGGCACCACCACATTCGAGCCCGCCACGGTGAAACAGGACTACACGGGGAAGATCACCAATTTGAGCGTTGTCTTGCAGACCGACACGCTGCAAGACGCCTTTATGTTGGGGACTGCGGGAACGCACGAAAGCGTAGTCAAAAAACGCGAACTCATGGCACGCAAGTTCACGGCGGCAGTGACAGGGATTAGCGCCGGCATTGTCAATAGTTTCAAGGAAGCCGGCGTGGAGGCGACCGTGTCCGTCGCCACCGGTCCGTACGATAGTGCCGAGCAGGCCAAAAAGATCACCGGCGACCAGGTCATGCACGCCAGGGTTGTGTCCTACATGACCGCTCGACAACCAGGCCAGCAGCCCTATTGGGATAGCGGTTTGTCCTGGGAGTTTCAATACTTTGACCGCAATAGAACGAGCAACCCCACCAGCGGCGTCGTGTGGCGGTCCAAAACCGCCATGACCATGATGGGATTTGGATGTTCAGACGACTACAAGGAATGCGGTGAACGGTTTGGACGCTCCATCGTCTATGAATTACAGCGCTCGAACCTGATGGCCAAGAAATAGAAGGATGGTCGATGTCTAAAGTATGTTGGGTCTATTGGAAACAACCGACACCACAGGTTTTTGCAGGGGGTTGACGTTGAGCGCCTGCCGGTAGCCAAGGCACAAGCGCACGGGTCCGCCAGCGCCTTCATCGCCAAACTGCGCTGCATCACCATTTCAGGGGAATCCCAAAAGCGATCACCAGCTTCATCCACTACGAACTCGACCCGTTCCAGAAAGACCAGTTCAAGGCCCAAACCGGCCAAGGCGCTGCCGGCGCACCGCCTGCAACGTGGCTGACTGCGCCGCTATGAGGGTGAATGTGCGCTAGAGGTGACGCCGTGGGGGCACAAGCACCTGGCGGGCTTGCTGCGTCCGGGCAATGGCTCATGAGTCGAATAGGCCTATGGCCCTCGTGGGATATGCGCGATCAGCTTCTTTTTTGATAGCAAATGGGATTTAAAAGCCACCGGCCCACCGCATGTAAAGGACTAACACCGCGCACCATGGGTGGTCTCAGATTCCCCGCTGAATCATAGCGACCAGTTGGTCTAGCGCCGCGCCCCAACCGCCCTCAAAGCCCATGGCTGCGTGCTTTTGACAGCCCGCCTCGTCGGCATGAATGACGGTAGCGGTGTAGCGGGTGCCTTGGTCTGCGTCGGCCAATTCAACCATGGCGGTGAACAAGAACTCGGTGTCGTCAGCCCCCCGGGTTGTGGCTGGTTTGCTGGGCCTGTAGCCGGGCAGCAGCGCATTGGTCCAAACCAGCTTTTCCTGCGGCACAACTTCCAGGTAGCAACCGGCATTGGGATAGTCAACGCCTTCGGGCGACTGCATGGTGGTGCGAAACAGGCCACCCGGGCGCAAATCAATTTCGCAGTCCATCGTCTTCCAGGGTGAGGGGCAGAACCATGGCATTAGCAGATCTGGTTCGGTCCACGCGCGCCACACCAGCGCTCTGGGCACATTGACCACGCGGGTAAAGCTGAGGTCTAGTTTTGCGTTGGGCTCGTAGATTGGTTTCATGGTTTGTCTCCTGTTGTGGGCTTTATCAGCCAAATTGTTTATCAAACCCTTTGTCTTAAAGTCTTTGCCACTTGGGCAACACGGCGCGCGGGTTGCGCGGTGACCGGGCGGCGTTCTAACAGCAGGTCTTGCCAGGCGGTCGGCTTGCGGGACAACACCATATCTCCGGTGACGAGATCACAGCGAAACTCCAACGGCAACCGCACCGCTTGGCTACGACCCGCCGCGAATATTTTTTCGGTTCGCTGCGTGGGGATCTCTCTTGGTGATACGTAGCATGATGTCTGCCAATCATAAAAGACCAACCAACCGTCTACTAGCCGAATGCGCGGGCACGCGCCAACGCGCCCAGCCGTTCAGTGATGGCAAAGAACTCGGCCACCGTCTGCTCAATGATGACTTGCGCGGATTTGATTTCGGTTATCAAGCCGACGGTCTGGCCGGCCAGTGCCGGTGCGGCCTCCATGTTCCCTCCAAAATAGACGTCTTGAATGCCTTTGAAGGTGTCGGGCGGCATCAGGCCGGCTTCGTGGATCACACGGGTGCGTTCGGACTTGAGTGCGCGAATGCAGGGCGAAGCCTTGGTGTTCAGAATCCAGGTTCCGGTCTCTTTGGCGGACACGATGGCATTCTTGTAGTTGTCATGCACGGGGCTCTCGGTGCAGCTGACAAAACGGGTGCCCATCTGTATGCCTTCGGCCCCGCAGGCAAACGCAGCGGCCATGCCGCGCCCATCGCAAATGCCACCTGCGGCAATCATGGGCACATTGACCCTGGCGCGGATCGCCTGCAGCAACACCAAGGTCGAGACTTCTTCCGGGTTCTTGAATCCGCCGCCTTCACTCCCTTCCACCACCAAGCCGTCGATGCCCGCG
>JBBQBG010000254.1:0-5727 GCA_038317285.1 Burkholderiales bacterium | reverse complement strand
CCCATCTTCACCATCGCAGACCCCATGCGCGACCGCAGCCGTCTGCTGGACCTGAACACAGAGTACATGATGTGGAACAGCTTCGAAGTTGAGAAGGCCCTTGGGGTCAACGTTGCTGCGCTGGTGGGTATGCCGATTCCCGACTATGTGGCCAGCGTCATTGACAAGGTTTGTGGCGCGCCGCCGCCGGACGGCATCTTTTACCTGGTCGAGTGCGAAGGGCAGTTGGCGGCCATGGGGGGTCTGCGCAAGGTGCGAGAGGGCGTATGTGAGCTCAAACGTGTCTATGTGCGCCCGGCGTTTCGCGGCCGTCAGCTCGGTGAGACCATCATCCGACGTTTGCTGGACGACGCCGTGGCGTTTGGGTACGGCCATGCGCTGTTGGACTCAGGCCCCTTCATGGCGTCTGCCCACCGCCTTTACCTGGCCGCCGGCTTTACGGACTGCGCTGCCTACCCAGAGGCCGAAGTGCCGAGCGCTCTGCACCACGGCTGGCGTTTCATGGGGCGCCCACTGTAAGGGTTGGTACCGGCACGCATTCTGGGTTGAGGCCTGGCGTTTTACTATGATGCAGGTCAGTGGCGTTCAATAGTCCGCCCCCACATTCGTGCGCCCATTGGCGTCGCCCATTTGCATGCATCCCTTTGACCCCATGAAACCACGACCTGACGAAACCCAACCCGCACCAGACGCATCGCACCTGCCGCCACTGGCGGACCGCGTCGTACCCAGCTATACGCCAGCCCATCCAGGCAGAAAATTGGCGGTGATCCGGTGGGTCTCCATTGCGGCAGTCACGGTGTTCGCCTTGTCCTTGGTGTTGGGTCTCCTGGGCCGCGGTCGCTGGGTCAATGGCATCAATATGCGCTTGCAGGCGCTAGAGGCTGCAACACCCAAGACAAGCCCGCAGCACTATGACGATGAGGAGCTGAAGGGCTTGCCGCCCGTGGTGCAGCGTTATCTGTCCCAGGCCTTGAACATGTATCAGCCCATTGTGCGCGGCTTGTATCTGGAGCAAGCTGGCACGATAAACCGAAGCACCACCGGTGAGCAGCGCTGGGAGCCATTCACTGCCAAGCAGCGCGTCGCCACCAAGCGACCTGGGTTTGTGTGGGATGCGTCCGTTACCGTGTGGCCGGGCATACTTGTGCGGGTGGTCGATGCCTATGTGGCGGGTGAGGGCAGTTTGCAACCCTCGGTGATCGGTTTGTTGGACTTGGGTGGCATGCAAGGCCCCGGAGAGATCGCGCGGGGTGAGTTGATCCGGTACTTTGCCGAGAGTGTGTGGTACCCCACCGCGCTGTTGCCCAGTCAGGGCGTGCAGTGGACGGCGGTTGACGACCATACTGCGACGGCTACATTGGCCGATGGGCCCCTCACGGTGAGCGTGCTATTCGAGTTCAATGCCGATGGCCTGGTCGAGCGCATCAGCAGCACGCAGCGCAGTGCCTTGGTCAACGGGGTCATGGTGCCCATGCCATGGGAAGTGCGCCTGTCCCGCTACCAGCGCTATGGCAATATGCTGGTGCCTGAGGAGGCTGAAGTTGCCTGGCTGACGCCAACTGGTCGCTTGCCTTATTGGCGAGGGTCGGTGCAAAAGCTGGACTACGATATGCCGCGCTAGCTGGCGAAAACCTGCATCGCCTTATCGGGCTGCAACCAGGGCGTCCTCTTCGACTGCCACCCGGGCTGTCAGCTCGTTGCGGCAAGCCATGGTGTCGTTCCAGTTGGGTAGGGCCTTGCAGCGCAGAACATCGGCCGTTCGGGCCGCAATGGCCTGTTTGCGCAAGTCGCCCGCTCGCACGGCGCCATGGACGACCGAATAGAAGAGGGCCAGCATGCCTATCAGAGCCAGCGAGACCAGCAGCGTGGTCCATGGAGACTCTTGGGGCATCTTGAGTGGTATGGCTGACATGGGGTTCTTCTTAATAATTTGCTACAGTATTTATAGCTGTATGTTTATATTTCACGAGGGCTGCGGGCCTATTTTTTCTAAATATTTCGGGCTGCGTGCTGTGTGATCCAGTCCACGTAGCTGTCCATCCAGCCTTGCATAAAGCTACGGGTGCCTTCGCCCAAGCGGCCGTTGGCGTCGAACAAATTTTCCTTGGCCTGGATGAAGGCTTCGGGTTGGCCCAGTGTGGGTACATCCAAATACGCCAGCACGTTGCGCAGGTGCTGCTGGGCCATCGCGGTGCCCGCAGCGCCAATCGATACGCCCAACACCCCTGCCGGCTTGCCAGACCATGCGCTTTGGCCGTAAGGGCGAGATGCGTGGTCGATGGCGTTCTTCAGCACACCTGGCATGGAGCGGTTGTATTCGGGCGTGATGAACAGCAGTCCGTGCGCCTTTTTGATTTCGGCTTTCAGACGCAACACGCATGCTGCGGGTTCGTCATCGTTATCCTGGTTGTATAGCGGCAGGTCGTCGATTTGCGACTGCTCAAACGTGAATTCGGCAGGAGCCAAGATGGCCATGGCATGGGCCAGCTTGCGGTTGAAAGAATCGCGGCGCAGGCTGCCGACGAAAACGGCGATGGTGTACTTGCTGCTCATGGCTTGCTCCAAAAGACTCCATGGTGCCCGCATGCCTGCCGAATTACCGTGCTGTAGCGCACGCTTTCCGTCCGAAACACGCAAAAAAAGAGCCCCGCTAGGCAGGGCTCTGGTTGCGCATCGCCTTGCAGGCTATGTGCGTTGCCGACAGCAGTGTTTTACTTCTTGGTGCTGTCCTTGTCCATGGAGTCCTGCATGGCCTTCATGGGGTCGTTGTCGTCCAGTTTGGCCTCGCTGCCCGCGGGAACAGAGGCTCCTTCCAACGGGGCATCGGCCGTTGGCATTTCAGCAGCTTTGCTTTCGCCTTCCATCTGCAACTGGACCTGGTTCAGGTCAACCTTGACTTCCTTGTCCAGACCGCTGGACACGATGCCGGGGAAGAAGATGATCAAGGCAACCATGATGACCTGGATGATCACAAACGGGACCGCGCCCCAGTAGATTTGCATGGTGGTCACCGGAGCAATGGTTTTGGCAGTGACGCGGTCAGCGTATTCTTTGGCAGGTGCCACGCTGCGCAGGTAAAACAGCGCGAAGCCAAAGGGTGGGTGCATGAACGAAGTCTGCATGTTGACGCCCAGCAGCACGCCAAACCAGATCAGGTCAATGCCCAGCTTCTCGGCAACCGGCGCCAGCAAAGGCACGACGATGAAGGACAACTCAAAGAAGTCCAGGAAGAACGCCAGGAAAAAGATCAACAGGTTGACGACGATCAAGAAGCCAATCTGGCCACCGGGCAAACCGGTCAACAAGTGCTCGACCCACTTCTGGCCGTCTACACCCTGGAACACCAGACTGAAGATGGTCGAACCCACCAGAATGAAGACCACAAAGCTGGCAAGCTTGGTAGTCGACGTGAGCGCCTGTTTCAACAGCTTCATGCTCAGCCGTCCACGCACCATGGCCATGATGATGGCGCCCATCGCACCCATGGCACCGCCCTCGGTCGGCGTTGCAATGCCCAAGAAGATGGTGCCCAGAACCAGAAAGATCAGCAGCAGTGGGGGAATCAGCACAAAGGTCACGCGCTCGGCCATACGAGACAGCAGACCCATGCCGGTCAGCTTGTTGATAGAGGCGATCACGAAGGCCAACATCACGCCAGCGCACATGGCCACAACAATGGTTTCGTCCGTGGCGACAGATTCAACTTTTTCGCCCTTGAACCAACTGTAGACATCAGCGTAATGGTGGCCAAAGTACAAGGCGACACCGGTCGAAACAATGGTCAGAATCAACAGTGACATCAGGCCGCTCTTGCCGTCGTCCTCGCGGATAGTGCGGGCCTCGATGGGCAGGGCCGGAACCATCGCAGGGCGGAAGATCGCGACCAGGACCACAAAACCCACGTACATGGCGGTCAACGCAAAGCCGGGTATGAAAGCACCCTTGTACATATCACCCACGCTGCGACCCAACTGATCGGCCAGAATGATCAACACCAAAGACGGCGGGATGATTTGTGCCAGTGTGCCCGACGCTGCAATCACGCCCGACGCAATGCGCCGGTCGTAGCCATAGCGCAGCATGATGGGCAGCGAGATCAAGCCCATGGAGATCACCGATGCGGCCACCACACCGGTGGTTGCAGCCAACAGCGCGCCGACGAAAATCACGGCAAACGCCAGACCGCCACGCACCGGGCCAAACAATTGGCCAATGGTTTCGAGCAGGTCCTCGGCCATGCCGCTGCGCTCCAGTATCAGCCCCATCAACGTGAAGAACGGAATGGCCAGCAGCGTGTCGTTCTGCATGATGCCAAACAGGCGCAAGGGCAGGGCTTGTAGCAGCGCTTCGGGCAGCATGCCCAGCTCGACACCAACGAAGCCAAAGAACAGGCCGCACGCGCCCAGGCTGAATGTGACGGGAAAGCCCATCAGCAAGAAGACGATCAGCCCCGCGAACATGATCGGGGCCATATTGCTAGTAATAAATTCCATGGATGATTCCCCGATCAGACGGCTTTGTTTTTGGACTCAGCCAAGAGGCGAATCGCCTCGGCCAGCTCTTCTTCGGCCGTCTTCTCGACCTTCTTCGCAGTGGGGTCCTCAATGAGACCTTGCAAGAATGCGATGCGTTTGATCAACTCGGACCAGCCTTGCAACAGCAACAGCCCAAAGCCCAGCGGCATCATCAAATACACCGGCCAGCGGATCAGGCCACCGGCATTGCCGGACATTTCACCGGAATGCAATCCCTTGAGGAAGAAGGGCACACCAAACCACAGCATGGCCACACATACCGGTGTCAGAAAACACAAGAAACCGAAGATGTCGATCTTGGTTTGTGTGCGCTTGGAGAAGTGGCTGTAAACCACATCGATCTTGACGTGCTCACCGTTGAGCAGCGTGTAGGCCGACGCAATCATGAAGGATGCGGCAAACAAATACCACTGCACCTCCAGAAAAGCATTGGAGCCCACATTGAACGCCTTGCGCACGATGGCGTTCACGGCGCTGATGACGGTAGAGGCCAATATGAGCCATATGACGTGTTTGCCGATCTGGGTGTTTAGCCAGTCGACCGCTCTTGAAAACTTGAGTAGGGCGTTCATCTTTTTCTCCGCTAGGGGTGGGGCTGTCTCAGACTCGGCGCAAGGCTCCGGGCCATGCGCAAAGTCTATAGCGGAAAGCCAGGATTGGCTTTAGAAAAGCTGACGGTACGGGGCGTTTTGAGGGTGGGTAAACCCGTGGTGCCCAGCGCCTTTGGGCGACTGTTCGTGCTCAGTGGAAGAACCTGTTTTCGGCAATGTAGTACAGCGCGCCACCCAGATAACCCAGCAGCGCCAAGCCGCTGATCTTGCGCACGTACCAAATGAAATCAATTTTTTCCAGGCCCATGGCCGCCACGCCGGCGGCCGAACCGATGATCAGGATGGACCCACCGGTGCCAGCGCAATAGGCGATGAATTCCCACAGAAAACTGTCTGGCGGGTACTGCTGAATGCTGTACATACCCATGGATGCGGCCACCAGTGGAACGTTGTCCACCACCGCGCTGACCAGTCCGATGATGACCACAATCACGTCCTGCCGACCGACTGTCTTGGCCAGCCATTGGGCGATACCTGAGAGTATGTGCGTGTGTTCCAGCACGGCGACCGACAGCAAGATTCCGATGAAGAAAACGACGGAGCTCATGTCGATGCGCGTGAGTGCGCGCACCAAGGTC
>JBBQBG010000253.1:0-5755 GCA_038317285.1 Burkholderiales bacterium | reverse complement strand
GCGATTTCGCCGGTTTCCATCGTGACAGTGTGTTGACCCCATTGGAAGGTCTTGGTGACTTTGTTGAAAATGCTCATTGTTTTATCTCCTGATAGTGCGGGAACCCGCTGGCAGGTAAAGGCCACCTGCCAAGCCCGGAGGCAACAACGCAGAACACGATGCCATTCCAGAGAAACTCAAACTGCGATCCAAAAAGAACCGCCAATTTCCGTGGAATGACACAGCTTCGCCCTGTTTTTGCCGTCTCCGAAGTAAAAAACGCCTGAGCTAGTGAACTAACTCAGGCGTCTGTCATTTGGTGCAGCGCTGATAGTCGCAGCTTACTTACGCAGACCCAGTTTGGCGATCAACGCGACATAACGGTCGTGGTCCACACGATTCAAATATGTCAACAGGCTCTTACGAGTGTTCACCATGCGAACCAGGCCGCGACGACCGTGGTGGTCCTTGGCATGGGTCTTGAAGTGGGGCATAAGTTCGTTGATGCGGGCGGTCAGCAATGCAACTTGCACTTCTGGACTACCGGTATCGGTTGCGCTACGGGCGTTGTCTTTGACAACAGCGGCTTTGATGCTGGATGCGATCATGTCTATTTCCTAAGTATGGTTTCAACTTGCGCCAGGTGCTGGAACTGCTCCTGGCGTGCGCCTTGCCGAATGCAAAGCCTGTCGATTATAGCCCGTTATGGGGACAAGCGTGCAAGGGATCGGGGGCGCAGCCGCTTGGGATCATTAGGGGCGTTGCATTTTGCAACTGGTGGGCAGTTCCGCAGCGTCGGCTGTCAGAGTCTTGACAACGCGAAAGCCATAGCCCGAGCCTTCTACATCAAATTTAACGCCCGGCGTGCCTTGCCGGTCCATGACACCAACGACCAGTGGCTGTTGGAACTGGTGATCGGCAGCTCGCATGGCGCCCGCTTGGCCGCTGAGGCTCACCTTGGCCTTTTCCAACTGGGTCGCTATCGCGGCAATTTCCCATCCACCGGAACCGCTGGCTGCTTGTTTGCCAGCGGTCTCCATCGCTTGCGCCAAGGCCTCAACCAGCAACTGCATGCGCATGTGCACGTAGTCGTCTGATGCGAGCGGATAGCGGCTGCGAAACGACTTGTAAAACGCTTCGCTACCTGCCGTCTGGACATTGGGCAACCAGTCGGCAACGGCCACAACCTTACCAATGCCGGCATCGCCAATGGCCGCCGGTGCACCCAGCGCATTGCCGTAGAAGGTGTAGAACTTGCCGTCAAAGCCTACCTCCTTGGCAGCCTTGACCAACAAGGTCAGGTCATTGCCCCAGTTGCCAGTGATGACCGCCCCCGCTCCACTGGCCTTGATCTTGTTGGCATAGGGCAAAAAGTCCTTGATGCGCGCCATGGGATGCAACTCTTCCCCAACGATAGCCACATCTGGCCTCTGTACGCCCAACTGACGCCGCGCCTCGCGCAGCACTGACTGGCCAAAGCTGTAGTCCTGGCCAATCAGGTACACGCCTTTGAGCGCCTTATCGTCTTTGATGACATCCATCAAGGCGGCCATGCGCATATCGGCATGGGCATCGAAGCGAAAATGCCAAAAGCTGCACTTCTCGTTGGTTAGTGTGGGGTCTACTGCGGAGTAGTTCAGGAACAGCACCCGCCGCGCCGGGTCGCGCTCATTGTGTTTGTTGATAGCATCAATCAGAGCCGCCGCATTGGCTGATGAATTGCCTTGCAAGACCACGCGTGATCCGTTGTCGATAGCAGAGCGCAGTGCCGACAAAGCCTCTTCGTTTTGGCCCTTGCTGTCGTAGCGCTCCAGCACCAGCATCTGGTTGCCCCCAGCCGCAGCTGGCAGCTTCACACCACCCCTCGCATTGACGCGCTCAACCGCCCAAGCCAGATTGCGAAACACGGCCTCACCGGGGGCGGCATTGGGGCCACTCAGAGCCTCGATCATGGCCAGCTTGAGGGGAGCTGCAGAGGCGGTCTGCGCTGTGGCTATGCCGCTGGCCAGGGGCAATACACATAGCACCGTAGACACGATTTTCAAGGCCTTACGGAGAACAATAAACATAGGTTTTTTTTCTTGAAAATTGGGGAACCAGTCGCAGCTTAGATCCATGCGGCGATCGCTGTGAGAGCCGCGCAGTGTAATAGGAGATTCACCATGTTTTTTGCTACGACCACCCACCCCAACCTGCACCGCCACGCATACGCCAACACCGGCCGCACACTGGAGCGCTTCATGGACGAAGCGTTGCGCACCAGCAGCAGCAGCAGCAGCAAAGCCGTCACCTATGCACAAGACGAAACCAGTTTCACGCTGACCTTGGATATGCCCGGCATTGCGAAAGACCAACTGGGCATCGCCATCGAAGGCGCTATTGTTCGCATCAGCAGCAAGGAAGGTGCCAGCCGCCGCTACAACGCTGCGTATGAGCTGCCACTTGAGATCGACACCGCGACCAGCGAAGCCAAGCTGGAAAACGGCGTGTTGACCCTGAAGCTTGTGAAAAAAGTGCCCGTCAGCAACGCGGCTGAATTGACGATTCAATAAGCAGGCGGTGCGCCCAGGCGCACCCCACTAGCGAAAAGCGCCGCCCTATTTGAGCGGCGCTTCTTCTTGGCAAGGGTGATTCAAAGGACTACGATAGTCGAGGTGCCGCTCTTCGAAGGGGCAGGCCTACGTCGGAAACACGTCCTTCTACCACCGAAGCCCAGGAGCAACACATGAAGTCGCAGATTCCTTTTCTTGCCCGTTTAGTTGTCGCTTGTTGGTGCGCGGGATCGCTTGCCACAGCACAAGGCCACGATACCGCCAAACCCAATCTCGTCATGGGCCAAGTCGTCTCTGGTATGCCCAAGAGCGACAAGCAAGAGGTGCGGGTCCTCACCGCGAGCTTCAAACCCGGTGATGCGACCGTATTCCACACGCACCGTTTTCCGGTAACGGTGTACATATTGGAAGGTGCATTTACGTTGGAGCTGGAGGGACGCCCGCCAACCGTTGTAAAGGCGGGAGAGGCATTCGTCGAGCCGCCGAACGTGAAGATGACAGGCTACAACCGCAGCAGTACTGACCCTTTGCGGCTCATCATTTTCTATGTGAGTGACCCCGACACTCCGTTTCTTGATCCCCTTCACTAGCCACCCGATCGTCGGGCAGGGTCAGTGCCCTGTTCATAAGCTTTCCAGAGGCCAACGTGGTTTGACGTCGAACGCGTAAGTTTTGCTGGCGTTTTGCAGGCCACTTTGCAATCGCATCGCAGCCGCCATGGCAATCATGGCGCCGTTGTCGGTACACAAATGCAACTCGGGGTAGTGCACGCGCACTTGGCGCTTGGCACATGCCGCATTTAACTCCGCGCGTAAACTGCGATTGGCACCCACGCCACCGGCAACGACCAGGCGCTGCAGGCCGGTTTGCTTCAATGCCGCCATGGATTTTTTAACCAGCACTTCCACAATGGCCGCCTGCGTCGATGCTGCCAAATCGCAGCGCTGCGCCAACGGCAACACGTCAAAGCCCTCGGTGCTACCACCATTGGATTGCGCAGTGACAGCCGGCAAGCCGGCCTTCAAGGCAGCCGCGTTAGCCACCATGCGCTGCGCCTGCACCAACACGGCAGTCTTGAGACCCGCGAACGAAAAATCCAGATTGCCACTGTGCAACAACGGACGTGGCAATTTATAGGCTGCCGGGTCGCCCTGCTCCGCCATCTTTGACAGCGCCGGTCCGCCGGGGTAACCCAGCCCCATCAGCTTGGCCGACTTGTCAAAGGCTTCACCCGCCGCATCGTCAATAGTTTCGCCCAACAATGCATAGCGCCCTACCCCATCGACTCGCATCAATTGCGTATGGCCCCCCGATACCAGCAAGGCGACAAACGGAAATTGCGGTGGGTCCACGCTTAGGAAGGGTGATAGCAAATGTCCCTCCAGGTGGTGTACGCCCAGCACCGGTTTGTCCAATGCCGCGCCCAACGCACAGGCTACTCCCGCCCCCACCAACAACGCGCCGGCCAAACCGGGGCCACGGGTGTAGGCAACAACATCCACATCGGCGAGGGAACGACCACCTTCTGCCAGCACCTCCTGGGTCAATGGCAACACTCGGCGAATGTGGTCGCGGCTGGCCAGTTCGGGCACCACGCCACCAAAGGCTTGGTGCATCTCGATCTGGCTGTACAGCGCGTGTGACACCAGTGTAGGCATGCCCTGGCCTTGCCATTGCACCAAAGCCACGCCAGTTTCATCACACGACGATTCGATTCCTAGTACCAGCAGTTTTTCATCGACCATAGGGCACAGAGTTTATGCGGTACGGGCTAATCACGCCGGCACGATAAGCCCTGTCGTCAGGCTTGGCACAATAGGCCATCGACCCAAAAACCATATGAACAGCCCACCTTTACCACTCAGCGATGGCGATGTTGCCAGCCTGGAACGCGCCACGCTGGACGCAGTAGCCCCGCCAGACACGCAAGAACTAGATGGCTGGTTGCTACCCTTTGACAACACGACCATTAGCCGCGCCAAAAGTGCGGTGCCCCTGCGCCACAACAACATCGACATCGCGATGCTGCAGCCGATCGAAACCCGCTACGCGGCACGCGGCCTTCAAGCCGCATTTCGCGTAGCCGACGTGCCCGGCCTGAGCAAGCTGCACGCCGAACTCGCGCGGCTTGGGTACCAGGCACAGCAACCCTCACTGGTACAGGTGGGCAACGTGCGTCAGATGCGCCAAGCCTGCCTCGAAGAACCCGCCAGCGTGAGCCCAACGCCCACACCGGCTTGGGCTGCGGCGTATCTGGCAGAAGGATTTGACCCTGTGGATGGCACCCATCGGGTCAAGGCTCTGAGCCGTAACCCCCATTTGGTCTTTGCCAGCATCCAGGAGGATGGAGTGGCTCTTGCCGCCGGCACGGCGGCATTCAGCCAGGGCTGGGCCAGCATCCACGGCATGCGCACGGTGCCAAACAGCCGCGGACGCGGCTTGGCAAGCAGGGTACTTGCGGGTTTGGCAGACGCGGCGACTGACCGTGCACTGGAGCGGGTGTTTTTACAGGTGGAAGAAGGCAACAGCGCGGCATTGGCACTGTACCGGCGCGTCGGGTTTATCACCGCCTGGCGCTACCACTATTGGCGCCGCGCCTGACGGCCCCGCCCAAGCCAGACGAAATTGGCGCGTTTATTGCATGACAAACGCCATGCATGAAGCCCTGCGCATCGTTGTTATAGCTCCAGACCTGGATGTCGCAGACCCGGAGGACGCCCACGCGATCGACCAAGCCAAACGCTCGCGCAGTCTGCGCATTGGCCTGCTGGAAAGCGGCTTCAACCTGGTAGCGTCTTTGCCAGCCGACACCTTTCTGCACGAACGTCTGGCCCAGCTGCAGCCCGACCTGATCATTTTGGACGCCGAAAGTGAGGCCCGCGATGCGCTGGAGCACGTCGTGATGGCCACGCGTGATGCCCGCCGTCCCATCGTCATGTTCACGAACGACAGCGACACCTCCAACGCCCGCGCTGCCGTGGCGGCGGGTGTGTCTGCCTATATCGTGGCGGGCTTGTCGCCCGAACGCATACGCCCCATTCTGGATGTCGCCATGGCCCGCTTCGAGCAGGACCAGGCCTTGCGCGCCGAGCTGGCCGATGCCAAAACCGAACTGCAGGGCCTCAGCACAGAGCTGAAAAACCGCCGCGTCATCGATCGGGCCAAGGGTCTGCTGATGCAACGCCAGGGCCTGAGTGAACAGGCGGCTTACGAAAAGCTGCGCA
>JBBQBG010000252.1:0-5770 GCA_038317285.1 Burkholderiales bacterium | reverse complement strand
CTTCGTCGCCTTCGTTATCTTGCAGTTTCTCCACTTGCAAGATTTCACGCACCGACTGCGAGATGCTCAGGTTGCCCGCCGACAGCAGCACCATGAAGCGGTCGCCTGGCTTTTCGTAAACGATCATTTTGCGAAAGGTACTGATTTGGTCCAGGCCCGCGTTGGTACGGGAGTCTGAGAGAAACACCAAGCCGGCGTTGAGTTTGATGGCTACGCAGTAGGTCATGGATTTATAAGGCGCTAGGGAATGTACCTAGAGTGTATCGGGGCCAGCATTGGGCAAATACTTTCCACCACGCGAGCTTTTGTGCAATGCTCAAAACTCGGGAAGATTGGCCTTGCGAAACGGTAAGCGCCATGCATACTTCTTCAGTGTTTTTACAGAAGGCAAGCAATGAAAAATCTCAAAATTTCGGTTCGGCTGTATACGTTGATCGCGGTGATGTCCGCCATCATGCTCGTGCTGGGGCTGTTCGGTCTGCGGGGGTTGGCCCAAACCAATGCAGGGCTGAAAACGGTGTACGAGGACCGGACAGTACCGATGGGCACGCTAGCCGATGTGCAAGCACTGTTGTTGGAGAATCTCCTCGCGCTGGTCGGTATGGTCGCGTACGCCACGCCAGAGGAGAGTCAGCGTGGAATGGCCGAATTTGAAAAGAATAGGATTGAGATTGACAAGCTGTGGAAGACTTACTCGGCCACCAAGGCTACGCCTGAAGAAGCAAAAGTGGCAAAACAGCTGGAAGAGGTGCGTGCTAAATTCCTTGTGGAAGGTATTGCACCTACCTTGGCGGCATTGAAGGCTGGAAACTTTGACGAAGCCAAAAAACTAAGTTTGGAGAAAGCGCGCCCACTCTATGAGCCTGTCCGTAAGGCAATTTCCACACTCAACGACATACAACTTGCAGAGGCCAAGGCCGAGTTTGAAGCGGCCCAGTCTCGGTATGACATCGCGCGTTTGGTGTCTTGGGGCCTTATTCTGGGAGGGGTAGCCTTCGCTGTTGTGTTTGGCTGGGTGTTGATCGGGGGTATCACCCGCGGTTTGGCGCAGGCCATGGAGGCAACCACGGCGGTGGAGCAGGGCGACTTGACCTTCCCCATACGTGCCGACAGCCAAGATGAAATTGGCCAACTGTTGCACTCCTTGCAGGGGATGCAGGCGGGTTTGGTCAAGGTGGTGTCCAACGTGCGCAGCGGCTCCGAAAGCGTGGCCACTGCCAGTTCGGAGATCGCCCAGGGCAACAACGACTTGTCGGCTCGTACCGAGCAGCAGGCCAGTGCACTGGAGGAAACCGCTGCTTCGATGGAAGAGTTGTCTGCCACAGTCAAACAAAATGCCGATTCGGCACGCCAAGCCAACCAGTTGGCTATGAGCGCATCAACCGTTGCCGTCCGCGGAGGCGAGGTCGTGGGCCAGGTGGTGGAGACCATGAAAGGCATCAACGATGCCAGCCGCAAGATCAGCGACATCATCAGCGTGATTGACGGCATCGCCTTTCAGACCAATATTCTGGCGCTCAATGCAGCGGTAGAGGCTGCCCGCGCGGGCGAACAGGGCCGTGGGTTTGCCGTGGTGGCGTCTGAGGTTCGCAGTCTGGCGGGCCGCTCTGCCGAGGCGGCCAAAGAGATCAAGATGCTAATCAACGCCAGCGTGGAGCGGGTTGAACAAGGCACCGCGCTGGTAGACCAGGCTGGCACCACCATGTCCGAGGTGGTGAGCTCCATCCGGCGTGTGACGGATTTGATGGGTGAAATCAGCGCCGCTAGCAACGAACAAGCCGCCGGTGTCTCGCAGGTGGGTGAGGCGGTGGTGCAAATGGACCAGGTGACCCAGCAAAATGCCGCACTGGTTGAAGAAATGGCCGCTGCAGCCAGCAGCCTGCAGAATCAGGCGGCGGATTTGGTTCAGGTCGTTGCGGTCTTCAAACTCGGGGCGCAAGACCATGTGGGGTCTGGCACAGCGCGTCGCGCGACCGTGGCACCAAAGACGGCAACCAAGCTCGCCTTTGGCAAGCCGGCCGCTCCCAAACCTGCCCAGCGCACTATCTCCAAGCCCACGGGAGGCAGTGCCAAACCACTGAGCCTTGCGCAGAATAAGACCGCAGACAAGGGCACGGACGACTGGGAATCGTTTTAGCGCGTTGCCGTGGACCCCGAAGGCTAACGTGGATACCTTTTCGGCCACACCTACTTGCAACGGCTAAAGTTCAGGGCCAACAGGCGTTTCAAAATTTCCGCGTCGGGCTTGTCTGGGGTGTAGTCCGTCCAGCCGTAGGCTGCAGCCACTGCTTTGTCCAAGGCTTGGTGCGCGTTGTTCAGCCACGCCGGGCGCTGGTTGTACAGCTTGGTCAGCGTGCGTTCTGCCAGTAGCTTTTCGCAGCCGAGTTTGGGCAGGATGCGATCAGGCCCTCGGCCAAGGTGGCGAAACTTTTGGCAGCGGCCTCGGTGATGTCGCGGCTGGTTTTCTTGGGGCGAAAGCTTTCTGGGTCCAGCCATAGGCGGCGCAGCAGCGCCTGCTTCTCTGGCTGGTCCAGCTCGTGCAGCAGCACGGTGTGAACCTCGCTGGGGTGGCCGTTGAACTGCCTGTGGATGCGGGTGGTCAGGCGGTCAGACACCACCAGCAGAGGCGGGTTGCTCAGTGCCAGGCTGTAGGTGAGGAGTTGCTTGAGCGCCAGGTCGAGGTTGCGGCCAGGGGCTTTGTTTTCCCACGCGAAGTGGTCGCGGTAAAACACATCGGCATAGCCACGCGCCTCGCCCAGTACCAATGTGCCTTGTTCAAAGATTTAGTCGCCCGAGCTGCCGGGTGCCGACACACCCAGCAGTTGGCAAAGCCCTACGAAATGGGCTGCGCGCCTTGGCGCTCATTGAGGTCATGGGCGGGCCCACCCGGCCCCCATTTGGCAATAAATTCTTGAGGTGTCATTCGGATGGGAAAAAGGGTGTCAATAACCGCGCAACAGCATATCCAGCGCGGTTTCTATTTCCAGTAATTGGCCCTTGGCCGTGCCGACACAGGTGCGCAGCTCATTCACGTAAAACACTGCAATACCCAGTGGATGCAAACGCACTGTGTCGGTATTGAAAGAGATCGTAGGGTTGAATCGCTCGGTCAGTCCCGGAATGAACCCGACGCGCACCAAGGGAACACAAACCCGTTCCGCGAAGCGGTAGAGCAGATCGCTCTGGATGTCCATCACAAAGGGGAAATCGGCACGGTCCTGGGGAATTGGGTTGGGGTAGATGTCAAACCGTGCCATGGGTTTGCTCAGCAGTTGTTGTACCTTGTTCGCGCCAGCGGCGTACACGCTGCGAATAGGGTTCCGACTGGCTTGCCCAGGCGTTGTATAGCGCTATGTCTTGTGCGTGGGTTTCCGCCCATTCGCGGTTGCTTTGCTGCGCCGCGGGTGTAACGCGGTAAGGCGCTTGCGTTTCCTGCACTGTGGCGGTCGCTGTCGCAGGCACCACTCTTACGGGCCGCAAGACGATGCTGCCGTCATCAGCGGCTTGCAAGTCAAACAGTTGCCCGGCATATTTCTTACCCAGCGAGATCTGGCCGCTGGCACCGACTTCTTTGAGCATGTGGAACTCCTGTCTTTCATGCAATCATGCTGCATGAAGAAAAATGCGTCAAGACTTCGTTGCCAACGCCTTCAACTGGTACAGCGCCTCCAACGCCTCCCGCGGGCTCAACACATCGGGGTTGATGGCTGCAAGCCTCACATCCAGTGCAGAAGCCGCTATGGTTTCCATAGCGGGTGGTGCGGCGAACAAATCCACTTGCGCCTGGGATTCGGTAGCCTGCAACTCCAGCGCATCCAGCGTGTGGCGTGCCTGGTTCAGCACGGCTGCCGGCATGCCAGCCAGGCGGGCGACCTGTATGCCGTAGCTCTTGCTGGCCGGGCCGCCCTGAATCTCGTGCAGGAACACAATGTCGCGCCCCGATTCGGTGGCGCTCACGTGCACGTTGAGCGCGCTGTGGTGCGTGGCGGGGAACTCGGTCAGCTCGAAGTAGTGGGTGGCGAACAGCGTGAAAGCCTGGGTCTTGTCGTGCAACTGGGTGGCGATCGCCGATGCCAGCGCCAAGCCATCAAACGTGGAAGTGCCCCTACCGATCTCGTCCATCAGCACCAGCGAGTGGGGGCTGGCGGCATGCAAGATTTGCGCGGCCTCTGTCATCTCCAGCATGAAGGTGGACTGGGCGTTGGCCAAATCGTCTGCCGCGCCGATACGGGTGTGGATGGCGTCGATCGGCCCCAGCCGGCAGGCGCTGGCGGGTACGTAGCTGCCGATGGAAGCCAGCAAGACGATCAGCGCGACCTGGCGCATGTAGGTTGACTTGCCGCCCATGTTCGGGCCGGTGATGATTTGCAGGCGCTGCTTGGGGCCCAGCCGGGTGTCGTTGGCGATGAAATTGCCGCTAGACAACTCGGCCAGGCGCGCCTGCACCACCGGGTGGCGGCCTTGGGTGATATCGATGCAGGGCTCCACGACAAACTGCGGTGCGCACCAACCTAGCGTCAACGATCGCTCGGCCAGCGCGCACAGGGCATCCAGCGCCGCCAGTGCGCGTGCCGTGCGGGTCAGCATGGGCACGTAGGCCTGCAACCGGTCCAGCACCTGTTCAAACAGCCACTTCTCACGGGCCAGCGCACGCTCTTGCGCGCTCAGGGCCTTGTCTTCAAAGGCCTTCAGCTCCGGGGTGATGAAGCGTTCGGCGTTTTTCAGCGTCTGGCGGCGGCGGTAGTCGTCTGGCACTTTGTCGGCTTGGCCTTGGGTCACCTCACTGTAGAAGCCATGCACCTTGTTGAACTGCACCCGCAAATTAGCAATACCGGTGCGGGCACGCTCGCGCACCTCCAAGTCCAGTAAAAAGTCGTCGCAGTTAGTCTGAATAGCGCGCAGCTCGTCCAGCTCCGCATCAAAGCCGGTGGCGATGACACCCCCGTCGCGCACCAGGGCAGCGGGCTCGGCGGCAATGGCTTGCAGCAGCAGGGTGGCGCAATCCACGGGGGGCTGCAAGTCCATAGCGATATTTGCCAAATAGGCCTCTAGCCCACGTAGAACCTCAGCCAGTAGCTCTGTTTTTTGTAGCGTTACGACCAGAGCGACCAGCTCACGTGGGCGCACCTGGCGCAACGCGGTGCGGGCCGTGATGCGTTCCACATCCGCACTGCCCTTGAGCTGCAGGCGCAGTGCTTGCCACAGCGCCAACGAGGAGGTTTGTACGGTGCCGCTGCGCAGTGTGGCAATAGCATCCAACCGCTCCTGCGCCTGCGCGCGGTCGCGCCGGGGTGCCAGCAGCCAGCTCTTGAGCATGCGGCTGCCCATGCCGGTCATGCAGGTGTCCAACAGCGAGAAGAGAGTGGGTGAGTCTTCGCCGCGCAGGGTTTGGGTCAACTCCAGATTGCGCCGCGTGGTGGGTGGCAGGTCGATCAGTTCGCCGTCGCGCTGCACCTGCACGGCGCTGATATGCGTCAGCGCGCGGCCTTGGGTGTGTTCGGCATAGCCTAAGAGTGCGGCGCAGGCGGCGTGTGCCAGCGGCAGGTCTTGTGCGTTCCAGCTGGCCAGGCTGGCGGCTTGCAGTGCGTCCAGCAGTTTGCGCTGGCCCAGGGCGGCGTCAAACTGCCATTCGGGCCGGGCCGTGGTGTACAGCGCGGTCGTGCCGCCCGTGTTGGCACGCAGGCGTTTTAGACGGTCTTCAAACGCTTGGGTGGCACCGGCGCTGTAGGTCAGCTCGCTGGGGCCTACGCGGGCCACCCACTCGGGTACG
>JBBQBG010000251.1:0-5779 GCA_038317285.1 Burkholderiales bacterium | reverse complement strand
TCACCTGTTTCATCCGCTACGAAATCGACCCGTTCAAGAAAGACCGGTTCACGGCCTATGCTGAAAACTGAGCCCGCATCATCCCCCCCCTGGGCGGGCATTTGCTGGGCTACTTTGTGCCGCACGAGGGCAGCAACTACGAGGCCTAGGGGTTGATCTCTTTCCCCTACCTGGCGGCGTATGAGGCCTACCACCAGCGGCTGCGTGAGGACGGCGAGACACAAGCCAATTTTGCGTTTGCACAAGCGCGAGCGCTTCATTCTGAAGGAAGAGCGCCCCTTCCCCCAGCCGGTGCCCGCCAGCTACCTGCAGGCACCCACCGGCTATATTGAAGCCGCATGAAATCCGCCCCCTCTGCTGCGCCGTCAGCCACACCCACCCATCTCATGTATGAGCCCAAGCTGGCCAGCGTGGCCGCGGTGATTGCCGACGCCACGCGTGCGAGCATGCTCAGCTACCCGCTGGCGGGCCAACAGTGGCATAACCATCGCCAGCGCGGGCGAGCTGGCGCGGGCCGCGTCCGTTACGCCAGCCACGGCCAGCGGGCATTTGGGCAAGCTGATGGCGGGCAAGCTGCCCAAGGCGCACTGTCTGCAACAAGGCTGGCTGCGCCGCTACGAAGGCGAGCGCGCGCTGTCTGTGACGCCGATGGGGCGCAAGCACCTGGCGGGTTTGCTGCCTTCGGTCAATGGGTTGTGAATTGGTGAAGGCCGCCCACCAAGGAATACTGTAAGCGGGACGATCAACGCTTGGTCGCCACCATCGAAAACCAAGCACCTTGTGGATCCTGACAGTTGACAATGAACATGGGGCCTGGCACCTCATGCGGGCCATTGATCACTTTGCCGCCTGCCTTGGTCGTGCGTTCAATGGCGTCATCAATGGATTCCACATTGAAGTAATACGCCCAGAATGGTGTTGGCATCTCGGGCATCTTGGTCATCATGCCGCCCACCGGTTCGCCGCCCGTGGCAAAGAGGCGGTAGATACCCATAGGCCCCATGTCCATGTCTTGACTTTGGGTCCAGCCGAACATTTCGGCATACCAATCAAACGCTTTCAATCCGTCGACTGCATGCAGTTCATTCCAACCCACCAATCCGGGTGTCGTCGGTGCGGCGCTGGGCATGGGCTCGCTGCTATGGGGCTTGAAAATAATGAAAACTGCGCCTTGCGGATCGGCGGCAAGCGCGAATCGTCCCACGTTGGGGATGTCCGACGCCGGGCGAATGATGGCACCACCGCGCGACAGGATGCGGGCTGCATAGACATCAACATCGTCGACCGCAATGTAGCCTTGCCAGCAGGCTGGCGCGCCACGCTCACACGCGTCAGGCGGAATGGCCATGATGCCGCCAACGCCCACGGTGCCAGCAGACACGACGGTGTAGTCATCGTTGCCGGGGAAGGATTGCATGTTCCATCCAATCACCTGTGCGTAAAAGGCTTTGGCTGCGGCCACGTCCGTGGTAATCAAATCGTGCCAAACAAAGGATGCGGGTTTGGTGGTCATGGTTTAGTTTCCTTGGGGTTGTTTTAGGTTCGACGCTACGCGCACCGCAGCTTCAATTTTTGATACGTCGATCTTGCGCATCGTCATCATGGCCTTGAACGCGCGCTTGGCGATGTCACCGCCTGCAGCCATCGCTTCGGTCAGAACACGGGGTGTGATTTGCCACGATAGCCCCCATTTGTCTTTGCACCAACCGCACTCGCTCTCGGCGCCGCCGTTGCCCACAATCGCAGCCCAATACCGGTCTGTTTCCGCTTGGTCGTCGGTGGCAATTTGAAACGAGAAGGCTTCGCTTTGCTTGAACACACTTCCGCCATTCAGGCCCAAACACGGTATGCCACACACCGTGAATTGAACAGTCAACACGTTGCCCGCCTTGCCGCCCGGATAGTCAGCGGGCGCACGGTGCACCGCGTCGACGCTACTGTCAGGAAATGTGCGAGCGTAAAAGTGTGCGGCTTCTTCTGCATCACAGTCGTACCAAAGGCAAATGGTGTTCTTCTTTATCTTGGTCATAGCGGGCTCCTTCAAGTAGTTCGGTTAGTTTGAAACCAAGGGTTCCCTCCTTAGGCCCCATGTTTGATTAGTCGAACGGGGCACTGTCAATTCGACACCATGTTGAAAAAGAATTCAAACTTTCGGTGTTACAGGACGGGCTCGCTGCCCTCTGTCGAAGGCCTATGAGTCAAATCGGCCGCTAGCCCTCGTGGATATTGCGCAAGCAGCTTCCATTTTTATAGCAAAATTGCACAAGCAAGGTATTCAACGGATGCGGCGCTCCCCACCTGTTGTTTACGCCAAAGCCGCCTGCCACCACGGTCACATGGGTGATGCCGATGACGTTCAGTATCAGCCGCAGGTATTGCTCTGCAATGTTCCGGTCGCGGATGGGGGAGCCCCCGGTGTACACCCCGCCCGACGCGATCAAGACGGTCGCCTTCTTGCCCGTGACCAACCCTTTGCCGTCGAAGCCTATTGTGTGGCCTTTGCGCACGATGTGGTCGATCCACGCCTTGAGCGCAGCGGGAATGTTGTAGTTGTAAACCGGGCTGGCAATCACGATGTGGTCAGCGGCGAGCAGCTCCGCTACCAGCGTGTCCGACATGTGCAGCGTCTCTTTCATGTCGGGCGTTAGCTTGTCTTCTGGGGTGAAGTAGGCCGCCAACCAAGGCCCATTGACGCGGGGCAGTAGGGTGTCGGCCAGATCGCGCACCACCACATCGCCCTGCGGGTGTGCGGCTTGTCAGTCGGTCACGAAGCGGCGTGCACCCTCGACCAGCTGCGTGTTCTGGTCACCATTGCCGACACGGGGAGTTTTTCCGCCGCGGGGCGCAAGCTGTACCGGGCGCAGTCGTCCATCAGCCAGGCGGTGGCTGCGCTGGAGCAGGTGCAAGGCGTGCTGCTGTTTGACCGCAGCGGGCACCGCCCCGCGCTGACCGAGATTGGCCGGGTGCTGGTCGATCGGGCGCGCAGGGTGTTGGCCAGCGCCCAACAATTGGAAGCCGTGGCCGCCAGCACGCGCGCTGGGGTAGAGCCCGAATTAACGCTCGCTATCGACCCACCCATTCCGTCGAGCCCGCTGATCGAAAGTATTCGTGCGTTGAACGGCACGTTTCCCGATCTGCCAGTCACCTTCTCGACGGAAGGTTTTGGTGGCTCGTTGCGCCGCTTGCGCAGCAAGACGGCAGACTTAGGGCTCTGCGTGCTACTGCCCGTGGTGCCAGACGATATGGTGGCCGTCCCGCTCATGCAGGTGCGGCTACAAGCCGTGGTAGCGCGCGACCACCCGCTAGCCACATTGGGGCGGCCGGCCGAGCGCGATGACTTGGCGCCCTACGTGCAACTGGTGTTGTCCGACCCGGTAGATCCTGGCAGCCCCAACTACGGACTGGCGGCCGGACTGCTGGTGCCGATAGACATTGCGGGCGACCAAACCCCTGTCGAAGGCCTGACGATCTACGCCGCCCACCTGCGCGAACGCCCCCCTGGGCGTGCGGGTCGCTGGCTTCTGGCGGATTTGAGATCACGATTGAACTAAAGCGGGTTTGCTGCCTTCGGTGAGTGGGAGGGCTATAAGCCAAATCGGCCTCTAGCCCTCGTGGAATATGCGCAAGCAGCTTCCTTTTTGATAGCAAAGTGGATCTGAAAGGTGACCCATCAACGATCGACTCCACAGCAGCGGCCCGGTAACTGAGTGTGCGAACCCTTAAGCCAGTGCTTCCTCGGATGGCGGTTGGTGCATGCCAATGGCCATGCGGTTCCATGCATTGATTTGTGCAACCACCCATGTCAGATCCACGATTTCCTGTTCGCTGAAATGGCCGCTCAAACCGGCAAACGCCTTGTCGTGGTCGCGATGTCCACCCGCAATCTGGGTCAGTGTTTCAGCCCAGTGCAGTGCAGCCCGTTCGCGCTCGGTGTAGAGGTTGACTTCGCGCCACGTGGGCAGGCTGTTTATGCGCTTCCAGGTCTCTCCGTGTTTGCGCAGGTCGCGCACATGCATGTCCAAACAGAAGGCGCAGCCATTGATTTGGGATACACGGGTCTGCACCAGCTCAATCATGGGCATGCCCAAGGTGGAGTTGGCCGTGGCCGCACTCACATTGGCCATGGCTTGGTAGGTTTTGGGCGCGAGTTTGGTCCAGGGGAGGCGAGCTTCGTTCATGGCGTTCTTTCAAGGTTTAGTGACTCGACATTGAGATGCACATACCCAGAAGACGGCGGGCGCTGCCGTTTTGTGACAGCCCCCATTCAATGTTCTGTGGACGATGTCCCCGGCTGCCAAGTGGTTGCCAATTGCGCCAGCTTGTCGGGGTTGCGTTGCACATGAATACGCACAATGCGCTCGCCATCGGTCTCAAACGATTGGGCCGACTCCAGCACGCCGTCGATAAACCGCAGCAAGCCCCACGCGCCATTGATGTTCGCCAACTCCACGCGCAGCGCGTTGCCGTTTCGCAGGCTGGTGGCCCAGTAGAGTTGTGCAATGCGCGTGCCCCCGAGCAGCGTCCGACCAAAGCTGGGCACTTTGCCACCACCATCTCCAATCAACTCAGCCTGCTCTGCCAGCATTGATTTGAGGGCCCCAAAGTCGCCACTCGAAGACGCTTCAGCAAAGTCGCGCAAAAGGCGCAGGTGCGTCTCGCGGGGCACCAGATAGCGCGGCCTATCTTCGCGCAGCTGTGTTTTGGCGCGGTGCACCAGCTGGCGGCAGGCAGCCTCGGTTTTGCCCAAGGTGTGCGCCACTTCGTCATAGCCGGCCTCAAACACTTCGCGCATCAGGTAGGCCGCGCGCGCCTCGGGCGCCAGGCGCTCCAACAGGCTCAAAAAGGCCATGGATACATCATCGGCGCGCTCGACGGTTTGTTCGGGCGTGGCCGGCGATTCGGACAACAGAGGCTCCGGCAGCCAGGTGCCCACGTAGTGCTCGCGCTCCACCTTAGCGGCGCGCAGCCGGTCAATGGCAATGCGCGTGGTCACGGTGACCAGCCAGGCTTCGGCGCTGTCAAGGACAGCCGGAGCCGCTTCGTGCCAGCGCAGCCAGGCGTCCTGCACCACCTCCTCGGCCTCGGCGGTGGAGCCGAGCATGCGGTAGGCGATGCCCTTTAAGCGAGGGCGCAGGGGGTTAAAAGTGTGCTGTGTGTCTTCCATACTGTCATTAGACGGTTGAAGCGATGGATTTGTGACACGGCACGCCACATGACGGCATCGCACCGCTCGCCGTCATCGCCCTCTGTCCAACCAACATCATGGCAGATGGGGACTTGGACGGCCAAGAATTCCCAGATATCAAAGCGGGCCTGGGCCATGTAGAAGTGGCAGTCGTAGTTCCATAGTTAGCTACCAACTTTATAGCGTACTAAGCTTATTCCACGAGGGCTAGAGGCACTTTTTGCTAATGGCGCTTGCTCACCAGATAGACCCCCGGCAAGATCAACGCTGCGCCCGCCACATGGTGCCAGCCTAAGGGCTCATCCAGCACACCCCAGGCAGCCACCGCTGCATACAGCGGCCCCAAGTACAGCGTGACGGCCACGCGGCTGGCACCCAAGATTTTTTGAGCCCAGCCGTAAATCCAATAAGCTGCAAGGCCTGGCGCCAAAGCCGCCGTCACCACCAATCCAGTTGCCGTCCACGACCATGGGGGCGTAGTAGGTTGCAGCATTTCCCACACGGCGCAGGGCAAAAGCACAGCGACACCACCCGCGCAAATCGCAGCCAGCCGCGCCGTTGCGCTTAGTGCACTGGGCCATAGCTTTTGCAGCA
>JBBQBG010000250.1:0-5813 GCA_038317285.1 Burkholderiales bacterium | reverse complement strand
ACCTGGCCGGAGCTTTACAGGCGGGTGCCGACGGCTATTTGCTCAAGACCGTAGAGTCGGAACAGCTGTGCGAATCCATCGTCAAGGTGCTGGCTGGGGAGTCGGTGGTCAGCCCGGAGATGATGACAAAGCTGGTGGCGGTATTTCGGGCCAAGCCAAATGCAACCCCAGTGGCCAGCGTACCCCCATTGCCTGCAGAGGCAACTGGCATCGACTTGCTCTCAGCCCGTGAGCGCGAAGTGCTTGTCCTGATCGCCCGTGGAGACAGCAACAAGGTGATCGCACGCCAACTCGACATCGCCGAGACCACCGTAAAGATTCACGTGCAACACATCTTGCGCAAGCTGCAACTGAGTTCCCGAGTACAGGCGGCCGTGTTTGTATCCGCGCTGGGGATTGCTTAATCCTTTTCGACGGTAGATAGTGCAGACTACGTATTTGCTACCTCGTCATTTCGTCCGGGAGTCCTGTACACACTTGCTGATGCCATGAAACGTCTGCTCACGACCCTGTTGCTGTCATCTATTGCGTCCCTGTCCTGTGCATGGGCCGACGAGGTACTGCGTTTCGGTGTACTGGCTTATCGACCCAAGGCACAAGCTATTGCGCAATGGCAGCCTCTGGCAAGCCACTTACAAGCAACACTGGGGCGACGCGTTGACTTGCAGGTCTACGACCTGGATGAACTTGAAGCTGCTGTAGCCAACCATGCGCTGGATGTTGTGTTGACCGCGCCGGGTCAGTACATTGCACTGAAACACCGCTACCGACTGTCGGCACCGCTGGCCACCCAAATGACGCGGGAGGCCGGACGTGACCTTGCCGCTTTCGGGGGTGTCATTTTCACGCGGGCCGACGCGACGACTATCAACCGCTTGGAGGACCTGGCAGACCAGCGCATTGCACTCACCAGTCTGGATTTCACCGGTGGATACCAGATGCAAGCATTTGAACTGCTAGATGCGGGACTTCCCCCTTTGGATAGAGCGAAGCTGCAAACGCTTGGTATGCCGCAAGACCTGACCGTGCAGGCCGTTTTGAACGGGCATGCAGAGGTGGGCTTTGTGCGCAGCGGCGTCTTGGAGGCCTTGGCGCGCGAAGGCAAGCTGGAAATGGCGCGCGTCAAAATTATTCACCAGCAAACCCTGCCGACTTTCCCTTTCGCCAGCTCGACGCGGCTGTACCCCGAATGGCCAGTGGCCGTCACGCAGCAGTTCAACGAACGCATGGACCGACAATTAGCCGTGGCCCTTTTGTCACTGGCGCCGGACAGTGTGTCTGCGCAAGCGGCTGGTATCGGTGGTTTTTCCATTCCTGCAGATTACAGTGGCGTAGAGTCGTTACTGCGCCGTTTGCGCTTGCCGCCCTTTGACAAGGCGCCCGAATTTGCATTGACCGATTTATGGCACCGGTACACCAATTGGATCATTACCGGGTTGGGCCTAATGGCGTTGGTATTTGCCGCTATCGGCGCGCGACTTGTGACCCAAAACGCGGCCATACGTCGCAGTCAGGAGCTATACCGGTTGCAAAGTCAGCGTGTGTCTGAAATCATTTGGGGCACCAATATCGGCACCTGGGAATGGAATGTACAAACCGGGGAGATCACGCTCAACGAACGCTGGGCCGAAATCGTTGGCTACAGCTTGGCCGAGCTTGTGCCTGTCACCATTCACACCTGGACGCAACACACCCACCCCGACGACGTCAAACTCTCGCAAGACATGGCCGAGCGCTGTTTCAAACATGAGATTGAAAACTACAAGTGTGAAATTCGGGTGCGCCACAAGAATGGTAGCTGGATTTGGGTGCTCAATCGCGGCCGCGTGGTCGAATGGACAGCCAACGGCAAACCCGTGCGCATGGTAGGCACCCAGGCCGACATCACCGAACGCAAACTTGCCGAACAACGCCAGCAGCACCACACCCGCACACTCGCAATGCTGGCAGGGAATATGGCCTTGCCGGATATTTTGAACACCATCGCCAGCGACGTTGAGGCCATCAGCCCCGACGCACTGTGTTGCATATTGCTGCTGGACGAAGACAACAAGACTTTGCGCATCGGCGCGGCCCCGGGCTTGCCCGATTTCTTTCGGGCAGCCGTCGACCGTTTGGGCGCAGAGGACAGCATGGGCGCATTCGCAAGAGTTGCTCTTGGCGGACAACGGTTGGTGGTGGAAGACATTGAGAGCGACCCGGCTTGGGAGCCCTTTTTGGACCTGGCTCACCAAGCCGGGTTGGCGGCTTCCTGGTCACAACCGATCGTGTCCACGCAGGGGCGGGTGATCGGCACGTTTGCGCTGTACCACCCTAAACGCTGCAGTCCGACTACTGCAGACATTCAATTACTAGAAGACGAAGCACGCCTAACCGCGATGGTCATTGAAAGGACAACCAACGAAGCCCATCTGCAACTGGCCGCGAGCGTCTTCCAGCACGCCCGAGAGGGGATCATGATCACCGATGCAAACGGCACCATCATCGAAGTCAACGACACATTTACCCACATCACCGGGTACAGCCGCACCGACATCCTTGGTCAAAACCCACGCATTTTGCAATCAGGACGGCAAGACTCGGACTTCTATACCCAAATGTGGGCGGCACTGAGCGAGCGAGGCCACTGGTCCGGTGAAGTCTGGAACCGACGCAAGAACGGCGAAATCTATGCCGAGACGCTCACTATCAGTGCTGTACGGGACGTCACTGGCATTGCAAAAAACTATGTAGCCTTGTTCACTGACATCACCGACACCAAAGAGCAGCAACGCAAGTTGGAGCACTTCGCCCACTTTGATGGGCTCACCGGCTTGCCCAACCGGGTGCTGCTGGCAGACCGCTTGAAGCAGGCCATGCTGCACAGCCAGCGGCGCAACCAGACATTGGCCGTAGTGTATTTGGATCTGGACGGATTCAAGGCAGTCAATGACCTACATAGCCATAGCGTTGGTGACGCACTATTGGTCGCGCTCGCGCAGCGTATGAAGGGCGCCCTGCGTGACGGCGATACGCTAGCGCGCATTGGTGGCGATGAATTTGTGGCGGTGCTGGTCGATCTGGAGCAGCCACAAGACTGCGAGGCCGTGCTGGAGCGTCTGCTGCAAGCGGCAGCAGATCCCGTGACTGTGGACGGACATGTGCTGAAGGTGTCGGCCAGTATCGGTGTCACACAGTTCCCCCAGGATGCAGCGGACGCGGACCAATTGATGCGCCACGCTGACCAGGCTATGTACATCGCAAAGCTTGGGGGCAAAAACCGCTTTCATCACTTCGACGTGGCACAGGACACGGCCGTAAAAACCCAACGGCAGGATTTGGCAGCCATTCAACAGGCATTGGAGCAAAACGAGTTTGTGCTCTTCTACCAGCCAAAAGTCAACATGAAAACAGGCTCAGTGACCGGCGCCGAAGCGCTGATCCGATGGCAGCATCCCGAGCGGGGCTTGCTGCCACCCGGTGCATTCCTGGGGTTGATAGAGAACCACCCCATCAGCGTGGAGCTGGGCGAATGGGTCATCGATACGGCCTTGGCACAAATGGACATATGGGCACGCATGGGGGTGCACTTTCCGGTCAGCGTCAACGTGGGCGTACGCCAGCTGCAGCAAGGTAATTTTGTGGAGCGCTTGACCGCCTTGCTAAATGCCCATCCAGACGTGCCGCCACTGAGCCTTGAGCTCGAAGTGTTAGAGACCAGTGCAATGGAAGACATAGGCCATGTTTCTAACGTCATGAATGCGTGCCGCGCACTTGGCGTGGGCTTTGCCCTGGATGATTTTGGCACCGGCTATTCATCGCTGACCTACCTGAAACACCTGCCCGCCGAGCTGCTCAAAATTGACCAGAGTTTTGTGCGCGACATGCTCGACGACCCGGATGACCTGGCCATCGTGGAGGGCGTGATTGGTCTGGCTACGGCGTTTAGGCGCAATGTCATTGCTGAAGGCGTTGAAACTGTCGCACACGGCGATCTATTGTTGACTCTCGGCTGTGAGTTGGCCCAGGGCTACGGTATTGCACGGCCCATGCCGGCCAGCGGTATCCCCGCCTGGATTGCCAGCTGGCGACCTGACGCCTCCTGGACGGCATGGCGCGAACGCGTCCTGAGTCGTGACGACAAAGCCCTGGTGTTTGTCGAAGTAGGACATCGGCATTGGTTGCGTTCCATCGAAACATTTGTGGCCGGTGACCGCGACGCAGCGCCCCCCATGGGGGCCAACGAATGCCATTTTGGCCGCTGGCAAATCGGCGATGGGCAAGCTCGCTTTGGCAAAAACCCTGCGTTTTGGGAGGTGGTTGACTTGCACGAACGCATCCATGACAGGGCGCAGGCGCTGGTCACTGCCACCCAGCTGGTCATTACGACGCCCCATGATGCAGCCATTGCCGAGCTGCGCGCCTTGTTGGACAAACTGGCAATCAAACTGCGCGATTTGGTACGTTCTTGAGCGCTGACTCAGCCGGCAGGTCTTGCGCTACAGGCCCAAGCCCTCACAAAGGGTTTGCACCCGCCGCGTCACGTCTGCATCCATGGCGATAGTGCGGCCCCATTCGCGTTGTGTTTCGCCGGGCCATTTGTTGGTGGCGTCGAGTCCCATCTTGCTGCCCAAGCCACTCACGGGGGAGGCAAAGTCCAGGTAGTCGATGGGCGTGTTCTCCACCACCATCGTGTCGCGCATCGGGTCCACGCGGGTGGTCATTGCCCATATGACTTCCTTCCAGTCGCGCACATTCACATCATCGTCCACCACTACGATGAACTTGGTGTACATGAATTGGCGCAGGTGACTCCACACCCCCATCATCACGCGCCGCGCGTGACCCGGGTAGGCCTTTTTGATCTGCACCAGGGCCATGCGGTAGCTGCAGCCCTCGGGCGGCAGATAGAAGTCGGTAATCTCGGGGAACTGACGCTGCAACAGCGGAATGAACAACTCGTTCAAGGCCATGCCCAGCACGGCGGGCTCATCGGGTGGTTTGCCGGTGTAGGTGGAGTGATAAATCGGGTCGCGGCGCATGGTGATTCGGTCCACCGTGAACACCGGGAACTGGGCCTGCTCGTTGTAGTAACCCGTGTGGTCGCCATAGGGGCCTTCCAGCGCATGCTGGTAGCCGCTGGGGTGCATGGCGTCGGGGTAGATGTGGCCCTCCAGCACGATCTCGGCGCTGGCGGGCACGCGCAGTTCGCTGCCAAGGGCCTTGACAAGTTCGGTGCGGCCACCGCGCAGCAGTCCGGCAAACTGGTACTCCGAGAGACTGTCGGGCACGGGGGTCACTGCACCCAGAATGGTGGCGGGGTCTGCTCCAATGGCTACCGCCACCGGATACGGGTGGCCGGGGTGCAGCGTGCAATGGTCACGAAAGTCCAGCGCACCGCCGCGGTGCGCCAACCAGCGCATGATGACCTGGTTGCGGCCCAGCACCTGCTGGCGGTAAATGCCAAGGTTTTGCCGCGCTTTGTGCGGGCCTTGGGTGATGACCAGACCCCAGGTGATCAGCGGCGCCACGTCGCCCGGCCAGCAATGTTGAATGGGCAGACGCGCCAGATCGACATCATCTCGCTCCCACACCACATCCTGACAGGGCGCCGAGCGCAATTCCTTGGGTGCCATGTTCCACAGGGTTCCTAAAAGGCTGCGCAGGCCCACCATTTCCTTAAAACCCTTGGGTGCTTCTGGCTCTTTGAGCGAAGCCAGCAGTTCGCCAAAGGGGCGCAGCCCAGCCAGAGACGACACACCCATGGCGCGCGCAACACGCTCAGATGTACCAAACAGATTGCCCAGCACCGACATACTGTGTCCGGTCGGGTT
>JBBQBG010000249.1:0-5814 GCA_038317285.1 Burkholderiales bacterium | reverse complement strand
CCCCCTCGGGGGGCAGCGACCCGCACCGCGGCGGAGCGTGGGGGCAACAATTTGCCGCCGGGCCGCCCCACGGCAAATTGGCCCCCTTGGGGGGCAGCGACCCGCACTGCGGTGGAGCGTGGGGGCAACAATTTGCCGCCGGGCCGCCCCAAGGCAAATTGGCCCCCTTGGGGGGCAGCGACCCGCACTGCGGTGGAGCGTGGGGGTCATATTCATCTCCATGTCTTCTTCTTTTTCCAGCGCCGTTCACCACGTACGCCGTCTTCCTTCAGCCCCAGGTAGAACTCCTTGATGTCGTCCTTCTCTCGCAGGTGGGCGCAGGTGTCTTCCATGACGATGCGTCCGTTCTCCAGCACGTAGCCATAGTCGGATGCGTTCAGCGCCATATTGGCGTTTTGTTCGACCAGCAAAATGGTGGTGCCGCGTTCGCGGTTGATGCGCACCACGATCTCAAATATTTCCTTGGTGAGCTTGGGGCTCAGACCCAGGCTGGGTTCATCCAGCAAGATCAAGTCGGGGTTGGCCATTAGCGCGCGTGAGATGGCCAACATCTGCTGCTGCCCACCCGACAACAGGCCAGCGGGTTGGGCAGCCCGTTCGCGCAGGATGGGAAAATAGTTGAATACCGTTTCCATGTCACGCGCCACGCCATCGCGATCAGACCGGGTGTAGGCGCCCATCTGCAGGTTGTCGCGCACGCTGAGCAGCGGAAAAACCTCGCGGCCTTCGGGCACGTGGCTCAAGCCCTGCTGCACGATATCTGCAGGGTCTTGGGCAGTGATGTCTTCGCCCTTGAATTCGATCGAGCCTTTGCGCGGGTCGATGATGCCGGAGATGGTCTTGAGGATGGTGGTCTTGCCCGCGCCGTTGGAACCCAGCACCGTGGCAATCTCGCTGCGGCGCACCTGCAGACTGACGCCGCGTATCGCCTTGATGGGGCCATAGGCGCTCTCGACATTGAGCAGCTTCAGGACGGGCAAATCGCTAATGGCGGGTGGCAAAGTGCTCATACCGCCCCCTCAACACGGGTTTGACCGGAGGCCTTGCGGCGCAAGGACGACACATCGTCCATCGACCCCAGATAGGCTTCAATGACACCCGGATCGTTTTGTACCTCGCGCGGCGTGCCCATGGCCAGCATCTCACCCTGGTTCATGGCCAGAACACGGTCCGACACCTTGGAGACCAACGACATATCGTGCTCCACCATCAACACGGTGATGCCCAACTCGTGTTTGATGTCTTGTATCCAGAAGGCCATGTCGTCGGTCTCTTCAACGTTCAATCCGCTGGAGGGCTCGTCCAGCAGCAAAAGCTTGGGTTCGGTGCACAGGGCGCGGGCCAGTTCGACCACTTTGCGCACGCCATAGGGCAGACCGGCTACAAAGGTGTCTCGGTAGTGTTGCAGGCTTAAAAAGTCTATGACCTCTTCCGCCTTTTCGCGGGCCTTCAGCTCGGCCTCGCGCACCTTGGAGGTGAAGAACAGGTCTTGCCAAAGACCCGTGGCCCGGTGCGTATGGCGCCCGATCAGCAGATTGTGCAAGACCGATGCATGCTCAAACAACTCGATGTTCTGGAACGTGCGCGCTATGCCCATCGAGGCTACGTTTTGCGGCGGCTGTGCGGTGAGTTGCAGCATGCCATTGGGGCCCTGGAATTCAATACTGCCGGTCGTGGGCGTGTAGATGCGGCTGATCAGGTTGAACACCGTGGTCTTGCCTGCCCCGTTGGGGCCAATCAGCGTGAACACCTCGCCCTGCTTGACGTCAAAGCTCACGTTGTTGACCGCCAGCACGCCGCCAAAGCGTACGCTCAGGTTTTTGGCGGAAAGAAGGATGTCATTCATTTCAGGCGATCTGATTTTTGGAAAGACTTTTGCCGCTTGAACATGCCTTTGCGGTAGAACGGGAACATCTGCAGGTAGGTGCGAATCTTCAACCAGCGTCCATAAAGGCCCATGGGTTCAAACAACACAAAGGCGATCAACACCAGGCCGTACACCAGCCCTTGCAAGCCAGGCGCCTGGCCCACTACGGCGGGCAGATAGTCTTTCGACATCGCAATGACTTGGGGCATGGTGATCAGAAAGATGGCACCCAGGAATGCGCCATGTACCGAGCCTGCACCACCAATCACTATCATCAGCAACAGGTCTATGGACTGCAGGATGTTGAACTGATCGGGCGATATGAATTGCAGGTTGTGTGCATACAGCGCGCCGGCAATGCCGGCCAGCGCGGCCGATATTGCGAACGACAAAGTCTTGTAGTAGGCCAGGTGTATGCCCATGCTCTGCGCAGAAATTTCCGAGTCGCGTATGGCCACAAAGGCGCGCCCCGTGGGGGAGCGCAACAGGTTCAAAATGCCCAGCGTAGAGAGCACGGTGATGAGCAGACAGAGGAAGTAAAACTGCTCCCCGGTGCCTAGTACCCAACCAAAGATATCGGGCTTCTTAATGTGAATGCCCGCGTTGCCGCCGGTCACTGATTCCCAACGCGCCAGGATCTCTTCCACAATGAAGCCAAACGACAGCGTGGCAATGCCCAGGTAGATGCCTTTCACGCGCAGCGCGGGCAAGCCCACGACCAGGCCGACCGCGCCCGACAGACCTGCGGCACAAGCCAGTGCGATGGGGAAGGGCACTCCCATGTTGGTCAACACCGCGTGGGTATAAGCGCCCACCCCGAGGAAGGCAGCGTGTCCCATGGAGAACAGGCCGGTAAAGCCTGCCAACAGCATCAGGCCCAACCCGGCCACGGAATAGATCAGCACCAAGGTCAGTTGGGCCAGCCAGTATTCGGCAAACAACCACGGGGCGGCTACGAGCAACAGCATCAACGCGCCGTACCAAAACAAATGGCCGCCATGCTTGGCCAGTTTGATGTCCTGGTTGTAGTCGGTCTTAAAAATGAAACGCATTAGATGGATCCCCCCCGAGGCGCCTTCGGCGCCTCCCCCTCAGGGGGCGCTACCAGCGGCCCGGCAAAGCCGGTTCCGCGGTAGCCCTGGCAGACTGCACTTCGCACGTAGCAGTGTTTCTGTCTATTCGCATTGAAAAGCGTGGAGGTCATACTTTCTTTCTGAGCTTTTCGCCAAACAGACCGTTGGGTTTGACCATCAGCATGATGAGTACGACCACATAGGCGGCGGTGTCCTTGAAGCCCTCCGGCAGGTAGAAGCCCGACAGTGATTCCACAATGCCAATCACCAGCCCGCCCACGATGGCGCCGGGCAGGCTGCCAAAGCCGCCAACCACTGCGGCCGGAAAAGCCTTCAGGCCAATGAAGCCCATGTTGGCGTGCACAAAGGTAATAGGTGCCAGCAGCAGGCCAGCGATGGCGGCAACCGCAGCCGCCAAGCCCCACGCAATGCCGTTGAGGCGCTGCACCGGTATGCCCATGTAGTAGGCGGCCAACTGGTTTTGCGACGCGGCCTGCATCGCAATGCCCAGTTTGCTGTAGCGAAACAGTGCAAATAGCAGCGCGCACAGCACGGCCGTGGCACCGATCACCGCCATGTGCTCCACATTGAGCACCACGCCAGCGACCTTCCAAATTTCATCTTTGTAAGGCACTGGCAGAGCCTGCGTATCCGTGCCAATGCCAGGAACCATGGTGATGGCACCGCGCGCCACATAGCCAATGCCGATGGTCAGCATCACGACCGAGAACGCGGGCTGCCCCAAGATAGGCCGTATGACGGCACGCTCCAGCACCACCCCAAAGACGGCCATGGCCGCTATCGCGCTGATAACGGCCAGCCAATAGGGGAACCCCAGCATGGTCATGCCCACCAGGCCGCCAAACGCGCCCAGCATCATCAGCTCGCCTTGCGCGAAGCTCACGGTTTCGGTGGCTTTGTAGATCAGCACGAAGCCCAGTGCAATCAGCCCGTAGATGCACCCCTGTGCGATCCCGCTGATGACCAGTTGAACAAACAGCACATCGTCTCCTATTGTTTTTTTGCTCCCCGGTTATAGCTGCTGCGAATCAATTCGCCGATAGGGTTGTCACTGATGCGGCTGTCCCCCGCGTGACTGTTTAATCATTGGCATGCAAGACTCCGTAGAAACCCGCAGACACGGTGCCATAACCGTGGTGACGCTCAATCGCGCCGATGTGCGCAACGCGGTGGATGCCGATACTGCGCGCAAGTTGTACGACGCATTTGTGGCGTTCGATGCTGACCCTGGCGCACGCGTTGCGGTGTTCCACGGTGCGCATGGCCACTTCTGTGCCGGCTGGGATTTGCAAGCTGGTGCGCGCATGGCGCAAGACCCTTTTCAAGGCGGTGACCCATTTGCCGCGCTGGATTTTGCACCTGACGACTATGCATCTGACACAACAGGCCCCCTTGGACCCATGGGGCCATCGCGCCTAATGATGTCCAAGCCCGTGATCGCCGCCGTCAGTGGTGCGGCTGTGGCTGGAGGCATGGAGCTGGCCTTGTGGTGCGACATGCGGGTGATGGAACAGGACGCCTACTTCGGTGTGTTCTGCCGCCGTTTTGGCGTGCCGTTGATCGACGGCGGTACGGTGCGCTTGCCGCGCTTGATCGGCATGGGCCACGCCATGGATCTGATACTGACGGGCCGCAAGGTGGAGGCAGCCGAGGCCATGCAAATGGGGTTGTGCAACCGTGTGGTGCCGACCGGCGAAGCTTTAAGTGCCGCCATCGCGTTGGCGGAACAGTTGGCAGGCTTTCCGCAGCGCACCATGTTGGCCGATCGGGCCAGCGCGTATGCACAGTGGGACCTGGGCATGCCACAAGCGCTACACCAGGAGTGGCAGCGCGGCAGGGCCTGTATCGGCGACGGGCTGGAAGGCGCGGCGCGCTTTACTGCAGGCGCCGGACGGCACGGACAATAATGGCCGTTGCCCGGTTGGATAGATAGTGTTTTAAGAGAAAATGGCCGCTAGCCCTCGTGGAATATGCGTAATAAGCTACAAAATATGTAGCAACAAACCAGCAATCCCACCCCCTGGCCGCTACAGGTCGCTACTGGTCTCTATAGGACCGCCGTTTTTGACCGCCGTTTTGGAGATTTCGCGCGGCTTGCCTTCATCGTCAATCGCCACATAGGTCACCGATGCTTCGGTCACCTTGATGTAGTGGCCTTGGGTGCGGTAGCGCTCGGCATACACCTCCACCTTCACGGTGATGGAGGTGCGCCCAATGCGCGTCACCTTGGAGAAGAAGGACAAGATGTCGCCCACGCGGACCGGGTGCTTGAAGACAAACTCATTGACCGCCACCGTGGCCATGCGGCCTTCGGTGTAGCGCGCAGGGAGCACCGAGCCTGCCAAGTCGACCTGGGCCATGACCCAGCCGCCAAAGATATCGCCATTGGCATTGCAGTCCGCCGGCATGGGAATGACCTTAAGGACCAACTCCTCGTCTTTGGGTAGTTGGATGGAGGGTGGGCTTGTGTTCGTAGACATAGGCACAATCCTAACCTCTAGCAGGACAGACCAAAAATACTTTCTCCCCATGCGCGACCACAGCCACCAATCCCCAGCTCCTGCCCCCAACCTGAGCGTTCCCGCGACGCGCACCAAGTCTGACTGGGACACTATCCAGCGCCTCTTTCCCTATTTGTGGACTTACAAGTGGCGGGTCATCTTCGCTCTGGCCTTTATGGTGGGCGCCAAGCTGTCCAATGTGGGCGTGCCACTGTTGCTAAAGACCCTGGTAGACCGCATGAGCTACAAGCCCGGCGATCCGGCGACGTTGCTGGTCGTGCCGGTCGCGCTACTCTTGGGTTACGGCGCTTTGCGCCTGAGCACATCGGCCTTGACCGAATTGCGCGAGCTG
>JBBQBG010000248.1:0-5817 GCA_038317285.1 Burkholderiales bacterium | reverse complement strand
TGGGTCCATTATGTCCAACGGGAATGATATATATACCGATGGTGATCATAGTGTTGACGGCGATCATGGTAGCAGTAACGAAATTACGTTACCGACAGTAACCATCACATACAACGCCACAGCTGCCGCAGAATTCACGGCAAAGATGGTGGACGACTGCACCACCGGAAATTTAGTCGTATGTGCGATAGACCTGTTCAATGCACTAGGCAACGCTTACAACGCCGCTCCTCGTCCATAGAAATACCCATGAAACGTGGAATTCAAGCTCTGTTGGTTTTGTTCGGAATTGGATTTTCAAATCTTGATTTCGCTGGTCAAGTGACTTGGATTCCACCTTCCACCGTCAAATGGACTGGTGATTTAGAGCTCACGGAATGGCGGGCATTCAAAAATCTCCTTGATGATCATCCGGTTACACATTTGGCTCTCGTCGATAGTAATGGTGGAACCAAAACGGTCGTTGCATGGGTGATTAATGCTATTCGAGAGCGAAGGCTTTCTGTCAGTGCTAAAGGAATTTGTAACTCTGCTTGCGCACTGGCTTTTTTAGCTAGTTCGGACCGTGTAATGCTTCCGTCCGGTACAGATAGCCCGACTAAGATTGGGATTCACGGTTATTTCAACCGCACGACGTTGGAGTCGGCCATACCAACCGAGCAGGAAATCGCTTTTGTGATGGATGCAACGGCTGGCAAAATGCCGAGAAAATTAGTTGAACTTATTTTGCACACAAAAAGTAGCCGTGGGGGTCTCATGATCTATGAGAGTCCGGTCACCACAGAAAAAGGTAAAACTAGCGTATTGTTCTGCGATACAAAAGATGATAATTCTGGTTTCGCGTGTGCTCCGCTCCAAGGTGCAGACGCTGTATCTCTTGGAATAGTAACGCCGCTTGTAAAAGACAAATGAAGTTAACCCTCGGCAGGATCGTTACAGCTGGCATTCCCAGAGGCACAGTCTCTGGAATATGGTTGTTAACTTCCGCTAACGACGGCACTTTCGTTCTGTCATCGGTTTCCGACTACTTGGCCAGATGACACCTCCTTTACAAGCATCCTCATTGTTGTGGGGTTGGTCAACTTTAGCTGAAGACTTGTCGCCAAACACGACGCTGTACGCAATTCGGCACTTGGTTGTTGCGAGAAACAACGTGAGTGACGGCAATTAGAGTTTTGATTCCATGAATGACCTTATATGGATTCTCCTTTTGATAGCATTGATTTGGATCGCAGCCGCCTGGGGTTTATGGAAGTCGTTTTCAGTCTTCAATTCCCCATCGGGAGAACGCTATAGAAAATTGAGGATGCAAGGACCTTTTGTTCCACTTAGTGCGAAAGAGATTGAAGAGGACGAACAAAGAAAACAGCTCGGTTAGGAATGCTTTTGCGCGAACGTACCCTTGGTTAGACTTAACAGCTCTCTCAGCGAATTCACTGCGAAATTGTGTGGAAATAGTTCTTCAATCCGAGTCCAGCGAATGCGGTCTGGCCTGTTTAGTTATGGTCGCCAACGCCCATTCACTTCAGCTTGACCTTTCCGAAGTCCGTCGCCGTTTTGCGGTATCACTTAAAGGTGCCACCCTTCAGCAACTGGTGGCTCACGCTAGTCAACTGCACTTCAACAGTCGCCCATTGCGCCTGGAATTGAATGAGCTGGCCCAATTGCAACTCCCGTGCATCCTTCATTGGAATCTGAACCACTTTGTGGTGCTGAAGAAAGTTGCCACCAAGCACATCACCATTTTGGACCCAGCCATCGGTGAGCGGCGTTTGTCGATGACCGAAGTGTCAACGCACTTTACTGGGGTGGCATTGGAGCTGACGCCCAATGCCGACTTCAAGCCTGTGGACCAGCGCCAACGAGTGGCCCTGTCAGCCCTGACGGGCAAGGTCCTCGGCTTAAAGCGCTCCTTGTTTCAAATATTTGTCGTAGCTGTGGTGCTAGAGCTGTTTGCCATCGCCTCGCCGCTTTTAAACCAACTTGTAGTGGACGATGCCATCGCGACCCACGATATGGATCTTCTCCAGGTCCTCATCATCGGCTTTGGTTTACTGCTAGTCGTTCAAACTGCTATTGGGCTGGCCCGTAGTTGGATGGTGATGGTGTTGGGACAGTCGCTTAGTTTGCAGTGGGCGGGCAATGTGTTTGCGCACTTGATCAAATTGCCGGTGGAGTTCTTTGAAAAGCGCCACCTAGGCGATATCGTCAGCCGCTTTGGTGCAGTGGGGGCCATTCAAAAGACATTAACAACCAGCGTTATCGAAGCAGTGTTGGATGGCATCATGGGTATGGCCGCACTAGGCATGATGCTTCTTTATTCGCCCAAATTGGCCGCGGTTACAGTTGGGGCAACGCTGGCATATGGACTGCTGCGCTGGGTAGCCTACAACCCGTTTCGCCAAGCTGCGTCAGAGCGGCTTATTGTCGGCGCCCGTGAAAACACGCATTTTCTGGAAACGCTGCGCGCCATCACGCCACTCAAACTGTTTGGCCGTGAACAAGAGCGACGTTCGCGTTGGCAAAACCTGCTGGTGGAGGTGCAGAATCGCGACGTGCGCACTGCAAAGATGAATATCGCGTTTTCGACGGCGAACGCCTTTGTCTTTGGAGCGGAGAACCTATTGGTATTTTGGCTGGGCGCCGGGTTGGTTATGAGGTCCGGCGTCAGCGGAACATCGGCAGCCATGGCAGCACCCTTCACCATCGGTATGCTGTTTGCCTATATCAGCTATAAAGGCCAATTTACCAGCCGGGTGTCTGCCCTTATCAACTATGCAGTACAGATTCGGATGCTGAGCTTGCACTCTGAGCGATTGGCCGACATTGTTTTGGCCGAGCCAGAAGTAGATAACGTGCCGCTCAACGACTTGGCGCATTTACAGCCGAGCATCGAGCTGCGCAATGTCAGCTTTCGTTATGGCGAAGGCGAGCCTTGGGTGCTTAAAGATACGAACCTTTTGCTGGGCGCTGACCAAAGCGTGGCTATCGTTGGGCCGAGTGGCTGCGGCAAGACCACCCTGCTCAAAGTCCTTCTGGGCTTGTTGGCACCCAACGAGGGAGAGGTGCTGTATGGAGGTATTCCCGTCAAGCAATTGAGCTTGCAAAACTATCGGCAACGCATTGGGACCGTAATGCAAGAGGACGTGCTACTTGCCGGCAGCATTGCAGACAATATTAGTTTCTTTGACGTGCTTCCCAACGAAAATCGCATCCATGCGTGCGCCAATATAGCGGCGGTACACGCAGACATCACCGCTATGCCGATGGGGTACCAAACGCTCGTTGGAGACATGGGCTCCAGCCTATCGGGGGGGCAGAAGCAAAGGCTTCTACTGGCCCGTGCGCTCTACAAGATGCCAAAAGTGTTGGCGCTTGACGAGGCCACTAGCCATCTTGACATTGCAAACGAACAGAGAGTGGTCCAGGCGCTTGCCCAAATGCGCTTGACCCGCATCATAGTGGCGCACCGGCCAGAGACGATTGCTGGGGCGCAGCGGGTTTTGGCGCTGCAGCGCGGAGCCGTGATGGAGCTTGAGCGGTCTGCCGGTTCGCCTGAGGCATCAACGCATGGGCTCACTTCGCAAACTGTTTGACTTGAAGTCGCCCGGGCACTGGCTGCATTCGTAAGGAGGTAGCAACTGGACTACAGTACCCCCAATGACAAAACCCTCCGTACCTGGCACCTTGCGCTTAGGCCCCAAGCTACCCAAAGCCGCGCCTGTGGCGCAACCCGTGGCCAGACCCGTCGCAACAGCTGCGCCCGCCGCGCCCGCGCCTTCCAAACGCCCTAATGCAAAACCGCGCAAACGCCCTGTGACTGCGCTGCGCACTAAACCGACTGCGGAGCCACAGCAGGAACTCCAGCCGCAGCCATTACTTGACACCGGCGATCGCCTGGCCAAGCGTGTGGCGGCCATGGTGCCCTGCTCGCGCAGTGAGGCCGAGCAATACATTGAAGGCGGTTGGGTCAAGGTCAACGGCCAGGTTGTCGAGGAGCCGCAGTTCCGCATACAGAACCAGACCATCACCATCGACCCCAACGCCAGCCTGCTGGAACTCTCCAGCATCACGATCCTGCTGCACAAACCGGCCGACTGGGTCGATGGCACCGAAGAGTCTTTGTCCAAGCTCAACCGCGCCACCCGCCGCGCACCGTTTGACGATGCGCGAACGCTGTTAACGTCGGCCAAACACATGGCCAAAGACCCGTCGGGCATCCGCATGCTGCAGCGCCACTTCAAGCAGCTGGATGCCATGGTGCCACTGGAGAACGCAGCCAGCGGGCTGATCGTGTTTACACAAGACTGGCGCGTCGAGCGCAAGCTGAGTGAAGACATGGGCTCGATGGAACACGAAGTGATTGTGGACGTGCAAGGCGAGGTCACCGCCCAGGCCTTGCACCTGCTGAATCGCACACTGGACTCCGATGAGAGCCTGCCCCAGGCCAAGGTCAGCATCAACAGCACCTCGCCCGAGCGCAGCAAACTGCGCTTTGCGATCAAGGGCGCGCACCGGGGGCTGATTTCCTATTTGTGCGAGCGGGCCAAGCTGGAGATTATTGACATGCGCCGCATTCGGCTGGGGCGTGTGGCGCTCAGCGATTTGCCGGTTGGACAATGGCGGTATTTGGGAGTCGGCGAGAAATTTTGAAAGTGTCCCAGGCGCAAGGAGAACTATATGGATGTAGGCCGAATCATGGCAGTGGGTTTTTTGGTTGGCGGCATCGCAATGGGTGCTGGCGCCATTGCACTTTTCAATTACATGCGGACCTTTGCCGCCACGGCCACCTCGTGCATCGGAACACTGGTCGCCTACCAGAGCGTCAAATCGAAAACGGATGGTTTAACGAACAGCGGCGCCGTAAATCACTACCCCATTGTTGAGTTCATCGATGCGACTGGCACCAAGCGACGCTTCACCGCGTCGACCGGCAGCAACCAAAAACCATACGCTGTGGGTGCCGAAATCAAGGTTCAGTATGACCCAAAAGACCCTGAAAGTGCCGACATTGAGTCGAAGTTATACCAATGGATGATTCCTGCGCTGGTATTCGGTCTAGGTGCGGCATCCCTCGCGGTTGGCATTGCCATTTGGTGATTTACGCGCTGATTTAACTGCCTCTTGGCTAGCTCGAAATATAGTGCTGTAGCTGGCTGATGGTCAGCTCATGGTCGGCAATGATGTCGTCCATGATGTCGCGGATGGAGATCATACCCAGCACGTTTTCGCCGTCCACGATGGGCAAATGGCGGATTTTTTTCTGGCTCATCAAGGCCAGGCAATCGCGGGTGCGCACGGTTGGGGCGACGGAGATCACATTGGCCGTCATGATGTCTTGCACCTTGGTGTCTTTGGATGACTTGCCGGCCAGTGCGATCTTGCGGGTGTAGTCGCGCTCGGAAAAGACGCCGACCAGCTTGCCGTTGTCCAGCACCATCAGGGCTCCCACGTTGTGGTTGGCCAGGGTTTGCAGGGCGTCGAACACGGTGTCCTGGGGGCTCAGGCTCCAGTTGACGGGTGCTCGCTTTTTCAACAATTCCAGTATCGGTCGCATGCTGTTGTCTCCTTGAGTGGGAACATAGCCTCAACCATACATCAAAAAAAGTGTGAAGCCCACCGATAAGCCGGATTCTGTGCACGGAAGTTACCCTCCGTGTGACCACCATTACTCTGGGCCGCTGGTCACCCAGCGGCTCGGTGCTACCTACCCGCCAACTCCGGGGGCCCCGGTCATGGCGCTGCGGCGAACCGCCTCGCTTTGCGTTGGCCTACTTGGTATTGCTGCGCGTAGAGATTGCCCGTTTCACCCGATAC
>JBBQBG010000247.1:0-5857 GCA_038317285.1 Burkholderiales bacterium | reverse complement strand
GCACGCTGGTACAGCAAGAGGGCGTCAACAGCTTCAAGCATTTCATGGCCTACAAGAACGCCATCATGTGCGACGACGAAACCCTGGTGAACAGCTTCAAGCGCGCCATGGAGTTGGGCGCCATGCCCACTGTGCACGCCGAGAACGGCGAGTTGGTTTATCTGCTGCAAAAGCAGGTGGCTGAAATGGGCATCAAAGGCCCCGAAGGCCACCCGCTGTCTCGCCCGCCCATGGTGGAAGCCGAAGCCGCCAACCGCGCCATCGCCATCGCCGACGTGCTGAACGTGCCCATCTACGTGGTGCATGTGAGCTGCATCGAAGCGGCAGAGGCCATCGCCCGCGCTCGCGCGCGTGGCCAGCGTGTGTATGGCGAGGTGCTGGCTGGCCATCTGGTCATAGACGACAGCGTCTACCGCCACCCGGACTTTGCCACCGCTGCCGCCCACGTGATGAGCCCACCGTTCCGCCCCAAGGGCAACCAGGAGTTTCTGTGGCGCGGCCTGCAAAGCGGTAACCTGCACACCACGGCGACGGACCACTGCACCTTCTGCGCGGCACAAAAGGCGGCGGGCAAAGACGATTTTTCAAAGATCCCCAATGGTTGCGGCGGCGTGGAAGAGCGCTTGACTGTTATCTGGAGCGAGGGCGTGAACACCGGCCGCCTGACGCCGTCAGAGTTTGTGGCCATCACCTCGGCCAACGCGGCCAAGCTGTTCAACATCTATCCGCAAAAGGGCAGTGTCTCGGTAGGCGCCGATGCAGACCTGGTGGTGTGGGACCCGGCAGGTACCAAGACCCTGTCGGTCAAGACCCAACACAGCAAGGGCGACTTCAATATCTTCGAAGGCCGCACGGTCAAGGGCATCCCCAGCCACACCATCAGCCAAGGCGAGTTGGTGTTTGTGCAGGGTGATTTGCGCGCGGTGCAGGGCAAGGGCCGCTACATCAAGCGGCCGGCGTTTGGCTCCAACTTTGCAGCCAACAAGCTGCGCGCGGAGACTTTAGCGCCCACATCCGTCCAACGTTAACCCCCTCCGTTCGGGCTGAGCCTGTCGAAGCCCTTCGACAAGCTCAGGGCGAATGGGGTTTTGAACAGGAGACTTCACCATGACCACTGACATCCACATCGACAGCCATCTCGATACCCACATCGACACCGTCCTCGATATCTCCAACATCAGCATCAATGGCGATCGCCTATGGGCGTCCTTAATGGAGCTGGCCCAAATCGGTGCCACGCCCAAGGGCGGAGTTTGCCGATTGACGCTGACCGACCTCGACAAGCAAGGGCGAGACCTGGTTTTGAAATGGGCCGATGAAGCCGGCATGAGCATCACCATCGACAAGATCGGCAACGGCTTCATGCGCCGCGCGGGCCGCAACAACAGCCTACCCCCCATCATGACCGGCAGCCACATCGACACGCAGCCCACGGGCGGCAAATTCGATGGCAACTACGGCGTATTGGCCGGTATCGAGGTGGTGCGCACACTCAATGATTTGTGCATAGAGACCGAGGCACCCATCGAGGTCGCCTTTTGGACCAACGAAGAAGGCTCGCGCTTTGTGCCGGTGATGATGGGCTCGGGCGTGTTCGCCAAGGCCTTCACGCTGGAGCACGCGTATGCGGCTACCGACACTGAAGGCAAGACCGTCAAGGGCGAGCTGGAGCGCATTGGCTACGTCGGCACCCAAGAGCCCGGCGACCACCCCATCGGCGCGTATTTTGAGACGCATATCGAACAAGGCCCGGTGCTGGAAGACAACGACGTCACCATCGGCGTGGTCAGTGGCGTGCTGGGCATCCGCTGGTTTGACTGCACCGTGACCGGCATGGAGGCCCACGCCGGCCCCACGCCCATGGCGCTGCGCAAAGACGCTATGCAGGTGTCCACCCGCATCATGCAAGAGGTGGTGGCCAGTGCGCTGCGCCACGCGCCGCACGGCCGTGGCACCGTGGGCATGGTGCAGGTGTTTCCCAACAGCCGAAACGTGATCCCGGGGCGCGTCAAATTCAGCATCGACCTGCGCAACGCCACCGACGCATTGGTAGACACCATGGCCGACGAGGTGAAAGCTTTCGCCGCCACCGTGGCCAAAGAGCATGGCGTGGACGTGAAGATCGAGATGGTGTCCAGCTACAACGCCATCGCCTTCCACAAGGATTGCGTAGACGCGGTGGGTCGCGCGGCCAAGAAGCTGGGCTACAGCAATATGCCCGTGGTGTCAGGTGCGGGGCATGACGCGGTCTACATGGCCAAGCTGGCCCCGGCGGGCATGATTTTTATCCCCTGCAAGGATGGCATCAGCCACAACGAGATTGAGGATGCGAAGCCTGCGCACATTACTGCTGGGTGCAATGTGTTGTTGCATGCGATGTTGGAGCGGGCGGGGGTGGTTTGACCCATGTCGCACGCTCATCTTCAACCCAGCCGCCAAATTGGAATGGTCCTCCCGGTTCATCTTGTTCCGCCTGCCGCTGAGCGCGTGAAAGTCGGAGACGCAGTGATTCCTTGGCCGAAGCGCATTGCACTGGGAGGTTTGCTCGCGGCGGTAGCTGGCATTTGCGCATGGCTGGCGTTGCCTGAAAGCAGCTTATTGGTTTGGCTCGCGATTGCGAGCTCAGGATTCTGCTTGGGATTTTCTGTAACGGTAGTGCACCCGAGCACCGTAAAACGGTCAGCATGGCCAGTCCTATGGTGAAATAAATGGTGTGGGGTAAATGGAAGTATTGGCAAAATTTGCCAATACTTCTAAAATCAAGCGATGAGCACCATGAACATTTCCCTCCCCGAAGGCCTCAAGGAATTCGTTGATGAACAAGTCGGAGCGCGTGGCTTCGGAACCAGCAGCGAGTATGTGCGCGAGCTGATTCGCAAAGACCAGGATCGGCAACATTTGCGCGGTCTGCTAATTGCCGGCGCGCAGTCAGCACCCACATCATCTGTCGATGCCAGTTACTTTGAAAGTCTGCGCAAGCGCATTAACGGCAAGAAATCCAAGTGAAGTTCAAAGCGCTGGTTCAGCGCACGCTGGCACTGGATGACATTGAGCAGGCCATTGCACACTACCTGGAACAAGACGCACAGGCTGCAGCGCTTGGTTTTGTGGATGCGTCGGAACGTGCCTACGCGCACATCAGCAAACACCCCGCTACTGGCTCGCCGCGCTATGCACACGAGCTAGGGATCCCTGAGTTACGCTCCTGGCCCTTGCATAAATACCCTTATCTGGTTTTCTACGTTGAGCATGCTGACCACATCGATGTTTGGCGTGTACTGCATATGAAGCGCGACGTTCCTGCGTGGATGGTCGATAGCACAGACAACCTCTAGATCAATGTGTCTGCATGTCAAACAAAGATGGTTACCCACGAGAAAAGCGCTGGAAGGACCTGTACACGCGCTCTATCAAACTGGCTCGCGCACAACAGCTCGGGATTGACTATCCTCAAATAACCGACAAACAGTTGATACAAGAAGAAGTCATGTCAAAGTTAGAGGAGAAGCTCAACGTATTGTTCATCTGCAGCAGAAATCAATGGCGCAGTCCAACCGCTGAACAAATGTGGCGCAAGCATCCAGAAGTCTCGGCGCGCTCAGCGGGAACAAGCCCCAATGCGCGGCACACGGTGTCTATGGAAGACATTCGGTGGGCCAAGGTGATCCTTGTCATGGAAGAAAAGCACAAGTCCCGGCTAAAAGCAGAATTCACCAGGCTACTGGACGACAAACCAATCCATATTCTGGATATTCCAGATGACTACAAATACATGGACCCAGAGCTTGTCGAAATGTTGGAGCAGTCCGTCAACAGTCTTCTGGGGCTGGAGTAAGTTCTGAACTGAATCCGGACATCCTATTTCTGCCACAGCGACAGCAGGCTTCTATGAATAAAACGCCGACCACCGAACTTCTCCATTTTCATGACCCCATGTGCAGTTGGTGCTGGGCATTCCGTCCGACATGGCAGCGGCTGCGTGCGCAGCTCCCCGCTGATTTGCAGGTACGGCGCATCGTTGGTGGGCTGGCCGCAGACAGCGGTGCGCCCATGGAGCCGGGCATGCGCGCCAATCTGGAGTCCATCTGGCAAATGATTCAGACACGGGTGCCGGGTACGCCGTTCAATTTTGACTTCTGGACCCAGTGCTCGCCCCGCCGTTCCACTTACAACGCGTGTCGCGCGGTGCTGGCAGCAAAGCAGCTGGACCCGACCGCAGAGGAGCGCATGATTTTGGCCATTCAGGAGGCCTACTACCTGAATGCGAGAAACCCTTCCGATCTCAGCACCCTGGTGCAGATTGCACATGAATTGGGCATGGACTCTGATGCCTTTGCCACCGCGCTGTCGGGTCCGGATATCGAAGCCCGGCTGCAAGCGGAAATAGGTTTTGCGCGCGGTGCGCCGATCAATGGCTTTCCCAGCTTGTTGCTGCAAACACCAACGGGGCTGCACGCCATTGATCTGGACTATCTGGACGCCACGCCCATGCGCCTGCAGATTGAAGCCGCGTTAGTCGGCTAACGCCAGCTCTGCCAGCCGCACGGCGCCCTCAAAACTCCGCGCCCCGCCAATAAACAAGTTCAGGTGGCAGAACACGCTGTCCGCCACACCGGTCACTGCCGCCAGTTCGCTATCGCGCAAACCGGCCCAGGGTTCGGGCAGGTCCATGCGCGCGGTGAACGATCCGGCCTCTACCGGCACGGTCTTGATCTGGTACTGGTCGCCGTCCGAGTCGGGGTAGATCACAAACATCACCTCGGGCATTTCGTGCACCACGACGTGCGTCCAGGGCATGCCGCCCTCTTGCAAGTGCAGCACGCGGCCGTTCAGCAGACGCGGTGCGTTACGCACGGTGTCCATGGCGCGCAACTGGGCCACTTTTTTGCTGATGGCGTGGTCCAAAAACTTGCGGGTAATGGCGATGGCTTCGCGAAAGCGGGTCTCTTGCAACTGGGCCTTGGCCTTACCGTCCATGCCCCGCTCCTCCAGCCAATGGGTGTTCAGCTGCGCGATCAGGCTGGAGAGGCCGAAGATGCCGGGCGACACATCGCCCTGGCCGGTGTCCACGATGTCCAGGTACTGCACCAGCGAGTGGTCGATGGAGCGCACGATCTCAGCCAAGGCTGCATCGTCTAGTGTGTGGCCTTGGGCGCTGGCCCATGCTTGCACATACGCGCTGCCGTGGGCCGACCACAGCAGGCCGGCACTGGCATAGCCAACGCCGGGCACGCTTTGGCCGTCCACGTCGTGTGCGGGCCGCGCGCCGTCGAAGCCACGCTGGTGGTGATCAAAGCGGCCGGTGGCGGCGTCCCAGCTACCGCCCACGTCTACTGCGAAATCGGCGGCGTCGATCAGCTCTTGCTTGCGCGTGCGCACCAACGTGTGCGATGGGAAAACTCCCATCAGAATGCCGACGCCAAATACGTCGTCGGCGTGGAAGCTGCCACTGTGCGTGGCGATGGTGGTGGTAATGGTGTCAAGGGGCATAGATGTACTCCAGCTAGGAAGTCATAAAGAAAATTGGGCTGTAGCCCTCGTACGATATGCGTACATAGCTATCAATTACATAGCATACCGAAAATCAATTCAGTTGCGACCGTTGCATCTTCAGTTGTTCCATCAACGCATCCGGCTGCCCACCTTCTGCCAAATGGCTCTTGTACCAAACGGTCAAGATGCTGGTCACCACGGGACCCGGGTCTTGGCAGACCTTGTCGAAATCCAGTCCGTTCATGGTGCAGATCATCTTGACCAGGTCCATGTCCAGGTCAATCGCATCATCTGCATAACGGCGCAGCTTCAGGTCTTCAAAGGTGTAGCCCTCGGGCAGTTTGAGGGTCAATAGCGAATCGGT
>JBBQBG010000246.1:0-5870 GCA_038317285.1 Burkholderiales bacterium | reverse complement strand
CAAGCTGCTGGCCAAGATGGCCAGCGAGTTCAATAAACCCAAGGGCATTGCCATCGTCTACGAGAGCGATCTGGAGACGCTGATCTGGCCGCTGGCCTGCCGCAAGATCAACGGCATTGGCCCCAAGGCCGATGAAAAGCTCAAGCGCTTTGGCATAGAAACGATTGGTCAGTTAGCCGAACGCGATGTGGCTTGGTTAGTGCAAACCTTTGGCACCAAGACCGGCGCCTGGCTGCATGCCGCGTCACACGGCCGCGACGATCGGCCTTTGTCGCTGGACAGCGAACCCGTCAGCATGAGCCGCGAAACCACGTTCGAGCGCGACCTGCATGCTGTGCGCGACAAGGCCGAGCTGGGCACCGTGTTCACCCGCCTGTGTGAACAAGTGGCGGCCGACCTGCAGCGCAAAGGCTACGAGGGCAAGACCATCGGTATCAAGCTGCGCTATGACGACTTCAAGAGCGTGACCCGCGACATCACCATAGACCAATACACCGCCGACGCCAAAGCCATACGCCAGATCGCAGGGCAATGCCTCAAGCGCGTGCCACTGGAGCGCCGCCTGCGCTTGTTGGGCGTGCGCGTGGGTGCGCTGCGCAAACGCTCCGACAGACAATCATTTGAGGAAAATGAGGCTCTAGCCCTCGTAAATCATGCGGAGTCCGCTATCGATTTGGAAGCACGAATGGATCAACTTTTTTAGCCCTCCGTTCCTGGCTACCGCTATTTCTTGCAGATATCGCCTTCTTCGGCGGGCACAGGTATCCGCGTATTGGGGTCGGTAACATCAAAGACACTTTGCGTGCATTTTCCACTACGAGACTCTGCGTGGCTCACCGAATATTCAATGGAATATTTTTTGCCCCCCCGTGGCGTAAATTGGAATGTGACTGGGCCGCAGGACAGGACTTCTGTGTTGCTGCCGTTATTTGCCGTGCTCGAATATTCCGCGCGCTTCTGGGCAGACAAGGCGGACATAAAGGCAAGATCAACCAAGGTATCCGCAACTGTCGAAGCCACCCCCTTTTCGACCACAATGGACGAAGTGGCACGTATGCGCACAGGCTTGGCCGCGACAACGACCGAATGCAAGGATCTGGGCGGCAGCGACGGTGGTTCAATCCGTTTCCCAAGCACAGTAATGGTCTTGTACTTGGCGTTCCAGTCGGCTTTTTCTTTTTCCCGTGCCGCGACCTCTTCCTCAGGCCAATTTGCAACTAAACCCACTTCGGCAAACTTACCGCATGCAGTCGTTTCGTCGGCTTTGAGAAACTTAACTGTGTCCTTACCTTCCGTTGACTGGAATGTCAGTTCAGACACGGCGTCTGGGTTGGTTACCTCGCCCTTTGCACCCAGCTGCATGCTGTAGGCGGTCTTGGCTGCTTTGATCAACTGGTCGATCCAGACCATGTAGTTGGGGTGGATGACGCGCGCGCCGTTGGATTCAGCATAGTTCAAGTTCTTGCTGGACACGTAGTTGGCCTTAAAGCCCGCGTTGTCGTAAGAGAACAAAACAGAGACATAGTGATTGTTTTCTTTGTTCAACTCAAGCTGCAGTGCGCCGGGGTTGTCGAACTCGATTTTGTACGTCAACTCTGAGTTGAACACTTCAGCGGCACGCAATATGTAGCTACGTATCTGTTCTGGAGTGCGGGCAGACTGGGCGTCAAAAACGACGCTCTGTTCTACCAGCGGAGCGGTCCGCCCGGCAACGGCTGCACCCATTGAGAACAGCATAAAAAGCAGTACGGTGATATGGGAAAAGTTTATTTTCATGGGGAGGGTGCGCAAGTTCTGCCTGCCGAATCGGCGCGCCATCATACCTTTGACGCATTGGCACCCAAGCCTTTCACCCATAAAAATACGCGACAGCCAAAGTCAAAAGAATACTTTACAGTTTGCCCATGACTACTCACACCCCTCCCCTCACCTGTTTCTCACTCACCAGCGCCAACCACGTCGCCCATCTGGTGCTCAACAAGCCCGAGGCGCTGAACACGATGCACCCGACGTTCTGGCGCGAGCTGGACGCCGTGCTGACGCAGGTGCAGCAGGACGGCAGCGCGCGCGCCTTGGTCATCAGCAGCACCGGCAAACACTTCAGCGCCGGCATGGCATTGGAGACCTTTGCCGGTGCCATTCAGATGGACGACAAAAGCCCTGAGGGCCGCGCCGCCATCTTTGATATGCTGGGCGACATGCAGGCCACCTTCACCAAGCTGGAGACCCTGCGCATACCGGTGATAGCAGCCATACAAGGCGGCTGCATTGGCGGCGCGGTGGACATGGTCACCGCCTGCTGCATTCGTTACGCTACGCCACAAACGTTCTTTTGCATCCAGGAAATCAACATCGGTATGGTGGCCGACGTGGGCACGCTGCAGCGCCTGCCCAAGCTGATCCCGCTGGCCGTGGTCAAGGAACTGGCCTACACCGGTCGGCGACTAGGTGCCGACCGCGCGCTTCAATACGGTTTGGTCAATGCCATTTTTGACACCGAAGAAGCGATGCTGGCCGCAGCGCTGCAGTGCGCCGCAGAGATTGCGTCCAAGCCGCCGGTCGCCATCTGGGGCACCAAGCAGGCAGTCACCTACGCACGCGACCATTCGGTGGAGGACAGCCTGCGCCAAATGGGCTGGCTGCAAGGCGCGATCTGGAGCAACCGCCACGTGATGGAATCTGTGACGGCGATGAAGAGCAAACGCCCCGCAGAGTTCCCGGGTTTGCAGCCGCTCACCCGCTTTGTGGACCTGGGCCAATAACCTGGCGCACGGGGGCCTTTTATCACCCGCCCCCCCAAAACATGGGATATACAAACCCGATAAAACGTGGTTAGATCCGCAATGGTCTCGGGTACACCACCTGTGCGGGGGATATCTTCATGCAAAAAAATCTGGCTATGCCGCCCGGACAGCGCCACCTGTCCGAACTGGCGCACAGCCTTCCAACTTTCTGCTTTGCCCAGGATGCGCAAAGCCGTTGCCTGATACTGCACAAGGCCTGCGCCTGTGCCAATGCCGACGCGCAACAGATGCGCTGCCCAGACCAAGCCGCTGTGCAGGAAGCGGCCCTGCACACACTCAGCATTTTGGACAACATGCTCGATGGCGTGCTCACTATCAGCAAGCATGGACTGATTGAATTCGTCAACAAGGCAGCCGTCAAACTCTTCGGCTACAGCGCCAATGAATTGCTAGGCTACGACGTCAGCATATTGCTACCCGAGCCCTATAGCGGCGAGCACGACCAGCAGATGCAGTTGTTCAAGACCACGGGGTCCAACTACCTGGTGGGCACACCACGCGAGATACTGGGCAAGCGCAAAGACGGTAGCGTGTTCCCTATCAGCCTGTCGGTGTCCAAAATTGCCCGCCCAGGGCGACCCACCTTTGTCAGCGTCATACGCGACATCACGCAACGCCGCCAACAGGAAGAAGAAATCCAGCGCCTGGCCTTTTATGACCCGCTGACCCAATTGCCCAACCGGCGCCTTCTGTTGGACCGCCTCAAGCAAGCGCTGGTGGTTTCGGCACGATCTGGCCAGCGCGGTGCGCTGATGTTCCTGGATCTGGACCACTTCAAATTGCTCAACGACACGCTGGGCCATGACCTGGGCGACGCGCTGCTCAAACAGGTGGCGACCCGCCTCAAAACCTGTGTGCGCGAGGGCGATACCGTGGCCCGCCTGGGCGGCGACGAGTTTGTGGTTTTGCTCGAAGGCCTGAGCACCACCAGCGCCGACAGTGCAGCAGATGCCGAATGCGTGGCCAACAAAATCCTGGTCGCGTTGGCTCAACCCTATACGCTGCGCTGGCACCACCACGAGAGCACGCCCAGTATTGGCATTGTCATCTTCAAGGGTGACCAGGAAAGTAGTGATGACCTGCTCAAGAAGGCGGACCTGGCCATGTACCAGGCCAAGGCGGCCGGGCGCAATACTGCCCGCTTTTTCGACCCGGCCATGCAGGCCTCTATCAGCGCCCATGCTTTGCTGGAACAAGACATGCGCCGTGGCCTGGCGCGGCAAGAGTTCATGCTGCTTTACCAGTTTCAGGTCGACGTTGAAGGCGTGCCGATTGGTGCCGAGGCGCTGCTGCGGTGGAACCACAGCACGCGCGGACTGGTGTCGCCGTCACAGTTCATCACCCTAGCCGAGCAAACCAGCGTAGGCCAGTTGCTGGGTCAATGGGTGCTAGACACCGCCTGCAACCAGTTGGTGCTGTGGGCTCAGCAACAGGCCACCGCGCACTGGACATTGGCCATCAATATTGGCCCCAGCCAGTTTGACGATGAAGGCTTTGTCGCGCAGATTGCCACCGCGCTGCACAAGACCGGCGCCAACCCGCTGCGGCTCAAGTTGGAGCTGACCGAGAGCATGCTGATGAACGACGACGCCGAGACCCGCGCCCGGATGCACGCGATCAAGGCACTGGGCGTGGGCTTTTCGCTGGATGATTTCGGCACCGGCTATTCATCGCTACTGCACCTGCAACGCATGCCGCTGGACCAGTTGAAGATCGACAAATCGTTTGTGAACACCCTTTTGACCCAACCGGGAGATGCCACCGTGGCCCGCTCGGTGGTGGCTCTGGGACACAGCCTGGGGCTGACCGTGATTGCCGAGGGTGTGGAGACGGCGGAGCAGCGCAATATGCTGGCCGAACTTGGGTGTGATGCTTTCCAGGGCTACTTCTTTGGCCACCCGGCAACGGCTGCTGAGCTGGTGCATATATAGAAAATTGGGCTGCAGCCCTCGTGGAATATACGTACGCCGCTATAAAAATCATAGTTCACTAAACCCCCAGTCAATGCACTGCTCAACGTTTGCCCGCTCGCTGGCCGCTTACACTACACCAATAATACTGAGCAACGTGCAGACTGAGGGAGACTCATGGATAGAACCGAGCGCTTCTACAAGATTGAGGAGCTTTTGCGCCAGCCTAAAGCAGTCAGCTTTGACACGCTGCTATCGGAGTTGGAGGTCTCGCGCTCCACCTTGGTTCGCGATCTGCCCTACATGCGCGAACGATTGCACATGCCCATCACCTGGGACAAAACGGCAGGCTACCGATTGGCAGATGGCAGCAACCACGCTGACCGCCCACACCAGCTTCCTGGCCTCTGGTTCTCATCCGCAGAGATGCACGCACTTTTGACCATGCAGCATTTACTGCTCAATCTGGATGCGGGTGGCGTGCTCACGCCCCATGTGGCACCGCTGATAAAGCGGCTGAACACCCTGTTGGAAGACGGTGCGGACCATGACGCGGATCAGTTGCGTTTGCGCGTGCGCATCATCGGCCTGGCCCAGCGCGCCGTGCAACCGGCGCACTTTCAGCGGGTGGGCACGGCACTGGTACAGCGCAAACGCCTAGCGCTGCGCTACCAAGCCCGTGGCAGTGGCCAGGCAACCGAGCGCGAAGTGTCACCACTGCGCTTGGTGCACTACCGGGGCAACTGGCACTTGGATGCGTGGTGTCACCTGCGAAATAAACTTCGCAACTTCGCGCTGGACGCCATATTGACCGCGCATCTGCTGAACACCCCCGCCAAAGAAGTGCCTGATGCCGAGCTGCACGCGCTGTTTGCGCCCAGCTACGGAATATTTTCGGGCAACACTATTGAATGGGCTCAGTTGCTGTTCACCCCCGAACGCGCCCGTGGGATTGCCACTGAGCAGTGGCACCCGGAGCAAAAAGGCGAGTGGCAAGCGGATGGCAGCTACCTGTTGCGCATACCCTACGCCGACCACCGCGAACTCATCATGGACATCCTCAAGCACGGAGGGCACTGCGAAGTTTTGGAACCGCCTGGCTTGCGGGCGCTGGTGACAGAGCAGGTTAGGGCAATGGCGGGGAAATATTTATTGG
>JBBQBG010000245.1:0-5942 GCA_038317285.1 Burkholderiales bacterium | reverse complement strand
AGGTTCTGGACATTGCTGGTATTTCCAACAACGCTGTGAAACGTGAGGCCGCCAAATGATCGGTGAATGGAACAATGGCACCGGCCGTCGCAAATCCAGCGTCGCCCGCGTGTTTCTGAAAAAAGGCTCCGGCCAAATCGTCGTTAATGGCAAAGCCATTGACAAATTCTTCGGTCGCGGCACCTCCATCATGATCTGCAAGCAGCCTCTGATGCTGACCAACCACGCTGAAACGTTTGACATCATGGTCAACGTCGCTGGCGGTGGTGAGTCCGGCCAGGCCGGTGCAGTGCGCCACGGTATCACCCGTGCCCTGATCGACTACGACGCAACGCTCAAGCCCGCCTTGAGCCAAGCCGGTTTCGTGACGCGTGATGCGCGCGAAGTTGAGCGTAAGAAGGTCGGCTTCCACGGTGCTCGCCGTCGTAAGCAGTTCTCCAAGCGTTAATCACGACTGCAACATTCCGTTGCACATCAAACGGCTGCCAGGGTGCAAACCCTTGCGGCCGTTTTGCATTGTGTTGTTAGACTTCGCGCTCCATGAGATTCAAGCTATTACGCCGCCGCCTGACTATCAGCGCGCCCCGCATGTCTGTACGCAGCGCCATGCCCTGGCCTTTTCGTTGGGCCATCTTTGCGATCGTGCTCGGTTTTTGCGCAGCGATCGGTCTTTGGGCCTTTGAGTTTGGCAAAGACATTGCCGGGCTGGAGAAAGGTTCCAAGGAAGAGATGCTGCGCCTGCGTACCGAGCTGACCGAGGCTAGAGCGGAGCTGGTCAAGGTCAAGCAGGAGCGAGAGCACGCGCAGTCCATCGCCAACACGGCGGACACGCTGGTCACGGCCGAGAAGGCATCGCACGAGAGCCTGTTGGCCCAGCTCAAGCAGATGGAGAGCGACAACCGCACGTTACGGGATGATTTGGGCTTTTTCGAAAAGTTGATTCCTTCCGCCGGTGCCGATGGCCTGGCCATCCGCAGCCTGCAGGCGGATATGTTGGGCAGCGGCAAGCTAAAATGGCAGGTGCTGGTAATACAGTCTGGCAAGAAGCCACCAGAGTTCAACGGTCGGCTGGAAGTCTCCTTTTCAGGCTTATTGAATGGCAAGCCCTGGACTGCAACCTTGCCCGGCGAGGCCCCTGCTATCAGGGTCAGGCAGTACGGCCGCATGGATGGTGAGTTTGAGGTGCCCGCCCAAGTTGCTGTTAAGGGTATGTCTGCCAAGGTGATGGACGGCACTGTTGTCAAAGCGACGCAATCGATCAAGTTGTAATTTTCGTTACAAAGGATGAATGTATGTTCAACAAGAAGAAGCAGCCCCCCATCAAAAGCCTGATCGCCGAAGGCAGCGAGATCGTTGGCAACATCAACTTCACCGACGGTCTGCGGGTGGATGGCAGCATCATTGGCAACATCCGAGCCGGTGTCGAAGTCGCCAGCATTCTGGTCATCTCCGAAATCGCCAGCATCACCGGCGAAGTGGTTGCCGACCACATCATCATCAATGGCAGCGTCAAGGGCCCGATCCACGCGCGCAAGATGCTCGAATTACAGCCCAAAGCCCGTATCGAAGGGGATGTGGAGTATGCCGCCCTGGAAATGCACCACGGCGCCTTGATCACCGGTCAGTTGCGCCCGCTATTGGCCGAAGGGGAAAAGCCCACACTGAAACTGGCGGCAAATAACCAGTAACAGAATTCCCGAGCGATTTGCTGTACTATTCCCGCAATATTTGATTTCACCGGAGTCCACCCATGAGTGCCGTAGCCGAAAACATCCACACCGAAATGCCCGCGCCGATTCTGTTTACCGACAGCGCAGCGGCCAAAGTGGCCGACCTGATCGCCGAAGAAGGCAACCCCGAACTGAAGTTGCGTGTATTTGTGCAAGGCGGTGGATGCTCAGGTTTCCAGTACGGCTTTACCTTTGACGAGATCACCAATGAAGACGATACCGTGATGAGCAAGAACGGCGTGTCGCTGCTGATAGACGCGATGAGTTACCAGTACCTGGTCGGCGCCGAGATTGACTACAAGGAAGACCTGCAAGGCGCACAGTTCGTCATCAAGAACCCCAACGCGACGACCACCTGCGGTTGCGGATCGTCGTTCTCCTGAGACGGCCACTCCGTTTCTAATTCCAGCTCAGGCTGGATAGATTGCACCGAGCATGCGGGCGCCTTTGGCGCCCGTTACGCTTTTCAGGCTAGCTGTTTTTCCTATCATGGTCTGGCGCGCCAGCCAGGCGAAGGCCGTAGCTTCCACCTGCAAGGGCGGCAAACCCAGTTCAGTCGATGGCGTGACTTGGCACTGGGGCAATGCCGCTTTCAGCCGCACCATCAGGTAATCATTCAAAGCGCCACCACCACAGACCACCAGAGACTTGCAGCCCGGACTGGAGTCCACGAGGCTGCGGGCGCATGCCAGTGCGGTCAGTTCGGTCAAAGTGGCTTGAACGTCCTGGGCCGCGAGTGCGTCAAGCCCCTCCAGTCTGGCGGTCAGCCAACAGGCGTTGAACAAATCTCTGCCGGTGCTTTTGGGTGGCAGCTTGTGAAAGAACGGCTCGTCCAGCAGTCGGGCCAATAAGTCGTCATGCACTTGGCCTTGTGCCGCCCAACGGCCTGCGTTGTCAAACTCTTGCCCGGTATGGGTCAGGCACCAGGAATCCATCAAGGCATTGCCAGGGCCGCAGTCAAAACCCAGCGGATCACCCACCGCAGGGTCCAGCACCGTGATGTTGGAAATGCCGCCAATATTAAGCACCGCCAGGGATTGGTCCGCCTTGCCAAAGAAGGCCTGGTGAAACGGCGGCACCAGTGGCGCGCCCTGACCGCCGGCAGCCACATCGCGGCTGCGGAAATCAGCCACCACGGTGATGCAGCACAACTCGGCCAGTAGCGAAGGATTATTGAGCTGCAACGTGTAACCGGTGCCGTCAAATTCTTGCGGCCGGTGGCGCACGGTCTGACCGTGTGCGCCTATGGCTTTGACCGCCGCGGCAGCGACGCCACACCGCGCCAGCAGTGCGTGAACCTGGTCTGCATAGAGACGCACCAGCCCGTTGGCCGCCAAGGCAGCACGGTGGAGTTCGTTTTCGGTGGGGCTGTTGAGGGCCAGTAATTCAGCTCTGAGCGGGGCCGGCATCGGGGTGCTGGAATGCCCCAATATGCGTGTTTGGCCCCCGTCAAAGTCCGCCAGCACCGCGTCTACCCCGTCCAGCGAGGTGCCCGACATCAGGCCTATGTACAAACCCGACACAATGCTGTCCCGCCAGGGCTTACTGTGCGCTACCCAGTTGCATGTGCGTGGCGGCCGTCAGTTGGGTGCGCGCCTGGGCAGCAGCCAGGTTGAAGGCGGCGCGGGCCGACGCAGTCACGGGCACCGATTCGCTTTGCTTGGCGATCGTCAGCGGGTCCTTGTGGGCACCGTTGACGCGGAATTCAAAATGAAGGTGCGGGCCGGTGGCCCAGCCGGTCTGGCCGACTGCCCCGACGTTTTGGCTCTGGCTGACACTCTGGCCCGTGCGCACGTTGATGCGGCTCAAATGCGCGTAAACCGTGACGTTGTTGTTGCGGTGCTTGACCATGACCACGTTGCCAAAGCCGTTTTGCACACCCGCAAACTCGACGACACCATCACCGACGCTGCGCACCGCCGTGCCGATTGGGGCCGCGTAATCTACACCCAGGTGGGCGCGCCAAGTATTGAGAATGGGGTGAAACCGCATCTTGAAGCCACTGGTGATACGCGAAAATTCCATGGGTGATGCCAAAAAGGCCCGGCGCAGGCTTTCACCTGCCAGCGTGTAGTAGCCACCTTTGGTCAGCGTGTGGCTGGCGGTGGATGCCGCCGCGCTGCCGGTGGCCACGGGTTCCTGGAACCACATGGCCTGGAAGCTCTTGCCAGCGTTGACGAACTCGGCGCTCAGCACACGGCCGGCACGCATGGGTTCACCGTCACCTTCCAGCGTTTCATAGGTCACAGCAAAACGGTCACCCTTGCGCAGCGCGCGGTGGAAGTCGATGTCGCCAGCGAAGATCTCTGCCAGCTGGATAGAAACCGTATCTGGAATGCGCGCATCGTCGGTAGCCGCAAAAAGCGACGTATGGATCGTGCCGCTGGCCAGGCGCGAAGACGCGGTCATGGGCAGCGTTTCCAGTTTGGACTGGAAGCCGCTCGGCGTCTTCTCCACCGTCAAACGCTTGAACATGCCGTCGTCTTCCGGGCTCCAACGTGCGCTGAGCTTGAGCAGCGTATTGCCTTCGCTAGCCTCTACGGTGACATTGCGCCCGGCGCGACCCATCAGGGTCTGCTGGACGACGGTGTCGGCGCGGATGAAGGACGCAGCCCGCGGGTCGTAGACACCCAGGCGCTTGAGTAATGTTTCTGCGGTGTCGGAAGAGCGGGTTGAGTCCGACCGGTAAAGGCGCATGGCCTGGTTTTGCACGGCGTCAAATTGGCCTAACAATGGCAGGGGTTGAACGTCTTCCACCACGGTGCGCACTGGCAAATCTGCTGCGTCGGGCGCGAACGACGCTACGGCATAGGTTGCACCGGCACCGCACAAGAAGAGTGCGGCTACTGTAGCGCTGAGTTGTTTGGGATGGGTGTGTACAAGACTGGCAGCGGAGGCAAAGGTGCGCTCGGCGGCCTGTAGCAGACGGTGTATCAAAATTCGGACTCCATGGAATGGGGGTGAGGCCATCCGGCACAACACCCCAAACTGCAACGTGGGCGCGACTAAAATCCGGTCGCTGCCTATCAAACGCGATTGCAGGAGGAAGGTCGCAGTATAGCGGCCTAACGAACAGACACATCGATAAATACCCTTATGAATCAAGCCTCAAATCCCCTGTCAGTTGTAAGCGATCGTGTCCGAGAGGCGCTGGCCGTAACCCTGCGTGGGGTGGAAGAACTGCTCCCACAGGACGAGTGGGTCAAAAAACTCGCCAAATCGGAATCCACCGGCGTACCGCTGCGTATCAAGCTGGGGCTGGACCCCACCGCGCCCGACATCCACATCGGCCATACGGTGGTGCTGAACAAGATGCGCCAATTGCAGGATCTGGGCCACACGGTGATCTTCCTGATTGGCGATTTCACCAGCATGATCGGCGACCCATCGGGCCGCAACAGCACCCGCCCGCCGCTAACGGCCGAGCAGATCAAGCGCAATGCCGAGACCTACCGCGCCCAGGCCGACAAGATTCTGGACCCGGCCAAGACCGAGTTGCGCTACAACAGCGAATGGAGCGACCCGCTGGGTGCGCGCGGCATGATCCAGCTGGCCAGCCGCTACACGGTGGCGCGCATGATGGAGCGCAACGATTTCCACGACCGCTTCAAGGCTGGCACTCCCATTGCGGTGCATGAGTTCTTGTACCCACTGATGCAGGGCTATGACAGCGTTGCGCTCAAGAGCGACCTGGAGCTGGGCGGAACGGATCAGAAGTTCAACCTGCTGATGGGCCGCACGCTGCAGGCCGAATACGGCCAGGAGCCGCAGTGCATCTTGACCATGCCGCTGCTCGAAGGCCTGGACGGCGTCGAGAAGATGTCCAAGAGCAAGAACAACTACATCGGCGTCACCGAAGAGCCCAACACCATGTTTGCCAAGGTTTTGAGCATCTCCGACGTGCTGATGTGGAAGTGGTACACGCTGTTGAGTTTCAAGCCCGAGGCCGAGATTGCCGCGCTGAAAGCCGAGGTTGACGGCGGGCGCAACCCCAAAGACGCCAAGGTGGCGCTGGCCAAAGAAATCACTGCGCGCTTTCACTCTGCGGCAGCAGCCGATGCGGCGGAGCAGGACTTCATCAACCGCAGCAAGGGCGGCGTGCCGGACGAGATCACCGAGATCAGCATACCCCTGGGCGAGGGCGGCGCGGCGGTTGGCATCGGTGCGTTGCTGAAATCCGCAGGGCTGGCAGCCTCCAGTGGCGAAGGCAAC
>JBBQBG010000244.1:0-6023 GCA_038317285.1 Burkholderiales bacterium | reverse complement strand
CCGCTGCGCGCACGCCCACTCGGTCGGCGTCGAACTCGGGGGCGTCCAGGTGGCAGTGGGTGTCTATCCAGCGCATGGTCGCCAATGCGGAGATCAGGCTCCTGCCAGGGCCAGCCGTCCGGACACCAGCGTCAACTGCCGGCTGCAGCGCGCTGCCAATGTCACATCGTGCGTAACCAGCACAAAGGCCGTGCCGTGGATACGGGCCAACTCCAGCATCAGGTCGAACACGCCGTCCGCCGTGCCCCGGTCCAGGTTGCCAGTGGGCTCGTCGGCCAGTACACAGTCTGGCTGCGTGACCAGCGCGCGGGCAATGGCCACACGCTGGCGCTCGCCCCCCGACAACTCGGCCGGGCGATGGTGCACGCGATGCTCCAGCCCCACACTTGCTAGCATTTTCATAGCTGCTTGCGCACATTCCGCGGGGGCTAGACGCCGAATTGTCAATGGCATGGCAACGTTGTCCAGCGCGCTGAACTCCGGCAGCAGGTGGTGGAACTGGTAGACAAAACCCAAGTGCAGGTTGCGCAGCTTGCCCTGCTGGGCCGCGCTCTGGCTGGCCAGGTCTTGCCCGTGCAACTGCACCGTGCCGCTGGTGGGGGCGTCCAGCCCGCCCAACAGGTGCAAGAGCGTACTTTTGCCGGACCCGGATGCGCCGACGATGGCCAGCGTCTCGCCGGCGCGCACTTGCAGGTCCACACCGTGCAGCACGGTGACATCCAGACGGCCTTCGCTGAAGCGCTTGGTCAGGCCTTGGGCTTGCAGCACCACGTCGCCCAAGCGTGCCGGCTCTGGGGTAGAGGCTCCCATGTCTGCCACCATGCGGTAATGGGCGGCACCAATGGCCGCGGGGACAGCAACATTGAGCGGCGACGCGCCACCCCGAGCCGCGAGGGCCCCCTCGGGGGGCAGCGAGGACACGTCAGTGCCGAGCGTGGGGGCAACATTTCTACTCATAACGCAGGGCCTCGGCGGGGTTGACGCGGCTGGCGCGCCAACTGGGGTACAGGGTGGCCACAAAAGCCATGACCAAGGCAATCACCGCGATCGGCAGGATGTCGGATTGCTGCGGCTCGCTGGGCATGCGGCTGATGAGGTAAATGTCTTTGGGCAGAAAGCTGGCTCCCAACGCATGCTCCAGCGCGGGCACGATGACGTCGATATTGAATGCCACCCCCAGCCCCAGCAGCAAGCCTGCCAGCGTGCCAATGACGCCCACCATGGCACCTTGCACTACGAAGATGCCCATGATGCTGCCCGGGCTGGCACCCAGCGTGCGCAAGATCGCAATGTCGGCGCGTTTGTCAGTGACCGTCATCACCAGCGTGCTGACCAGATTGAAGGCTGCGACCGCCACGATCAGCGTCAGGATGATGAACATCATGCGTTTTTCGACCTGCACAGCCGCGAACCAGGTGCGGTTTTGGCGGGTCCAGTCGCGGACATAGAGGTCTCCGGTCAGGGTGCGGGTCAGCTCGTCGGCCACGCGGCGTGCGTCGTGCAAGTCGCGCAGCTTGAGGCGAATGCCGGAGGGGCCTTCGAGCCGGAAAATCTTGGCGGCATCGTCCACATGCACCATGGCCAGCGCCGAATCGTATTCAAAGTGGCCAGAGTCAAAGGTGCCCACCACGGTCATCTGCCTAAGGCGCGGCACCACGCCGGCCGGCGTGACCTGGCCGCTGGGCGCCACCAGCGTGACGCGGTCGCCGGTGCGCACGCCCAGCAATTTGGCCAGCTCAATACCCAGCACCACGCCGAATTCGCCCGGTACCAGCTTGGCCAACACGGCAGCCTGGGCGCCATTGGCAAGATCCGTTACCAAGTGTTCCTGGGCCGGGTCCACGCCCCGCACCATGGCACCCTTTACGTCCTCGCCCCTCGCCACCAGGGCCTGGGTCGCTATAAAAGGTGCAGCACCGATGACCGCAGGGTTGGCACGCGCCTGGCTCAGGGTTAGCGCCACATCGGGCAGGGCCTGCCCGCCGTTGGCATAGACCTCAATGTGGGAAATCACGCCCAACATGCGGTCGCGCACCTCTTTTTGGAAACCATTCATCACACTCAGTACGATAATGAGCGCAGCCACACCTAACGCGATACCGAGCATGGACACACCCGAGATAAACGATATAAAACCGTTGCGTCGGGTGCTTCGCCCCGCCCGTGTGTAGCGCCAGCCGATGGTCAATTCATAAGGAAATTTCAACATTCCCGGATTGTGGCATCCATGCGGGACAATCTAGCCATGCACCTGTTTATTTCCCACGCCGCCCCGACTGGCCCCAACTGCCAGGCCGCCATCGCCCAATTGGCCCTGCCCAACCTGAATGAACTGCTGGGCCAGCTCTCCCCCACACCACCCATGCTGGGCTCGCCTGACACGCTGACGCCACTGGCCGAACGCATACGCGCCAACAATCTGGGCCTGCAAGGCCCGGACGGGCTGATCCCCTGGGCCGCTACCGACGCGCAGCAGTTGGGCCTGACCAAGATCCACGGCAATGCCGGCTGGGCCTGGATAACGCCCTGCCATCTGACCGCCCAGTCCAATCTGGTACGCATGGACGATCCGCTGGACCTGCACATCAGCACGCCAGAGTGCGACACGCTGCGCAGCGCCATGAAGCGCTACTTTGAGGAAGATGGCATCACCTTGCACCCGCTGTCCAATGGCACGTGGCTGGCCTTTGGAGCGATCTTCAAAGACCTACCCACCGCCTCACTAGAGCGGGTAGCCTGCCAAAGCATCGACGCATGGATGCCACAGCAAGAACATGCCAAGCACTTGCGTCGCCTGCAAAACGAGATGCAAATGCTGCTCTACACCCATTCCGTAAACGACAGCCGCACGGCGCGTGGCTTGGCGACGATCAATGCCTTCTGGATCAGCGGCACCGGCACGCCAGGCCCCTCACCGGCAACCCCACCCGCCCGCATGGACCACGCGGACGGCCTGCGCCAAGCGGCCTTGCACGACGACGCCCATGCCTGGATGCAGGCCTGGGAAGAGCTGGACAGTACTTACTTGGCCGAACTGTTGCAACGCGTCAAAGCCGGCAAGGCCGAGCAGTTGACCTTATGCGGCGAACGCACCGCTGTCACGTTGCAAACCCAGGACAAGCCTTGGTGGGGCCGCATACAGCAGCGGTTTTCGACCGCGTCATCGCAGCAACTGTTGCAAACCCTGTGAACATCATCCCCCGCGACATCCCGCCGCGCAGCGTGTGGGTGCTGGAGCAAGCGGGGATACACCCGCTGCTGGCGCGCCTGTATGCCGCACGCGGCGTCACCGGAACCGAAGAGCTGGACGACGCACTGGGCAAGCTATTGCCCCCGTCCACCATGCTCGGGCTGCCCGAAGCCGCCACGCTGCTGGCCGATGCCATTGCGCAGAACAAACGCCTGTGCATCGTCGCTGACTACGACTGCGATGGTGCCACCGCCTGCGCCGTCGCCATGCGCGGCCTCAAGTTGCTGGGCGCGCAGCATGTGGCCTACATCGTGCCCGACCGCATTGTGGATGGCTATGGCCTGACCGCGCCGATTGCCCAGCGGGTCAAAGACAGCGGCGCCGACGTACTGATCACCGTCGACAACGGCATTGCCAGCATGGACGGCGTGGCCCATGCCCGCGCGCTGGGCTTGCAGGTACTCGTCACCGACCACCATCTCCCGGCTGCTGAATTGCCCAACGCCGACGTCATCGTCAACCCCAACCAACCTGGCTGCGGTTTTGCCAGCAAATCCATTGCGGGCGTGGGCGTGATGTTCTACGTGCTGATGGCTTTGCGCAGCGAGTTGCGTACACGGGGCGTGTTTGACGCCACCACGCAACCCAAACTGGACGCATTGCTACCCCTGGTCGCGCTGGGCACGGTGGCCGATGTCGTCAAGCTCGACGCCAACAACCGCCGCCTGGTAGCCCAAGGACTAAAACGGGTGCGAGCCCTCGCCATGCCTGCGGGTATCGCTAGCCTTTTTGTAGCATCCGGCCGCTCCGCCCCCGTCGCCACCACCTTCGACTTTGGTTTTGCATTGGGCCCGCGCATCAATGCGGCTGGCCGCCTAAGCGACATGACGCTGGGCATTGAATGCCTGCTGACCGACGACCCGGCCCGCGCCGACGAACTGGCCAAAACACTGGACGGCATCAACCGCGAGCGCCGCGTCATCGAAGGCGACATGCGCGAGCAGGCCATGCTGATAGCCGAGTCGTTGTTTGAAGAAGGCGACGAAGCGCCACCCGCCATCTGCGTGTTCGATCCCGATTTCCACGAGGGCGTGGTCGGCATCGTCGCCAGCCGCATCAAGGACAAGCTGCACCGCCCGGCCTTCGTATTTGCCGCCAGTGCCGCGCCGGGCAAGGAGCATGAGCTCAAAGGCTCGGGCCGCTCCATCCCCGGCTTCCATTTGCGCGACGCGCTGGACCTGGTGGCCAAGCGCCACCCCGGCGTGCTGCTGCGGTTTGGCGGCCACGCCATGGCAGCCGGCTGCACCATCCACGAAGACGGTCTGGACACCTTTGAGCAAGGCCTGATCCAGGTCGCACAAGAGTGGCTGGACGCCGCCACGCTGACCCGCCGCCTCGAAACAGATGGCCCTTTGTCGCCTGAATACCGCCGCGTGGACCTGGTCGACACCTTGCACAAAGAGGTCTGGGGCCAGGGCTTTGCTGCCCCGACCTTCAGCGAAGAGGTCGAGGTGCTGTCGCAGCGCCTGGTCGGCGAAAAACATCTGGCCTTGAAGCTCAAGCACCAGGGTCAGCCCGTAGACGGCATATGGTTTGGCCACACCGAGCCGCTACCTGCCAAGGTCACCCTCGCCTTCCGCTTGGATGCCGATGAATGGAACGGGGTGCGGCGGGTTCGTTTTCTGGTCGAAGGCGCGCAGAACTAGGAGACTGTGTGGCAGAGCGTTTTGCGTAGGTAAAGGAGGAGCCCGCGCAGCGGGCGGGGGACACGGAGCAAAACGTTGTGCCGCCCAGTCTCCTAGTACACCTCGGGGACGAGGATGTTCTCTGGCACCGGCTGGCGCTCGTAATCCTCGTGCCGCACACGCGGGGGTAGCACCACAGGCAGGTGCTCAATCTCTTCGTACGGCATTTGCTGCAACAGGTGGTGGATGCAGTTCAGGCGCGCCTTCTTCTTGTCCACTGCCTGCACCACCCACCACGGCGCCTCGGCAATGTGGGTGCGGGCCAACATCACTTCTTTGGCCCGCGTGTAGTCTTCCCAGCGGGCGCGCGATTCCAGGTCCATGGGGCTGAGCTTCCACTGCTTCAGCGGGTCGTGGATGCGGCCCAGAAAACGGCTATGTTGCTCTTCGTCCGATATCGAAAACCAGTACTTGATGACCTGTATGCCCGAACGGACCAGCATCTTCTCGAAATCCGGTACGGTGCGAAAGAACTCCTCCAACTGCTCGTCATTGCAAAAGCCCATCACCCGCTCTACACCGGCACGGTTGTACCAACTGCGATCGAACAGCACGATCTCACCGGCCGCTGGCAGGTGCGACACATAGCGCTGAAAGTACCACTGCGTGCGCTCGCGGTCATTAGGCGCGGGCAGCGCCGCCACACGGCACACGCGAGGGTTCAGGCGCTGGGTGATACGTTTGATGGCACCACCTTTGCCAGCGGCGTCGCGGCCCTCAAAAATAACCACCACCTTGTGGCCGGTCTTGACCACCCAGTCTTGCAGCTTGACCAGCTCGCCTTGCATGCGGAACAACTCCTTGAAATAGGTACGACGGGCCGCGCGCGCATCAGCGTCCAGGGCGCTGGGCGGGCCGTCGTCCAGCTCCATCTCCAACTCTTCGTCGTAGCTATCCAGGATGTCGCTCTGGATGCGGCGTATTAATTCGTCTTCACTGGAACTCACGGCTTACTCCTGAATGGGCGGATATTTGCTGGGCAAGGCTATGCAAGTCTGGTGACATGCGTGTGAACAATGTATGACAACGCCAAGCGTAAGATAGTGCATGTTGTGCCCAGCCCCACCGGCCTGGCACCTTCCCTTTTT
>JBBQBG010000243.1:0-6050 GCA_038317285.1 Burkholderiales bacterium | reverse complement strand
GGCTTTGCCCACCAACGAGTTTGAGACGCAGCGCGTCTTTGAGTTTGCGCATGTTAATCCTGGGGGTGGGCATGGAGAACCTGACAAACTGTCAGAGGCTACAGGCCCACAGGGTTGGTTTACATGCGCAACACCATGCCTGCTGGGGCATCGGTCACGATCACCGGAATCAGCGGTCACGATGCCGGAATCTTCGATTTAACCCCCGGTCACGATCACCGGAATCCCTGGTCACGATGCCGGAATGTGCGGTCACGATGAAACGGAATATGCAATCAGCTGTGGGTGTCGGACTTCACCTATGTCTCGACCTGGCAGGGCTGGCTGTACGTGGCCTTTGTGATCGATGTGTATGCCCGGCGCATTGTGGGCTGGCGAGTCAGCAGTTCCATGCGAACGGACTTCGTGCTGGACGCGTTGGAGCAGGCTTTGTATGACCGACAGCCGAATCAGAATGAATTGATTCATCACTCTGACAGGGGTTCGCAATATGTCTCCATCCTGTACACCGAGCGCCTCGCCCAAGCTGGCATTGAACCCTCCGTCGGCAGTCGTGGTGACAGCTATGACAACGCCTTGGCCGAGACCATTAACGGGTTATACAAAACTGAATTGATCCACCGCCGTGCTCCCTGGAAAACCAAGGAAGCCGTGGAGCTAGCTACCCTTGAATGGGTGTCCTGGTTCAACCACCACCGACTGCTGGAGCCGATTGGGTATATTCCACCGGCCGAGGCTGAGGCAAACTACTATCGGCAACTCGCCGAGAAGACCGAGAAAGATGTTTCACTTTAACTAACTGGCCTCCACGATTCCCGGGGCGATTCATGCAGACCGATATTGTGCGAATCTGCTATAAATTTGCTAGCTGCTCACGCAGGATCGGCGAGGGCCAGGGGCTCAATTCTCTTAAGGGTTACACGCTGCTGGGCTCTAGACCTGTTAATGCTAACGGGAGTTCGTGCACGTCTTCCTGCATGCAGCGCTCCGCTAATTGCTTTTGGGCCGCTAGCCAGACCGGCTAGCGGCCGCGCTGGGTAGATTCGCTTACCATGCCTTCGATGAATCCCTCCTTGCACGACACCCAGACCCATCCTCGTTTTGTCGTAGTGCTCGGTGGTGCCAACATGGATATATCGGGTAGCACCGCACAGCCATTGGTACTGTCGGATTCCAACCCGGGACGCATTCGTTGCGCGCCCGGTGGCGTGGCCCGCAACGTGGCAGAGAACCTGGCACGGCTGGGCAACACCACCCGCCTGCTGACAGCAGTGGGCGACGATGTGTTTGGACGCGGTCTGCTGGACGCAACCTGCAAAGCGGGTGTGGATGTGTCTGGCAGTTGGATACTGGCGGGTGAGTCCACGTCAACCTATGTGTCGCTGCACGGTCCCGATGGCGATATGGCGGTTGCGGTGAATGACATGGGCATTCTGGAATGCATTACCCCCGAGCGCTTGGCGCCCTGCGCGTCTTGGGTTCAGCAAGCCGCTGCCATGGTGGTGGACTGCAACGTGAGTGCGCAGGCGCTGGACTGGTTGTTTGCCAACCGCGGTGCTACGCCGGTTTTTGTGGAGGCGGTGTCGGCCTTCAAGTGCCAACGCATTCGGCCGTGGCTAGCCCACGTGCATTTGCTCAAAGTCAACCGCTTGGAAGCGCAGGCGCTGTGCCAGTTCGACATTCACGACGATACCGACATCGAGCGGGCCGCGCAATGCCTGCACGCGCTGGGTGTTGAGCAGGTTGTGCTGAGCCTAGGCGACCGCGGCGTCTGCTGGAGCGAGCGCAACGCGGGCCTGGGCTGGCACAGCGCGTTGCCATCCACGGTGGTCAATGCCACCGGTGCCGGGGATGCGCTGATGGCCGGACTGGTGCATGCCTTTGTGGATCAGCAGGGCCTGGGCACAGCCATTCTGTTCGCGTTGGGCTGTGCGGCGATGACCCTGGAGTCTGACCAAGCCAACCATCCCGGCCTGTCGGTGACAGCCGTGGCACAGTGCATGCACAATGCCTCCCCACTATGACGAATTCTTACCTCGATATCCACCCTGAAGTCGCCCAGGCCTTGGCGCAGAACAAACCCGTGGTGGCTCTGGAGTCCACCATCATTTCGCATGGCATGCCGTATCCACAAAACGTGGCGACTGCTCTGGAGGTTGAGGCCGAAGTGCGCAAACACGGCGCGGTTCCGGCCACCATCGCCATCATCCACGGAAGGCTCAAGGCGGGGCTGACCGCGAGCGAAATCGAAGTGTTGGGCACCACGGGGCGCAGTGTGACCAAGGTCAGCCGGCGGGATATTCCATTTGTCGTGGCGGCGGGCGCGACCGGCGCAACCACCGTGGCGTCCACCATGGTGATTGCAGCGATGGCAGGCATACGAGTGTTTGCCACCGGTGGCATCGGCGGTGTGCACCGTGGCGCTGAAACCAGCTTTGATGTGTCGGCCGACTTGCAAGAACTGGCGCAGACGCCGGTGGCCGTGGTTTGTGCCGGCGCCAAGTCCATTCTCGACCTGCGGCTGACGCTGGAATACCTGGAGACTCATGGTGTGCCGGTGGTGGGTTACCAGACCCCGTGGTTGCCCGCCTTTTTTACCCGCGACAGCGCGTTCAAGGTGGACTACCAGCTCGATACGGCACAGGCCATTGCCGAAGTTATGCATGCAAAGTGGGTCATGGGCTTGCGCGGCGGCATGGTCGTGGCAAACCCGATCCCTGAAGCGTTTGCAATGCCCCGGGCCGCTATCGATGCGGCCGTGGATCAGGCGCTGCAAGAAGCCCTGGCGCAAGGCGTTGGTGGCAAGGAATCAACGCCCTTCCTGTTGGCCAGGGTGTGCGAGCTGACCGGGGGTGACAGCCTTGCGGCCAATATTCAGTTGGTGCTCAACAACGCACGGCTCGCGTCTGCGGTGGCCCAGGCCTACGGGACTTTGGTCTGACTGCCGTCGAGTCGGCAATCACCTAGGTGACCGACCGCAGTGAGTTTTGCTCCTAAGCTGGCAGGAAGCCCAACCGGGCCTCGCCACCTACTTTTGGAGCATCACCATGAACGAACTCTTTTCCCTGAAAGGCCGCACGGCGCTGATCACCGGCGGCTCGCGCGGCATCGGCCGCATGATTGCCGAAGGCTTTTTGAAGCAGGGCGCCACCGTCTACATCAGCGCGCGTAAAGCCGCCGCATGCGACCAGACCGCTGCCGAGTTGTCGGCGTTGGGCAAGTGTGTGTCGCTGCCTGCCGACGTGTCCACAGTGGAAGGCGCACGCGCGCTGGTAGCTGCCTATGCAGCGCATGAAGACCAGCTCGACATTCTGGTCAACAACGCAGGTGCCGCATGGGCAGCTCCGTTCGATGCATTTCCTGAAAACGGCTGGGACAAGGTGGTGGACCTGAATTTGAAGGCACCCTTCTTCCTGACCCAGGCCCTGCATAGCCACCTGCGCAAGGCGGGCCAAAGCCGCATGGCCAAGGTCATTAACATCGCGTCGATCGACGGCGTCTCGGTCAACCCGATGGAGACCTATTCGTATGCGGCCAGCAAGGCCGGGCTCATCCACATGACGCGCCGCATGGCTTTGCACCTGGTCAAGGACAACATCGCTGTGACGGCGATCGCGCCGGGTGCGTTTGCGTCGGATATGAACAAGGATGCGCGCGACCACGCAGCGGAAGTGTCCTCGCACATTCCCGCAGGCCGCATCGGAACAGGCGATGACATGGCAGGTGCGGCGATCTACCTGGCCTCGCGGGCCGGTGACTATGTGGTGGGCAGCACGCTGGTGGTGGATGGGGGCGTCACCCACGCACGGGGCTGAGCCAAGCATGGGCGGCGGGTGACGCATGCCATGCCACACTATGTTGGTGAAAGATCACTCTGCCGGGATTGTGTCCTGGTATGCCATCCGCCAGCACGTCAAAGCCAAGTCACGGGAGTCCAAAAAAAGCGGACAGGCATTCAGTTGACCCCGGCCGAAAGCACCGCCTGGGATGCTGCCTACAGCCGCTTTGTAGCGGGAAAGATCGACATTTTGTACGGTGCCAATGACACACCGGAGCGCAAAAGACCATGCGCTTTACGTCGCCCGCACCGCGCTATCCGTATGTGGTTTTGGCTGTCAAAGAGGGTGCCGGATAGGCCCTGGGTGACTTGGATGGCAAGCGTCTGGGCTTTTGTCTTTTCCAACCAGAACTTGGCCTTGGCTGCGCTGAAGCAGGACCTCATTGATGCATGTGTCACCTCTGGCGGCGGCGTAGAGGTGGAGTACCTAGTCAACAATCCGAACCCTACCGCAAGCTTTCCACCGCACGGTCCGGCGGGATCCGGGAGTCGGTTGCCATGTCTGGTGTTGAGGCAACCCGACCGCGTGTCACTGATCCGTCAGATGGTATTTGTTTAAAAGCTTTTGGTACTCCCCGGACTTCTTGATGGCAGCCAGCCCGTTGTTGAATTTCACCAAAATTTCGGCTGCATGGGGATAGGTCTTGGAGACAATCAGGACGTTGTTGTTCTTGGCAAAAGGCGTCTTGTCCATGATCATAAAGTTGTCGACTTCGTCGGGGAGGATTCTCTTGATGCTGTCGAACGCAACCACGGGCACTTCAGCCAAGAAGTCAAGTCGACCGTTCTTCAACATCAGTATCGACTTGTCCACGTCCGGTGTGGCGGTGACGTTTGTATAACCTGACGCAGTCATCGAAGCGAGTGTGTGGCTGCCCCGAATAGCGCCCACGCTGCTGGTTCTGATTTCTTCCAGACCGGCGGCGATTGCCGTTGCCGGTGTTTTTGCGTTCCATTTGTATGCGATGAACCTGGCTTGCATCACCAAGAACGAATCGGACACCCAGTGCTTCTCCCGTCGTTCCGGGGTGGCGGCATACGGGAACGCGGCGAAGACCTCGCCTCGACTGACCATGGCCTCGGCCCTTGCCCATGGGAGAAATTCGAATGTCGGCTTGATGCCGCCGGCTTTGGAGATCGCAGCGATCAGCTCGGCCGCAGCCCCATGGTCGGGTAGCTTCTCTGAAACCAAAGGTTGCCACTCGCCAGTCGCGAAGGGCACGGTGACTTGCGCAACGGCCCATTGACATGCTGAAAGACTTAGGGCGATGAAACCAACCACTGCGGCATTCATGGGAGTCCCTCGTTTGATGTTCGGTGCACAACGACGTGATGCGGTGGAACAGTACCACGTCGAGTCCGCGAAGACGCGCTCTAAGGATCAGCGGGTGGCTGAAGCCCGGGGCGTAGCCAATCACGGGTCATCGTTGCGAGACAGGTCAGTCCTTGGCGACCTTCGTGCTGAAGAAAACTGGAATCAATTGGGCACCCCATAGGGGAGCGTGAAAAACATCCGCGTACCCTGGCCGGGGCTACTTTCCGCTCGGATGCCGCCGCCATGGGCCTCCACGATGCACCGCGAGATATACAGGCCCAAGCCAAGCCCACGCCGGTCATTCTTGCCGACCTGCCAGAACCGCTCGAAAACGGCTTCCAACATCGCTGTGGGGATTCCGTCACCGGTATCGGCTACGCAAAACTCCAGTACATCCCCCACGCGTTTGCACTGCACATGGATATGTCCACCTTTTGGGGTGAACTTGATCGAATTGGTGATGAGGTTGGCGAGTACTTGCAGTAAGCGATCGTGGTCAAACTGAGCCAGGCAAGACACTTGCTCACCCCGCACCGCAAGCGACACCCCTCTTGCCGATGCCGCAGCCTGAAGGGCATCCACCGCCTCAAGTACCAGTGAGGTCACGTCGCCTTGAGCCGTTTGCATGGCCAGTTTGCCGGCATCGATGCTGGCGACATCAACCAGGTCGCCGATCAGGCGGTTCATACGTGCGCCGTAGCGTTCGATGCGCGTAGTCTCCAACAACAATTGATCACGGTCGCTGTGTTTCTCCAGCTTTTGGGCGAGGAGCTGCGAGCTCACCACGACCCCGTTGAGGAGGTCGCGCAGGTCGTGGGAGACCATGCCTAGGAAATCGTCCCGGGTGGCTAGTGCACCGTCGGAGCGGGCGCGTTCTGTGAGCAAATATTGATCGGT
>JBBQBG010000242.1:0-6052 GCA_038317285.1 Burkholderiales bacterium | reverse complement strand
GACTTTTGATCTCTAAGCTGTTGTTCTATAACACTTTTGTTATGGTGCGGCTGGCAGGAATTGAACCCACGACCCCTTGGTTCGTAGCCAAGTACTCTATCCAACTGAGCTACAGCCGCTAAGCAAAAAATTATAGCACAGACTTTTGGGCGTTCTTTTACGCTGGTTAGACTTGTTCGGCTTTGAGACCCAGCATATCGCGGGCCTCTTGCGGGCTGGCGATGGCACGGCCCGCTCGTTGAGCGCAGAGCGCCAATTCCGCAATCAGTGCACCATTGCCGCTGGCGCGCTCTCCATTGGGTAGATAAAAGGTGTCTTCGAGGCCCGTGCGCAACATGCCGCCCAGCTCGGCGGTCTTCTGGTGCACGGGCCAGATTTCGGCGCGGCCAATCAGCGTGGCCTGCCAGACGCTGTCCGGTGCCATCCACTGGGGTAGCAGCGCCAGCAGATTGGCATCACACGGCATGCCAGACGCCACACCCATCACCAGGTTGTACTCGGCACGGCCCATTTCGGGTTTGAGCATGCCGGACTTGATGTACATGCCCACGGTGCGGACGATGCCCACGTCAAAACATTCGAACTCGGGATGGGTGCCGCACTCCGCCATCACGTCCAGAAACTGCTGGACCTTTGCGACCGGGTTATCAAACACCATGGGCGGCCAGGCCCATTGGCCGTCTTCCTTGATCTTGAGGTAGTTCAGGCTGCCGGCATTGCAGGCGGCGATCTCGGGCTTGACCCGCCGTATGCAGGCCAAGGGGCCTGAGACATCCTTGCCGACCACGCCCGTGGTCAGGTTGATGATGACGCCGGGGCAGGCTTCGCGAATGGCATCCACAACCGATGCCATAACCTCCGGGTCCCACGACGGCAAATGGCCCAAGCCCTCCTCTTGGTTGCGCACATGCACATGCATGATGGACGCACCGGCGTTGAAGGCGTCACGCGCCTCAGCCGCCATCTGCGCCGGCGTCACCGGCACGGGGTGTTGCTTGGGGTTGGTCAGCACGCCAGTCAGCGCGCAGGTCAATATGGCTTTTTCCATCTTCATGTCTCCGATTCAGTTATTCATTTCAAGCGCGATCAGCAGTGCGCCGGACTCCACCTGGTCGCCCACCGTGGCGTGCACAGCTTGCACGACGCCAGCGGCTTCAGCAATGAGCCACATCTCCATCTTCATGGCTTCCACGCACAACATTTGCTGGCCGGCCTGCACCGCTGTGCCTGCAGCCACCAGCACCTGTGTGACTTTGCCCGCAACCGGCGAGCGCGCCTTGCTGGCGTCCTTGAGCGCATCTGCATCAGGGAAGGCGGACACTTCGCTGAATACAAAAGTGCGTCCGTCCAGCGCCAGATGCACATCGACACCTGCAAACACTGCAATGGCAGTGCGGGTAACCCCATCCACGGCGTAACGCAAGGTGCAATCCACAAAACCCAGCACGTGGACAGCGACCGTTGCGCCATCACACGTCACCGCCACGCCACCATGGCGATCGGGGCGCACGCGCAGGCTGCGCACCACGTCGGCGCACTGCAAGCGCAGGTCAAATGCCGCCACGCTGTTGGCACGCCAGTTGTTGCCGCGCCAGGCCTCCACGCCGCGCGTAACCACGGCCACAGCTGCCACGCGCCAGGTGTCGTCCGTTGGCGCAGCCTCTTGCAGCAGTGCCTCGCCCCGCTCTTGCCATTGGTCAATCAAGGTCGTGGTCATCTCGGCCTTGCGAAACGCCGGGTGGTCAAGCAGATCGCGCAAAAACGGACCGTTGTTCTTCAGTCCCAACAAGGGCGTATTAGCCAAGGCTGCGCGCAAGCGGCGAATCGCATCATCGCGGTCGCGACCATGGACGATGATTTTGGCCACCATGGGGTCGTAGAAGGGCGTGACGACGCTGCCCTGCACGATGCCGTCATCTACGCGGAAGTCAGTGCCAGGTTGCCACCACAGCACGGTGCCGGTTTGTGGCGTGAAGCCGGTATAGGGGTCTTCAGCATACAAGCGGGCCTCGATGGCATGGCCGGTGAGCGTGATGTCGGCCTGTTGGGCAGGCAACGGTTCGCCTGCGGCCACGCGCAACTGCCACTCCACGAGGTCGTAGCCGGTAATCATCTCGGTCACCGGATGTTCCACTTGCAAACGGGTGTTCATTTCTAGAAAATAGTGGTTCAGCTTGTCGTCGACGATGAACTCCACCGTGCCCGCGCCCCGGTAGCCCACGGCCAGCGCGGCGGCCACGGCGTCTTGGCCCATGGCTGCGCGCATGGCAGGTGTCACGACCGGCGAAGGCGCCTCTTCAATGACCTTTTGGCGACGACGCTGCGCCGTGCAATCGCGCTCCCCCAGGTAGACCGCGTTGCCATGGGCATCGGCAAACACCTGGATCTCGATATGGCGGCCGTTGTCAATCAAGCGCTCGAGCATCAGCGTGCCGTCGCCAAAGGCGCTGGTGGCTTCGCGCCGCGCACCTTCGATTCCCTGGAGCAGTTCGGCGCCAGAGCGGACCAGCCGCATGCCGCGCCCACCCCCGCCCGCCACCGCCTTGACCAGCAACGGGTAGCCCAGCTTGTGCGCCTCGGCCGTCAATGCGGCATCGCCCTGGTCCGCACCCAGATAGCCCGGCGCACAAGGCACGCCCGCGTCCAACATGCGACGCTTGGCCAAGGCCTTGTCGCCCATGGCTTCGATGGCACTGGCTGGTGGGCCGATGAAGACCAGACCGGCGTCCACGCAGGCCTGCGCAAAGCTCGCGTTTTCGCTCAAAAAGCCATAACCAGGGTGCACGGCATCTGCGCCAGTCTTGCGGGCCGCTTCCAGAATGGCATCGACCCGCAGATATGACTCGGCTGCCGCAGAAGCACCAATATGCACCGCCTCGTCAGCCTGCGCCACATGCGGTGCATCGCGGTCCGCATCGCTAAACACCGCCACGGTACGGTAGCCCAGCTTGCGCGCCGTGCGAATCACGCGGCAGGCGATTTCTCCGCGATTGGCAATCAGGATCTTCGAAAATGTCATGGCATGGCCCATTGTGGTTTGCGCTTTTGCAGAAAGGCGGCAATGCCCTCCAACCCCTCAGGGCCCTGCGCCGCGCGGGAGAAGATGGCGGCTGCTGGCTGCACCAAGTCTTGCGGTTCCCGCAGCCGGGCCTGGGCCATCAGCGCCTTGGTCGCAGCCAGTGCACCGGGCGCGCAGGCCAGGATGTCGGCAAGCACCTTGTCCAGTTCCGCCTGCAAGTCGTCCATGTCGACAACGGCGTGCACCAGTCCGATGCGAAGGGCCGCAGCCGCGTCCATCCGTCCACCGGTAACAGCCAGCCGCTTGGCCTGCGAATAACCCAGGCGCTCCACCAAAAACGGTGCGATTTGGGCGGGCACCACGCCCAACGATGTTTCGGGCAAACGGAACTGCACGGTCTCGCTGGCGATGGCGACATCGGCCGCGCAGGCCAGCCCGAACCCGCCGCCCATGACCGTGCCCTCCAGCACGGCCACCATGGCCAGCGGTGTGCGCGCATAGGCTACGCACAACTCGCCAAAGGCCGCGTTCACTTCGGCAATGGGGTCGGCCACACCGCCGCCATCGGTGGCGGCGGGCGCTTGCATGGCGCGCATGCGTGCCGCTGCCATGTCCTTCAGGTCGGCGCCCGCGCTGAAGTGGCCACCTGCACCCCGCAACACCACCGCCCGCACGGCATCCGGCTGGCCGATACTCCCCTCGGCAGCGTGCAGCAGTTGGTGCAACTCTTCCACCATCTGCAGCGACATGGCGTTGCGTGACTCCGGGCGGTTTAAGTAAATATGCAGGGTAGCCCTCGTGTACTGTGCACGAGTAGCTACTAAATTCATAGCATTCAGGGAGGCCTGCATGGTTACGCCTTGCCCGGCAACGTGCCTTCGAGCTTACAAATGATGCCCAGCATGATCTCGTCTGCGCCGCCACCAATGGAGATCAAACGGCCGTCGCGGTAGGACTGTGCGATGGGGTTGTCGGCGGTGTAACCCATGCCGCCCCAATACTGCAGGCAGCTGTCCGCCACCTCGCGCGACAGGCGCCCGGCTTTGAGCTTGGCCATGGAAGCCAGCTTGGTCACATCCTTGCCACCGACATACGATTCAACCGCACGGTAGGTGAGCGCGCGCAAGCACTCCACCTCGGTACGCAGCTCGGCCAAACGGAAGTGCACCACCTGGTTGTGCAAAATGGGTTTGCCAAAGGTCTGGCGCTGGCGCGTGTAGTCAATCGTCTGGTCGATCAAGCGGTCCAGCGAACGCAGGCAACCCGCCGCGCCATATAAGCGTTCTTCCTGAAACTGCAGCATTTGCAACATGAAGCCCATACCTTCCTGGCCGATCAAATTTTTCTGCGGCACACGCACGTTGTCGAAGAAGAGTTGCGCCGTGTCGCTAGAGTGCATTCCGATCTTCTCGATCTTCTGGCGCGTCACACCGGGGCTGTCCAGGCGCACCACGATCATCGATTTGTTCTTATGGGCCGCCCCCTCTGACGTGTTGGCCAGCAGGCAGCACCAGTCCGCCTGCATGCCGTTGGTGATCCACATCTTGGAGCCGTTGATCACGTAGTCGTCGCCGTCCTTGCGGGCCGTGGTCTTGAGCGCTGCCACGTCGGAGCCACCGCCCGCCTCGCTGACCCCCAGGCAGCCGACCATCTCACCCGCAATGCTGGGTGCCAGAAATTCGTGCCTTAGGGCGTCGCTGCCAAAGCGGGCCAGCGCTGGCGTGCACATATCGGTCTGCACGCCGATGGCCATGGGCACGCCGCCAGCATTGCACTCGCCCAGCGCTTCGGCCATGACCATGGAGTAACTGAAGTCCAGCTCCAAGCCACCAAACTCGGTGGGGTACTTGATACCCAACAAACCGAGGTCGCCCATCTTCTTGAACAGTGCGTGGGCCGGGAACTGGCCCGCCTTCTCCCATTCGGGCAGGTGGGGGTTGATCTCGTTGGCCACAAACTTGCGGACGGTGTCGGCAATCTGCTCGTGTTCAGGGGTGAATTTCATTGTTTTGTCTACTCGTTTGGTAATGGGTTTACATGCGGGCGACGCCGAAGGTATTGGGGTTCAATTTGCGCGCATCGGCCTCGGCCGCCAGCGCCAGACCCAGTCCTAAAAAGCGGCGCGTGTCGCGCGGGTCGATGATGCCGTCGTCCCACAAGCGGGCTGTGCCAAACAGCGCGGCAGACTCTTTGTCGAGCCGCAGACGCAGGCCGTCGGACATGGCTTTGAGTGCCTCTTCGTTGGCCTCCATGCCCGTGCGTTCGATCTTGGCGCGGTTGACAATATCCATAACCTTGGCCGCCTGCGCGCCGCCCATGACCGCCGTGCGCGCCGTGGGCCAGGCAAAGATGAAGCGCGGGTCGAACCCACGGCCACACATGCCGTAGTTGCCCGCGCCATACGAACCACCCAGCACAAAGGTGAATTTGGGCACGCGGGCATTGGCCACCGCCTGGATCATCTTGGAGCCGTGTTTGATGGCGCCACCCCGCTCGGCCGCCGAGCCCACCATGTAGCCAGTCGTGTTCTGTAAAAAAACCAATGGCGTACCGGTCTGGTCGCAAAGTTGTATGAACTGTGCCGCCTTGGTCGAGCCCGTGGGCTGAATCGGGCCGTTGTTGCCCAAGATGCCCACCAGATGGCCCTGCACCCGCGCATGACCGCAGACCATCTCGGAACCGTATTCCGACTTGAAATCCAGAAAGTCTGAGCCATCGACCAAACGGGCAATGACCTCGCGCACGTCATAGGGCTCGCGCTCGTCGGCCGGCACGATGCCCATCAACTCTTGCTCATCAAACAGCGGCTCCACGCATTGCACCGAAGCGGGCACGACATCCCAGCGCAGCTTGTCCATGACCTCGCGTGCCATGCCGATGGCGTGGGCATCGTCCTCACACAGGTACTCGCCCAAACCCGTCACCTGGGCGTGCGTCTCGGCGCCGCCCAGTTCGTCTTCGGTGCAGTCTTCGCCAATGGCGGCCTTGACCAGCGGCGGCCCCGCCAAGAAGATATTGGAGCGACCCCGCACC
>JBBQBG010000241.1:0-6069 GCA_038317285.1 Burkholderiales bacterium | reverse complement strand
CGGAGCCCTCGTGTGGATTGGCGGTGGCGCTCTAGTATTTGTAGCATCTATGGGGTTGCAGGCCGGTGCCGTTTGGATGTCTGACACGGTCGGTTGGGTCGTGTCAGCCGCGTTGCTGGGGGTGCTGCTCAAGCCCATGCTGGCCTGGGCGCTGCTCAAGAGCGAAGTGCAGGCCGTGGAAACCGCACTCAGCAATCCTGACAACGGTTCGCTAGCGGCAGGCCGCGAATGCTTGCGCTGGTTGGTCAGCCGCGACGTTGGCACCCTGAGCGAAACACAGGTGCGCGAGAGCGCCATCGAGACGCTGGCCGAAAACCTCAACGATTCTGTCATTGCACCGCTATTCTGGTTCGCACTGTTGGGCCTGCCCGGTGCGGCGCTGTTCCGCTTTGCCAACACGGCCGATGCCATGTGGGGCTACCCCGGTCTTTACCCCAATGGCGGGCAGGGCCGCAACTGGGCCTGGGCCGGCAAATGGGCCGCGCGGGCCGATGATGTGCTGGCCTGGGTGCCTGCGCGCTTGACGGCTCTGCTGCTGGCGCTGGTCAGCGGGGGCAGGGCGCTACCAGGGTTGCGTACCGAAGCCCTGCGCACCCCGTCCCCCAACAGCGGCTGGCCCATGGCAGCCATGGCCTTGGCGCTGGCCGTGCGGCTTGGTAAACCTGGCGGCTATGTGCTCAACGGCGAGGCCCGTCCACCGCTGGCCCGCGACACGCAGCGGGCCATAGGCTATGCATCAAATGCGCTGCTAGCCCTCGTGTGCATTGCGCTTGCAGCTATTATTTTGATAGCGATCGGGGTTGCAGCGTGAGCAACGCGCGGAGCGTTCACGGTGGCCCGGACGGGCAGGGCGTGCCGTTGCACGACTTTTCCACCAACAGCAATGCTTGTGGACCCTGCCCCCAAGCCCTGTTGGCGGTGCAGTCGTGTGACGCCAGCCGCTATCCAGACCCGGCCTACACCGCTGTGCGCCAGCAACTTGCTGATTTCCATGGCGTGCAGGCGTGGCGCGTGGTGCTGGCAGGCAGCGCCAGCGAATTCATTCACCGCATCACCGCATGGGTGGTACGCCAAGGTGGGCGCCAGGTGGGCGTTCCGACGCATGCCTATGGCGACTACGCCCAGGCGGCGCTAGCCTGGGGTTTGGATGTGGGTGCAGACACAAGCACGGCAGATTTGGTCTGGTGCTGCGAACCCGCCAGCCCCTTGGGTGGGCCACACGGCGTATGTCTGCAAGCGTTGGGCGAATCGCCATTGCAACCATTACAACCCTTGCAACCCTTGCGTGCAACGGTGGTGTTGGATTGCGCCTATGCGCCGCTGCGCTTGCAGGGAGCGTCCAGTTTGAATGCGATCCAGCACAGCCGGGTCTGGCAAATGTTCACCCCGAACAAGGCCCTGGGTTTGACCGGCGTGCGCGCCGCCTACGCCCTGGCGCCTTTGGGTGCGGAATCGGCCGTGCTGGCTCTGAACGCATTGGCACCATCCTGGGTAGTGGGCGCCCATGGCGTGGCCCTGTTGCAAGCCTGGGTGCAACCCGAGGTGCAGACTTGGTTGGCCGATAGCCTACATACCCTGCGACTCTGGAAGGCCAAGCAAATAGACATGCTGACGGCCCTGGGGTGGATCTGTTTGCCCAGTGACGCCAATTTCTTTTGTGCACGTCCGCCGATGGCTGAAGCGGGCGGCCCGCAACGGATGGCTTGGGCCGCCACGTTGGTGCGTTTACGGCAGCTGGGTATCAAATTGCGTGATACGGCCTCCTTTGGCCTGCCGGGCCATGCCCGCCTGGGTGTGTTGCCACCCGTTGCGCAGGAGGCATTGCGCTTGGCGTTGATCCACATTAACCCGTCTGCAGAACCATTGGCGAAAATGGCGGGCTCCACACCATCGCCCGATGGCCTTGCCCTCAGCTCCCTGTAGTGAACGGATTCACACCCATGCTTACCATCACCCGCAAACTCGAATTCGATGCCGGCCACCGCATCCCTGACCACAACAGCCAGTGCCGCAACCTGCACGGCCACCGCTACACGCTGCTTATCACCTTGACCGGCGACGTGGTGCAACAAGACGGCCAGTCCGATAACGGCATGATCATGGACTTTGGCGACATCAAGGCCCTGGCCAACGAGCACCTGGTCAACCTGTGGGACCACGCCTTCATCGTCTATAAAAACGACACCGCTGTACGGGCTTTTCTGGACAGCATGCCCAACCACAAGACCGTGGTCATTGACTGCGTGCCCACGGTAGAGAATATGGCGCAGGTTGCTTTTGACATTCTCAAAGGTGTTTACAACGACCGGTTTGGTCGCCACCTGGCTTTAACCAAGGTGACCCTGTACGAAACGCCCAATTGCTGGGCAGAGGTCCATGCTTGATGGCGACACGTCTGCGATGACTGCGAAATGCATCATGGTGCTGGGCACCACCAGCGGCGCGGGCAAGAGCTGGCTGACCACCGCGCTGTGCCGCAACTACGCGCGCCAAGGGCTGAAGGTGGCGCCGTTCAAGGCGCAGAACATGAGCAACAACGCGAGGGTGGTCACTTCTGACCACGGCCAAGGCGAGATTGGTTCTGCCCAGTACTTTCAGGCGCTAGCGGCCAACTCTGTGCCCGATGTCCGCATGAATCCTTTGTTGCTAAAGCCCGAGCGCGACACGCACAGCCAAGTGGTGTTGATGGGCCAGGTCAGCGCCGAGTTGACGGCCTTGCCGTGGCGTGGCCGCAGCCTGTTGGTGTGGCCGCAGATTGCGGCGGCGCTGGACGCGTTGCGCGCCGAGAACGATGTGGTGGTGATCGAAGGCGCGGGTTCGCCGGCCGAGATCAATTTGTCCAGCAGCGATATCGTCAACATGCGCGTGGCCAAGCATTGCAATGCCGCCTGTCTGTTGGTGACGGACATTGACCGGGGCGGTGCCTTTGCCCATTTGTACGGAACCTGGGCTTTGCTGCCCGAGGACGAGCGGGGGCTGATCAAAGGCTTTGTGTTGAACAAGTTTCGCGGCGACGCCACGTTGCTGGCCCCCGCGCCGCAGATGCTGCAGGACCTGACGGGCATACCCACCGTGGCCACGCTGCCGATGTGGTGGCACCACGGGTTGCCCGAAGAAGATGGCATTTTCGACGACCGCAGTGTGGCCAAGGGGGCTGTCAGCCTGACGGTGGCCGTGATTGCCTATCCGCGCATCAGCAACTTGGATGAATTTCAGCCGCTCAAAAACATTCCCGGTCTGCGGTTGCAGTGGGTGCGTAGTCCGTCTGAGCTGGCGGGTCTCAAGCCTTCTGACTGGATCATCCTGCCGGGGTCCAAGCACACGAGTGGCGATTTGTCGTGGTTGCGATCGCAGGGCTTGGATGCGGCGATTGTGCGGCATGCGGGGCAGGGTGGTGCTGTCCTGGGCGTGTGTGGTGGGTTGCAGATGCTGGGTGAGGCGCTGATTGATACGCATGGGATTGATGGCAATGCACCCGGTTTGGGGTTGTTGCCGTTGGTGACGGTGTTTGCTTCTGATAAGACGGTGCGGCATACGACCACCCGCTTTTCGGAAGAAGTTGTGCCTGTGCACGTGCGGGGCGGCGAAGCCGGGGGGCTCATGGTGCCAAACGCGCACAAATCGCCCCCCGGCCTCGCCACCCCACACGCGATCCCTGGTTTGCCGCTGCCGAGTGGTAGTCCGTCACCTTGGGCTTCACTTGCCGGTGTATCTGTGACCGGTTATGAGATTCACCATGGCCAAACGCAGCAGCATGCGGCCATGGCTAAGGCGGGCGATGTCGCGCACGCCGTGCTGCCCAACGACTTGGGCTGGGTCAACGCGCGGGGCAATGTGATGGGCGTTTACTTGCACGGTCTGTTTGAAGATGCTGCGGTGCTGCAGGCGCTGTTTGGCGCGCAACTGCAGGGGCCTGTGCCTACGCTGGAGACGGTATTTGACGGGCTGGCGGATTTCATTGGTGCGCACTTTGAGCCGGGTGTGCTGAACAGCCTTCTTGGTCGGGACAGCAATCCGACTGGGCAAAAAATTGCACACTTGAATGGGAGTCTATAGAGATGACGAATCGTCCTAAGGGTTGGTTGGCAGCGCTGTTGGGTTTCTTTGTTCCTCCGCTCGGTTTCCTCTATGTGGGCCAATGGAAGTGGGCGGTTGGAGTTGCCGTCACCATATTCTTACTGGCCGGTTTCCTGTTCGCGTTTGGGGGCTCGCAAGAGGGGTTGACCCTGCTGGTGCAATTGGTTTTCGCTTGTTCGGTTTCAAGAATCGCCTACTTGCAGGCCGGTCGATTTGCGGTGGACCGGTTGCGGCCCGGTTACAGCCGTTGGTATGGCCTGTGGTTCACGCTTTTGCTGTTCGTGTCACTGTTGCTAGCTTTTCGAGCCTTTTTGTACGAACCTTTCCGTGTCCCTTCTGGCTCCATGCAGCCCACCTTGAAACCCGAGTCAAAATTTATCGCCCAGAAGTGGGGTTATGGCAATTACGCAGCGTTTGGTATTCGGCTGATGCGTGCCCCGGTTTCTCAATCCATTGAAAGAGGGGATATTCTTGTTATTGAATTCCCACCGAACCGCAAACTGCACTACATCGAGCGGATCATCGGCCTGCCGGGTGACAAGATTGAGTACCGCAACAAGGCTCTCTTCATCAACGGCCAAGAGACAAGCAGGCGCCCCATGGCAGATTACTTGGAAGAGTCGGCCATGCGCTACTACAACCAGTACCTTGAAAAACTGAATAACAAGGAATACGCCGTTTTGTTGGACAAGGATAGACCATCCGTCATCCAACTCTCGGAAAGGTTTGCGTACTTTGAAAACTGCAGCTACGACACGGACGTGGTGTCCTGCGTGGTCCCCGCGGGACACTATTACGCCCTGGGCGACAACAGGGACAACAGTTTCGACAGCCGCTATTGGGGCTTTGTGCCACGGGATCACATGGTCGGCAAGCTGGTTCACGCGTTTCCCTAGCCCCCCCTTGTTTTCATGCTTCTTCATACCTAACGGACTACTTCTATGGCCAAGCCCATGTCTCAAACAAACGCTCTTCCTGCTTTGCAGGACATCCACGACGCTGACCTTACCGAGGCCCTGCGCCACACCCTCAACAACAAGACCAAGCCTCTCGGCTCGTTGGGTCGTATTGAAGATCTGGCACTAGCCATTGGCCAAATTCTGGGCACCACTACGCCAGTACTAGACCAACCGCAGATGGTGGTGTTCGCCGGTGATCATGGCTTGACCGCGCGAGGTGTGTCGGCATTTCCCAGTGATGTGACCTGGCAGATGGTGGAGAACTTTTTGGCCGGTGGCGCGGCGGTGAGCGTGCTGGCGCGGCAAAACGGCATTGCGCTGACGGTGGTGGACTGTGGCGTCAAGCACGACTTCCTCGCGGGACTGCCTGCTGGCGCGCAGCGCGCGGGCTTGCAGGTACGTAAGGCCGCAGGGGCCGAGCAGGGCACGGCCGATTCATCCGCGCAAGCAGCGATGACCGCCGCCCAGCGCGATGAGGCGCTGCAACACGGTATGGAGTTGGTGAAAGGCCTGCCGGGCAACGCGCTGTTGCTGGGTGAGATGGGTATTGGCAATACGTCGTCGGCGTCTCTGCTGTTGGCGCGTCTGGCGGGGTTGGACATTGCGGTGTGCACGGGGGCGGGTACAGGGCTGGATGCACCCGCTGTGTTGCGCAAGACCGAGGTACTGCGCGAAGTGCTGGCCCGCCATACGGATGCGAAAGCACCCTTGGACGCACTGGCGGCCTTTGGCGGTTTTGAGATTGCAACCATGGTCGGTGCGGTGCTGCAAGCCGCACACGAGCGCCGCGTGATCGTGGTGGACGGCTTCATTGCGACCAGCGCAGTGCTGGTGGCGCATGCACTGCAGCCGCTGGTCTTGCAGCGCTGTGTGTTTGCCCACCGCTCGGGCGAGCGGGGGCACGAGTTCATGTTGCAGCACCTAGGCGTGCGGGCGTTGCTGGATTTGGGTTTGCGCTTGGGCGAAGGCTCGGGCGCGGCGCTGGCTTGGCCGCTGCTGCAGTCCAGCTGCGCTATCTTGCGGGAGATGGCCA
>JBBQBG010000240.1:0-6307 GCA_038317285.1 Burkholderiales bacterium | reverse complement strand
AGCGATGAGGGCTTGACTTCTTCGTCCCAGGTCAACATAAATAATTCCAATCTGCGGATTATGGGAGCAGTGAAATGAAATGAAAAGTAATCATGCACTTCACCGCGAATTTGTGTTGCTCAATAGCATCGCATCACGTTCGATGCGTCGCTTGCACTTACTGACACGACTCGCATGTTGGATCATCCACTCCGCAAAATTTGATGTCGGTCGCGGCGTTGGTCGCCATCTCCATTTGCAATTGTGCGGCAGCTGCCGCAGCCTCTAACGCATTCGACGAACGCATGGAACCCTTGGCATCGTTGCCCGAGGAAACTGCATTCATCTTGCCAGCGGTCACTGTCGATTTTTCCGCGTGTGTGGCGGACATCGTGCGCAGGTAATAGGTGGTCTTCAAGCCGCGCAGCCAGGCGAGTTTGTAGGTCTCGTCGAGCTTCTTGCCGGAGGCACCTGCCATGTAGATGTTCAGTGATTGCGCCTGGTCAATCCACTTCTGGCGGCGTGCTGCGGCTTCGACCAACCATTGCGTCTCGACTTCAAACGCGGTGGCATACAGTTGCTTGATGTCGGCGGGCACGCGGTCGATGGGGCCGAGCGATCCGTCAAAGTGTTTCAGGTCCATCACCATCACATCGTCCCAAAGGCCCAAGCGTTTCAGGTCCTTCACCAGGTAGCCATTGATGACGGTGAATTCACCCGACAAATTGGACTTGACCGACAGGTTGCCGAAGCTGGGTTCGATGGATGCGTCCACACCAATGATGTTGGAGATAGTGGCGGTCGGAGCAATGGCCACGCAGTTGGAGTTGCGCATGCCGTCTTGTGCGATCTTGTTGCGCAAGGCATTCCAGTCGAGCTTGGAAGATCGGTCCACTTCCACATAGCCGCCGCGTGCCGAGGCCAACAGGTCCAATGTGTCCAGAGGCAAGACGCCCTTGTCCCACAGCGAGCCGTGGTAGCTGGAATACTTGCCGCGCTCTTTGGCCAGTTCAGTGGACGCCCAGTAGGCGTAGTAGCTGATGGCTTCCATGGATTCGTCGGCAAATTGCACGGCAGTTTCGCTGGCGTAAGGGATGCGCAACTCGTACAGACTGTCTTGGAAGGCCATGACACCCAGGCCCACCGGACGGTGGCGCAGGTTGGAGTCACGCGCCTTTTTGACGGCGTAGTAGTTGATATCGATGACGTTGTCCAGCATGCGCATGGCTGTGGCGATGGTGCGCTTGAGCTTGTCATGGTCAAGCTTGCCGTCTTTCAAATGCTGGCGCAGGTTGACTGAACCCAGATTGCAGACGGCAGTTTCGGTGTCCGACGTGTTGAGTGTTATCTCGGTGCATAGGTTGCTGGAGTGCACTACGCCCGCGTGCTGCTGGGGTGAGCGCACATTACAGGCATCCTTGAAGGTGATCCAGGGATGGCCGGTCTCGAACAACATGGTGAGCATCTTGCGCCACAGGTCGCTGGCCTGCAGGGTGCGCGACGGTTTGATTTCACCGCGTGCAGCTTTTTCTTCGTAGGCCACATAGGCCTTTTCAAAATCTGCGCCAAACAGATCGTGCAGGTCGGGCACGTTGTTGGGTGAGAACAGGGTCCAAGTGCCCTTTTCCATGACCCGGCGCATGAACAGGTCTGGGATCCAGTTGGCCGTGTTCATGTCGTGCGTGCGGCGACGGTCATCGCCGGTGTTCTTGCGCAACTCCAGAAATTCTTCGATGTCCAAGTGCCAGGTTTCCAGGTAGGTGCAGACCGCACCCTTACGCTTGCCGCCTTGGTTGACTGCCACTGCCGTGTCATTGACCACTTTGAGGAAGGGCACGACGCCCTGTGACTCGCCATTGGTGCCCTTGATATGCGCGCCCAAGGCCCGCACGCGGGTCCAGTCATTGCCTAAGCCGCCAGCAAATTTGGACAGCAAAGCGTTTTCCTTGATGGACTCGTAAATACCATCCAGATCGTCGGGCACCGTGGTCAGGTAGCAGCTGGAGAGCTGCGAGCGGCGTGTGCCGCTGTTGAACAACGTGGGTGTGCTGGACATGAAGTCAAAACGCGACAACACTTCGTAGAACTCGATCGCGCGGGCTTCACGATCGATCTCGCCTAGCGACAGGCCCATCGCAACGCGCATGAAGAAGGCCTGTGGCAACTCGATACGGGTCTTGCCTTCGTGCAAGAAGTAGCGGTCATACAGGGTTTGCAGGCCCAGGTAATCAAACTGCATATCGCGCTCGGCCTTTAGCGCGGCGCCCAGGCGCGGTAGGTCGAACTGCATCATGCGTTCGTCCAGCAACTCAGCATGCACGCCGCGCTTGATGAAGCCCGGGAAATAGTCGGTATAGGCCTCAGCCATGTCGGCTGGGGCCACATCGCGGCCCAGTACTTCGCGGGAGATGGTGTGAAATAGCAGGCGCGCCGTGGCGTAGGTGTAATCGGGGTCTTTTTCGATCAGCGTGCGGGCCGCCAGGATTGATGCCTTGTAGACCTCGTCCATGGGTACGCCGTCGTACAGGTTACGCATGGTCTCGGCAAGAATGGGGCCGGCGTTGACATCAGCACCCAACCCATTGCAGGCGGTTTCAATCAAGGCTTTTAGCTCGTTCAGGTCCAGTACGATGCGCTGGCCATTGTCGATGGCGTGCAGCACCGGCGCTGGCGGTGCAACTTCTGCCACTTGCTTTGCGCGTTCTTGGGCGCGGCGTTCGCGGTACAGCACATAGGCACGGGCGATTTCATGGTGGCCACCGCGCATCAGTCCCAGCTCGGCGTGGTCTTGCACATCTTCTATATGAAAGGTTCCCCCGCCGGGGCGCGACCGCATTAGCGCGCGGATGACCTGTTGGGTCAGCGCTTCGACCACTTCGCGCACGCTGGCGGACGCTGCGCCTTGGGTGCCATGCACGGCCAGGAAGGCCTTCATCATGGCCACCGCGATTTTGTTGGGCTCAAACGGCACAACTGCGCCATTGCGGCGAATGATCTGGTAGTGGGCGAGATGGTTGGTGCTGGTGCCATCAGTTGTCACATTGATGTGCGGAGTCAGCATGGCGGTCGATGGGTATGCGGCGGTGCTCGAAACAGGTTGCATGGATATCCTCGTCTAATTGGTTGTTTTTTTTGGGCTTCGCAAGACGCTGTGATCGACTCCGATAGGGTTTATATCGAAAGTACGGCGGGAGACAGGGCACACTATATATGGGGTGTGCGGTGCTTGCAAGCCACTACCGGTAGTGTACCCGTGCTAAATGACCCGTTGAGTCGAGGGCCTGTAAAAAGTGTTGCACGGCAACATGTGGCGTTGTAGATCGCGGGGGCGGATCGATGACGGCGCGCAGGCCTTATCCGTTCGTGGTGTGACTTGGCCAAGCCAATCTACATGCGCCTTGCAAGGGTATTTGGCTTGAAGAGCCGCATGGAGCGGTTCGACACGGGGAGTGCAGCCGTTCGGCGGCGATGAATCAGCGGCGCAAGCGCTCGTTAAGTGTTCCGGTTCAGCGCGCCGCTTTTTTGCAGGACGCCTTCGGGAAAACACTGATCTCCCATGCACAACAATTTTTGTAACAATTTCCAGTCCAGGCCAGGGCCGGGGTCTGCCTTGCGGCCGGGAGCGACGTGTTCATGCCCCGCGATGTGGGCAATCGGGTAATGCTGGACGATGGCTGGGCACAGTGCAGCCAGTGCGACGTACTGCGCTGATTCAAAACAGTCGCCCTCCAGGCCTTCTAGCTCTATGCCTATGGAATCGTCATTGCAATTGCCGCGCCCCCGGTACTGCGATGCTCCAGCATGCCAGGCACGGTCATCGCAGCTGACGAATTGCCAGACTTCGCCGTTGCGCCGCACATAAAAATGAGTAGACACTTGCAGACCTTCGATCTGCTTGAAATAGGGGTGTTGCTGCCAGTCCAGCCGGTTGGTAAAAAGGTCTTGCACTTGCTGACCGCCATAAACCCCGGGTGGCAAACTAATGGAATGCAGCACGATCAAATCTATGCGCGCTCCTGAGGGCCGAGGGCCGAAGTTCGGCGATGCCAGCCAACGGGCCAAGCGGTATCTGCCGTTGTGCCACGCATCTGCGTGCGGCGACTTCCGTTCACTCATCGGGGCCGTCGTCACGCGGGACATCAATTTTCAGGCGTGCGATGCGGTAGCGAATCTGGCGCAGACTCAAGCCCAGGCGCGATGCCGCCATCGTGCGGTTGAAGTTGGTTTCTTTCAGGCTCCTGACCAGAATCTCGCGCTCCTGTTGGTCAAGGTGTCCTTGCAAATCGGTGGGCAAGACGATGTCACTGGATTCCGTGGCCACGGCCATTGGGGCCATCGCAGACTCTGCGATCGAGGGCAGAGCTGACCCCAGAGGTATAGTGCCACTACTGCTATCTCCGGGCTCAAAGTCGTCTAGTCGCAAGGTGTCTCCATCACACAAGGCTACAGCGCGGTGCAATAAGTTTTCCAGTTCCCGCACATTGCCGTATAGCGGCAGGCGTGACAGCTCTTCTAACGTGCCGGGTGCTAGCTCGGGTACCGCCATTTGTGATTCCTCGGCAATCCGCGCCAGCAGAGCGTTGCACAAGGCAGGTAAGTCTTCACAACGTTCACGCAGTGGCGGAATGACAATGTCGATGACATTGAGCCGGTAAAAGAGATCCTGGCGGAAGCGGCCCGCCGCTACTTCTGCGGGCAGGTCCTTGTGGGTAGCGCTGACGATGCGAACGTCCACAGTCTCTTCCTGATTGGACCCCACCGGGCGCACACAACGCTCTTGTATGGCGCGCAGTAACTTGGACTGCATGGCCAGTGGCAGGTCGCCAATCTCATCCAGAAAAAGCGTCCCGCCTTTGGCCGCCTGAAAAAAACCTTCCCGGTCTTGTACGGAGCCGGTATAGGCGCCTTTCTTGGCACCAAAGAACTCGGTCTCCAGCAGGTTTTCGGGTATTGCGCTGCAGTTCACCGCGATCCAGGGGCCTGTTGCGCGGTGGCTGATCGCATGCAAGGCGCTGGCCACCAGTTCCTTGCCAGTTCCGGACTCGCCGCGTATCAACACCGGAGCCATGCTACGGGCGACTTTGACGATTCGTTCCTTCACACTGCGCATGACTACCGATTCGCCGACAAGCCTGGACAGTGCCAACTGAGCGTGGCTATTGGCGGATGCCTGTTCAGACAGCCTGGCGTCGGTCGCGCGCCGCGCCGGACCGGTCTTTTGTAAAGTGCCTTGCACGGCGGACGCAATCGCTGTGCGAAATTGCTTCAAATCCACTGGCTTGGTGAGGTAGTCGAAAGCGCCTGCCTTCAGAGATTCCACGGCGTTTTCTGCCGAACCATGCGCCGTGATGACAATGCTGCGCTCGGACCGGCGTTGCATCTTCATGTGGCTCAGGATCTCGATGCCCAGTCCATCGGGCAGACGCATGTCGGTAATGACCACGTCAAAGCGTTGCGCATTGAGTAGTTGCAAGGCTTCTTGCACGCTGCCGGCCGTGTCTACCCTATAGCCTTCGCGTAAGAGCGTGAGCTCATACAGCGTTCGCAGATCGGGCTCATCGTCGATCACCAGGATTTGCGCGTTATTCAGTACAGCGTGGGTTGCCATGGGGTAGGGTTCAAGTCGCCTGACGGTGGATTATCCAGAGATTCTGCACGCCTGAATGTAACGACAAACTCGTTGCCTTCGATGGGTTCACCCCGTGCGCTGCGTATGGTACGTTGGTAGATGAGAGACGCGTCATGGCGTTCGCACAGCTCTCGACAGATGTAAAGCCCCAGGCCGCTGGAGCGGCTGTCGGACGAGAAAAACGGCTCAAACAGGTGTCGCTCAACCGACTGGTCCATGGGTGCTGAGTCACTCCAGATGGAAAGGGTCGCATGCTGCGCATCGCTGACACCCGTGAAGATCTGGATGGCGTCTGTCTGGCTTTCCGTATGGCGGCGTGCGTTGTCCAGCAAGTTGACCATGACCCGACGCAGATGCTCGATGTCGAAACGCACACCAATCGCCAGATCGCCGCAATGCAGCGTAAGCCGCTGTTGGCTACCGGTCTGCATGCTCCAGTCGTTGCAGATGCGGTGGATCAACGTATCGAGCGTCACCGCAGGCACGAGGTAGCTGGGGTCATACGGCTGGACACGCGAGATATTCAGGATGTCGTTGACAATCTTCTCCAGCCGTTTGGCGTTTTGGGCCACCATGGCCGTGAGTTGTTTGTGCCTGGGGTCGGAGATATCCTCTTCCAAAAGCGCATTGGCTTGTGTGATGGCCGATAGCGGGTTGCGAATCTCGTGGGCGACCGCAGTGGATAAACGCCCCATGCCA
>JBBQBG010000239.1:0-6311 GCA_038317285.1 Burkholderiales bacterium | reverse complement strand
GAACACCGCGCAGCGTTTTGCCGGTGAAAGCGAAGCGCTCATCGACAAATGCGTTCGACAGGTAAGGGGCATAGCTGGCCAGCAGATGCCAAGTCAAATAACTCTTCCAGGATTGCAACGGCTGGCTCTCAATCGTGCCAGCCATGGCGGTGAAATAACTCGGCTGTCGCAGCACGAGAAAGTCCGTCTTGCCGATCAGCCTGGCCGCCGCCAGATAGGCCTTCCAGTCAAAACCGGGCGCGCGCTCCGACAGCATGTCGAATGCCACAGGGTTGTACGTCTTGACCGCGTCACGGCTTTCCACCCGCGTCCATTGCACATTCGCCAGCGCAGTCTCCAGCGCCAGTACATCGCCCGCACGGGCCGCAGCCTGCTGGTCGCCGCCCATTGTCAGCATGGTTTCGATGTGCTTCAGATAGGCAGTGCGCGCGGCCTTGAGCTTGGCGTCGTCATCTTTGAGGTAATAGTCCCGGTCTGGCAAACCCAGTCCGCTTTGGCTGAAGTAGACGGCATAGCGCGTCGCGTCTTTGGCATCCTGGTGCACGTCTAGCGTAAAAGGTGTGGCCACGCCGATGCGGCTGAAGTAAGCCATCAGGGCAGGCAGATCTTTTTTGTCGTGCAGCGCGGCGATCTTGGCCAGATCGGCCAGCAGCGGCTTGACACCTAATGCGTTGCGCGCCTTGTCATCGACAAAGCTCAGGTACAGGTCGGTAATCTTGCGCGTCTCGCTACCCGCAGAGCCGGGGTGCTTCACTGTTTCATCGAGGATGGTGCGCACCTGCTCCTGCGCGGTTTCGCGCAGCTGGTCGTAGGTTCCCCAACGGGCTTTGCTGGCAGGAATGGTCGTGTTCTTCGCCCACTGGCCGTTGATGTGGCCGTAAAAATCATCTTGCACGCGCACCGCTGAATCGAACTCGGTGGTGTCGATGCCAGAGACCAAGGAGGCTGCAGGTTGAGCGAAGGCTGGCATCACCCATGCAACGCAGACCGCGATGCGTCGAAATTTTTTCACTATGAAGTTTTTGTAGGTTGCCGGCACACCAGACCGGCTGCGCGTCGACGGAATTCTAAGCCGCCAACGGCCAAGGCACTATCGGGCCGGATCCATAAAGCTTGTGCCCGTCCTTCGCGTTTACCCTATCACATGAATCCGAAAGGCCGACTTAATATCCGCCGACTCTGTTTCTGATTTTTTGCTTTTGGGGACTGCGGGGAAACGATTGCAACCGAGCCAGGGTGCTTTCGACGCCACAGGATGATTGGCAAGTTGTATAGGTGCTGGCGACGACGCCGACACTACCCCAGAGACAACTGCTATGGGTATTCAACTACTTCGATTGGACGCACAACATGAGCACACGACCCCGTAATACATTGCGCATTCTGCTATCCGCCATAGCGCTGATGGCGCTCGGCTCCCAGGCCACCGCCAGCACCCTAAACCAAAACGTATCCTGGACCATTGACAGGGCAGGCACCACCGCAAAATACCGCGTGGTGGCGTACGGCGATTCGATCTACGCAGGCTACAACGGCTCCACCACGAGCGCCGCCAAATACTCGGCGCCAACAGTCGACGCAGAATACCTCTCCGCGCTGTGGAACTCCGACATCGAGAGCGTGCGCCGAACCAAGTCTGGCGCAGTCGCATCCGACGTATACGCCAACAAGATCGTGGCAGAGCGCTCGTACATGCAAAACGCATCCACCCGTGTGGTCACCTTCGAGATGTGCGGCAATGACGGCCTGCAAGCGCGCAGCGCCTTCAAAAAGCAAACCGGCACCTGCGACTACTCGGGCATGAACGCTGCAGTAAGCAACTGCAAAACCAACGTGTCCGCAGCAATGGACTACATCAACGCGAACGCCTATGCAGGCGTGAAGGTAAAGATCGTCTCCAACCTGCACTACCCTGGCTACAACGCGGATAACGTGCAGAGCTCTTGCAAAGACGCCACGACTGGCGCTAGCGTAAACCTGCGCAACATCTTCTTGCCCAAGCTGGCCACCATGAACTATTGGATGTGTGAGTACGCGCGCCAAAAAGGCTTCAAATGCACGGACAACTTCGCCGAGTACATGGGCGCAGATTACGATAGCAACGGCGACGGCCAGATCGACGTCGACGGCTTGCGCTACGTATCCGGTGAAAGCGAGTCGAACTACCTGACCCGCATCACATCGACCCTGAAGTCGACCATTCGTGATGCCAACGCCCACTTCGTGTCAAGCAGCAGCAGCTATGACTACATCCAGTCTGACGACACCCACCCCACCTACAACGGCAGCACAGTGACTGCTGGCCTGTTTGGCGGAACGACCGGTTCGGGCGCAGCACGCTACACAACCATCACCGGGGGTAAAAATCCCATTTGGAACCAGTACGGCCATGAGCGCATGGGCTGGGCTGTGTCAACCTCTAACCCCAGTGCTCCCTAACGCATTGATCGCGGTGGTTTTTCGGTAAAGCGGAACCTTGGGCCAACCGCGTCGCTCCACGCCCCCAAAGCCCCCTCCAAGTGGGGGTGGGTGGCGTCCTTCCCTGGGCCACTTAGCGGTCGCGGCAGTGTTGGTCGTAGGTGCCTTAGGATTTTTGCTGATGTCGACCGCTGAAACCGACGGCGACGCCTCCCCTGTAACAAAGGTCTCGACGCCCATCGCGGCCGTACCGACCCCTGGCAATGCCGTGTCGCCGTGGTCCATACAAGCAACTGTCCCCACGGCCGTCGAACGCCCCATCGCACCCGACACGCGACCGACAACGGAGGGTGACAACGATCCCACAGCAGACCTCACAGCCTACGTTGCGCGCGGTGCAAAACCCACCATGAACGAAGTGATTAACCGACTGCATGACGCGGGCATCCAGACCGGTCTGGCTGCATTCAATCCGCCCGGCACGCGCCCGAATGTGGTCGGGCTTGCGGTTCCCGAAGATTTTGTGTTGCCCGAAGGCTATGTGCGCCACCACCAGGCGACCGACGATGGTCAGCGCGTGGAGGCGATCCTGATGTACGCACCTGACCGCGTATTTTTTGACACCAACCATCAGCCGATCGCCATCCCCAAAGACCGCGTGGTGCCAAAGGAGCTTGCTCCGCCCGGCCTCCCTATTAGGCTTATTGTGATTCCACCGCCGACGGATTCAGGAAGATCCGGGCTCTGAACTCCCTGACCCCCACGTCCCGGTCCGCAATGCAGCCGGTTTTGCGAAGCCTGGTCGCCATTCTGGCCAGCGCGGCCATGCTGGGCTTGTACGCGCGTGGCGGTGCGGGCTGGTTGCTCGGCTTTGTGGCACTGGTGCCTTGGCTGCGCGCGTTAGACGCGAACCGCAATCTGGCCAAGTCTCTGCTGTCGGCCTACTTCATGACGGTGGCTTTTACCCTTGCGGCATTCGCCTGGTTTGGCACGGCCATCGGGAGTTATACGCAGGTGGGGGCGGCCACCGGGCTGGCGGTGTTGTTGGCCCTGGCACCCCTGTTTCAGCCGCAAATACTCGCGTTCGCGCTGGTACGCCATGCCAGCCGAAGACGTTATGGCCCGACGATAGGGGCACTGGCAGGCGCTGCGGCCTGGGTCGCCACAGAGCGGGTGTTCCCAAAACTTCTGGGCGACACACTGGGCTACGCGCTGTACCCTTCGGCTCTCTTACGCCAGGCTGCTGATGTAGGGGGTGCAGCGGGTCTTACTGTTGTGCTCTTGTTGGCCAATGAAGGGGTGACGGGTGCCTTTGCGCGCAGGACCGAAGGTGTGCGAGCGATAGCCAAACCGTTGGTGCTGGCCGCGTTGATACCCCTTCTTTTGGCGGTCTATGGTCTCGCAAGATTGCCGGGCACCCCACTGGCCGGGTCCCCAGCAGCCGACAAGTCGTTGCGCATCGGGCTGGTGCAGTCCAACATCGTTGACTACGAGCGCATGCGCCAAGATGGCGGCGCCTTGGCCGCCGTACGCGAGATCCTCGATACCCACTACGCCATGAGTTATGACGCGGTAGAACGGCAGCATGTGGATGCGGTGTTATGGTCCGAGACCGCTTACCCCACGACTTTTGGACACCCCAAGAGTCAGATGGGTGCCGACTTGGACCGCGAGATCCTCGGCATCATCCAGTCTTCGGGAGTGCCCTTTGTTTTGGGTACTTACGACCGCGACGGTGCAGGCGAATACAACGCCGCCGCGTTCGTAGCACCTGGCACTGGCCTTGTGGGCTTTTACCGCAAATCACGCCCGTTCCCATTCACCGAAACTGTGCCAGCTTGGCTGGATGGACCTTCGTTGCGGGAATTGCTGCCGTGGACTGGCAACTGGCTTGCGGGCGACGGTGCGCGCGTGTTCCCTCTGCGCCTGGCCGACGGGCGCGAGATACCGGTGTTGCCGATGATCTGTCTGGATGATGTGGATACCAGCCTGGCCATCGACGGTGCGCGGCTGGGTGCCCGTGCGATCCTGACCATGTCCAACGACTCCTGGTTTACCAGCCAGCCGCTGGGTGCACAACTGCACCAGTCCGTGGCCGCGTTTCGCAGTATCGAAACACGCCTGCCCCAATTCCGCGTCACCACCAATGGCTATAGCGCCGCGATCGACCCGACCGGCACGGTGATTGCCAGCGCTCCTATGGGCTCACGCACCCTGGTCATTGGCGATCTTCCAATACAACCCCCGGCACCCACCCTCATGGTGAGGTGGGGCAACTGGGTGGGCCTGGCCGGGGCCGCTTTCCTGGTGCTGGTAGCAACATCGGCCATGTTCCCTTCGCTACCGGGCCAAAGAACAGTAGACACAGAGGCCGATGCCATGGGTTTTTCGGCCAACGTGGCAGTGCTGCCGCCGGGTGCCCGCATTGCGGCTGGCCTGTTACGGGCTTTCGCGCGCACCAGTCTGCTGTGGATGGGAGCAGCCATGCTGCTGGATGAATCCCTGCGTTCCAACACACTGGCGCAGATTCGAACCTTCACCGTCTTGTTCCTCGTGCCAGAGACCGCAGCGTGGTTCGTGCTGAGGGCTTTTGTCGCAAGGGCCTCCATCGAAAACGGCATGCTCGTCCTGGCGCGCGGCACGCGACGCCTTGAACTCGCAGCGCAGGACGTCGCGGCGATCGAGCCGTGGCGCTTGCCCATCCCGTGCACCGGCGCGTGGTTGCGACTGGCGACGGGCGGGCGCTGGGGCTACGCGCTGGCATTGGATAGCCCCGCCGCTTTGGCACGCGCGCTGGCAGCCGCTGGTGGGCCGCCCGTGCAAGAGCCCACACCTTCGCGCACCGCGGCATATGGGCAGGCACGAGTCGGTGTGCCGCGCGGCCGACTGGACCACCTTTTGATCAAGGTTGGTGTGTTGTCATTGGCCATGGCCATGGTGGCATTCCGCCTGCACCAGCACATTGCCTACGGCGGCACGTTTGGCGAGTACTACACGTTTGGGCTAAAAGCCTATCTCACCACATTTCTATTGTGGTGGGCTGCCTGGACCATCGGCGTAACGCTGTGCGCCGCAGCAATCCGCGCGGTCATTGAACTCGGCACATTGCTGGTCGTGCTGCTGCGCCCAGCGGACGCTCTGGCTGTTCGGCTCTGGCTGGAACGCTTGGGCCGGGCAGCGCTCTATATCGGTCTGCCCGGGTGGCTGCTGCTGCAAATCTTGCAACGATAATTACCTCTGGCCCGTGCGCCTCCCAACAGGCAAACAACAATCTGTGGAGCCCTCCCCGCTATGGATCAACTTCGCGCACTGCGCGTCTACACCAAGGTCATTGCCGAGGGCAGCTTTGCCGGTGCCGCTCGGGTGCTGGACCTGGCACCCGCCGTGGTCACCCGCGCCATTGCCGACCTGGAGAAGCACGTGGGCGCGCGCCTGCTCAACCGCAGCAGCCGCAGCCTGGCGCTCACAGAGATTGGCGATGCCTACCTGAAGCGCGCCATACAGATACTGGCCGAGCTCGACGATGCCGATGCCCTGGCTGGCGCTGCCAGCAACACACCCAAGGGCACACTACGCGTGCTGTGTCCGCCCGCCTTTGCCGTGCACCAACTGGCCAAACACCTGCCACGCTTTCACCGCTTGTATCCGCAAATCTATCTGGAGGTCGCCACGCCCGGCCCCGTGGATGCGGCGGACGACAACTTTGATGTCTCCATCTTGTCGATCGGCCAGCAGCCACTGCAGGGCGACTTTGTAGTGCGCCCCTTGGCCTGTTCATCATTCATCATCTGCGCTGCACCCGACTACCTGGCCCGCAAGGGTTGCCCACGTGAACCCCAAGAGTTGACCGGGCACCAGGGCCTGCTGCCTGCTGTGTCTGCCGTGCGGCGCGA
>JBBQBG010000238.1:0-6321 GCA_038317285.1 Burkholderiales bacterium | reverse complement strand
GCGAGCGCCAGCGTGTGGCCATTGCCCGCGCGCTGGTCACGCAGCCAGACTGTGTACTGGCCGACGAGCCCACTGGCAACCTGGACCGGGGCCCGGCGGACGGCGTGTTCGACCTGATGCGGGAGTTGGCCCGTGTCCACGGCACGGCCTTTGTGTTGGTTACACACGATGCCACTTTGGCAGCGCGCTGCAGCCGACAGTTGACGCTGGTGTCCGGACGGCTCGCTTTGGCAGGAGCCTGATCTCCGCATTGGCGACCATGCGCTGGATAGACACCCACTGCCACCTGGACGCCCCCGAGTTCGACGCCGACCGAGTGGGCGTGCGCGCAGCGGCCCAGAGCGCAGGGGTTGCCCATTGCGTGCTACCTGCCGTGGAGGCTGGCAATTTCGACACGGTGCGTGCGCTGGCCCATGCGGGTGGCGACAGTTATTGCCTGGGCATACACCCCCTATGCAGTCCGCGAGCCGGCCCTGGCGATTTGCAGGCGCTGGAGACCCATTTGCAAGCCCGTCAGAGCGACCCGCGGCTGGTTGCGGTGGGCGAGATTGGCCTGGACTACTTTGTGCCCGCGCTGACGCAAAGTCCGCTGCGTGAACAGCAGGAGCAAATTTACCGTGCGCAGCTCAAGCTGGCCCGCCAGTTTGGGCTGCCCGTGGTGTTGCATGTGCGCCGTTCGGCCGACCGCGTGCTCAAGCATTTGCGCGAGGTGGGTCAAGGTGGCCCGGGCTGGTCGGGCATTGCGCATGCCTTTAACGGCAGTGCAGTCCAGGCCCAGGAATTCATCAAGCTCGGCTTTAAGCTGGGCTTTGGCGGCGCCGTCACCTTCGAGCGCGCACTGCAATTGCGCCATTTGGCACAGACGCTGCCGCTGGAATCCATCGTGATGGAAACCGACGCACCCGATATTCCCCCGCACTGGCTGTACGCCACCCAACTGGACCGGCAAGCTGGGACGGCACAGGGCCGCAATGCACCCGGTGAACTGCCACGCATAGCAGCCGTTGTGGCACAGCTGCGCGGCATGTCGGTCGAAGATCTGGCGCAAGCGACAACCCATAACGCCTGCCAAGCGCTACCCAAGCTGGCGGCGTTGCTCCCTCAAATGATTTAATACCCCATGGCACGAAAAGAATCGCTCACGCTACCCGAGGTCAACTTCTGCGACGAAGGCCCCATACGGCACCTGCACCTGGACAGTATCTGGATACAGGGCTCCATGCTGATCGACGCGCCGACGGTGTTGGTGCACGAATACATACAGCGCATGATGTCCTGGCTGCTGTTCGTAGACCCGAGTACCGTGACCAAGCGGCAGGCGCTGCAATTGGGCCTGGGAGCCGGTTCGTTGACCAAGTTTTGCCACAAGATGCTGCGCATGAAGACGACCGCAGTGGAGCTCAATCCACAAGTTTTGGCAGCCTGCCGTGGCTGGTTCAAATTGCCGCAGGACGACAGCCGTCTGAAAGTCATACTGGCCGATGCAGAGCAGGAAATCAAACAGCCCCAATGGCAGGGCTCGGTGGATGCCTTGCAGGTGGACTTGTATGACCAGGAGGCGGCGGGCCCGGTACTGGATAGCGCCGATTTCTATGCGGACTGCCGCAAGGTGTTGACCGACGACGGATGCATGACCGTCAACCTGTTTGGCCGCTCGTCCAGCTTTCAACGCAGCGTTGACAATATGGCAACAGCCTTTGGCGACGATGCGTTGTGGGCCTTCAAGGCCACGCGCGAGGGCAACACCGTGGTGCTGGCGCAGCGCACACCCGTGCGCCCCAGTCGCGCCGTGCTGATGGAGCGGGCCGACACCATCCAGCGCCAGTGGGGCCTGCCAGCCGACAAGTGGGTTCGCGTCTTTAAACCGGTGACACCATGACCCCTAAAACACATTCCCCCGCGCCCGCCAAGAGCAGCCACAACGGCCCCATAGGCTGGCGCCAGTTGGTTGAGTGGCTGCATGCCGATGGCGTGATAGACGATGAGCAGTCTGCCAAGACCATTGCACGCTGTGCGCAGGCGGAGAGTGCGCAGCACCCGCTGGTGCGCCTGGCGGCGGTGTCCATGCGCCGTGCATCCGACAACAAGGCGCTGGACATCGAACTGTTGACACAGTGGCTGGCCCAGCGCGTGGGTATGCCCTATTTGCGCATCGATCCGCTGAAGGTCGATGTCAGCAAGGTGGCCGATGCCATGGGGGCGATGTATGCCGAACGCCACCGCATCCTGACGGTAGCCATCAACGCCAGCGAGATTACGGTGGTGACGTCAGAGCCCTTCATCGTCGACTGGGTGGCAGAGGTCGAGCGCCAGTCTCGCCGCAGCGTACGCCGCGTGCTGGCCAGCCCGCAAGAAATACACCGCTACACCGCCGAGTTTTATTCATTGGCCAAATCGGTCAAGGCCGCCAACAAGTCCGGTAACAACAACGGGTCCAGCTTCGAGCAGTTGGTGGAATTGGGCAAGTCCAACAAGCAGCTCGATGCCAATGACCAGAGCGTGGTGCAGGTGGTGGACTGGCTGTGGCAATACGCGTTCGATCAGCGTGCCAGTGACATTCATCTGGAGCCGCGACGTGAGCAAGGGGTTATCCGTTTCCGCATCGACGGTGTACTGCACCAGGTCTACCAAATGCCCATGGGCGTGCTCAATGCCATGACGGCGCGTATCAAGCTGCTGGGCCGCATGGACGTCATCGAAAAGCGCCGCCCGCTGGACGGCCGTATCAAGACCCGCAACCCCAGTGGCGACGAGGTTGAAATGCGGATATCCACGCTGCCCACGGCCTTTGGCGAAAAGATGGTGATGCGTATTTTTGACCCGGACAACACCGTCAAGGACCTTGAGGCGCTGGGCTTTTCCAGCCACGACGGCCCGCGTTGGGAAGGCTTGGTCAAGCGGCCCCACGGCATTATTCTGGTGACAGGTCCCACGGGCTCCGGCAAGACGACCACGCTCTACGCCACGCTCAAGCGTGTGGCCACGGAAGAGGTCAATGTCAGCACAGTCGAAGACCCGATCGAAATGATCGAGGCATCGTTCAACCAGACCCAGGTGCAGCCGCAGCTCGATTTCGGTTTTCCACAAGGCTTGCGTGCCCTGATGCGCCAAGACCCGGACATCATCATGGTCGGCGAAATCCGCGATCTGGAGACAGCCGAAATGGCAGTGCAGGCCGCGCTGACCGGCCACCTGGTGTTCTCGACACTGCACACCAATGACGCGCCATCAGCCATTACCCGTTTGATGGAATTGGGCATTCCCCAATACTTGATCAACGCCACGTTATTGGGCGTATTGGCCCAGCGCCTGGTGCGCACGTTGTGCAAAAACTGCAAGGTGCGCGACGAAGAAGCCAGCCGAGATGCCTTGACCGAGATGATCAAGCCGTGGCAGGTCAACGGCGCATACAAGCCCTACAAACCGGTGGGCTGCGTAGACTGCCGCATGACCGGCTTTATGGGCCGCATGGGCCTGTACGAACTGCTGGTCGTGTCAGACGCTTTCAAGGCAAAAGTCACAGCCGACCCCAGCATTGACGTGCTGCGCAAACAGGCCATCGCCGACGGCATGCGCCCGTTGCGCTTGGCCGGTGCCCTGCGCGTGGCAGAGGGACAGACGGTTATCGAAGAGGTGCTGACCTCGACGCCGCCTTTGACCTAGGTCCAAATCAGGTTTACCCAAGGTTTACAAACTAGACCAACCACGGGTCCGGGGTATTCCCTATACTCCAGCCCGTAATCACAACGGGCCTTTTCTATGAACGCAGACAGTTCCAGGCCTCCACCGCAGCGGGTTTGTGTCTAGAGACTGATTGGGTCTTGGCGCGCATCCCAGTCGGCACGGAGGCGTTCATGCTTCAAGTGCCTGGCAGGCGATGCGCAGTTTTCTCGGGTTTCTTTTGATTCCGAGCATCGCGTTATTCCACCCCAGGTTTTCCAAAAAATTGACGCTCTGACGGGTGTTACTGCCTTTGCCTGCGCATGCGGCAAGGGCGCAAGGGGGATGTGCCATGGTGACCCAAAAAGCAAAAGCATTTGTTCGCAGACTCGGCCCTGGCCTGATCACCGGCGCGGCGGACGACGATCCAAGCGGTATCGCCACCTATTCTCAAGCCGGCTCCCAGTTTCGCTTTTCGCTGGTGTGGACGCTGCTGGTCACCACACCGCTGATGATTGGCATCCAGATGCTGTCGGCCCGCATCGGCTGGGTCACCGGCGAAGGGCTGGCGGCCAATATCAACAAGATGTGTCCGCGCTGGCTCACGACGGGTCTGGTGGGCTTGCTGGTGGTGGCCAATACCATCAATATCGCTGCGGACATTGGTGCCATGGGCGAGGCGGCCCGGTTGTTTGCCGGCGGCTCGCTGCCGTTGTATGTGCTGGGATTTGGCGCACTGTGCATTGCCATGCAGGTCTTGTTTTCGTACGAGAGTACGGTGCGTATTCTCAAATGGCTCACACTGGCGCTGTTTGCCTATGTTGCCGTCATCCTCAATGTCCATGTGCCATGGCACCAGGTGTTCAACGAGTCCTTCCATCCCTGGGCTTTTATGCCGAAGGACGTTTCAGTGAAGGACTATGCAGCCATGGTGGTCGCTGTGCTGGGCACGACCATCAGCCCCTATTTGTTCTTCTGGCAGGCCTCGCAGGAGGTGGAAGACAACCATCGCCGACCCGAGGCGAGAGAGTTGCGACTACATCCTGAATACGTGGCAGAGCACTTGTCCCGCATCAAGCAGGACACCGTTGTAGGCATGACCTTTTCCAATGTCATCGCGCTATGCATTGTCGTGGCGACGGCGGTCACATTGAACCTGCAGGGCATTACCAGCATTCAAACCTCGTCGCAGGCGGCAGAGGCGCTGCGACCGGTGGCAGGTGAATTCGCCTTTGCCGTTTTTGCGCTGGGCATCATTGGCACCGGTCTGCTGGCAGTGCCCGTGCTGGCCGGCTCGGCCGCCTACGCGGTGAGCGAGCTGTATGGCTGGAAAGCCGGGTTGTCCCACGGTTTTCACGAAGCGAGGGGCTTTTACCTGATCATCGTTGCCGCAACCGGCATTGGCACGCTGATGGGGTATTTGGAAGTGGACCCCATCAAGGCCCTGGTCTGGAGTGCTATTGTCAATGGCGTGATATCGGTGCCCATCATGGCGGTGCTGATGTGGATTGGACAATCGCAGCGGCTGATGGGCGACTACACCATCACCCGGCGGCACCGTTTTTTTGGTTGGGCGGCGACGGCAGTGATGGCGGTCGCTGTTCTGGTTATGCTTGCCACCAGTTTTTAATGCCTAAGGAAATAGATTATGGACATCGACCCCCTGAGCGCCGTGGAGTCGGCCAAGACCGAGGCGGCTGCCGTCAAGCGCGCTTGGCTCAACCCTGCGGTCGCTATCACCGTGGCATTACTGGCTACCTTCATGGGCATCTGCAAGGTCAAGGACGACAACATCGTCCAGGCCATGCAGCAGGCCCAGGCCGACAAACTGGACCACTGGCAGTTCTACCAGGCGCGTAATATTCGTGAAGAAGTCGCCAAGTCCACGCTGGCCCAATTGCGGCTACAGGCGATGTCCGCACCGCCCAAAGCGGAGGCTGCCTACCAAGAACAAATCGCCGTTTACGAATTGCTGGCCAAAGAGCAGCATCAAAAAAAAGACGAGTTGAAAGCCCAGGCCGAGAAGGACCAGTTGACCTATGACGCGCTCAACTTCAAGGACGACCAATTTGACCTGTCAGACGCGCTGATTGCCATCGCCATTTCACTGTTGGCCGTGGCCTCTTTGACCCAGTTGCCCTGGCTTTTTATGCTGGCACTGTTCCCGTCCGGTTTTGGGGTGTTGATGGGTTTTTCGGGCCTGGTGGGTCTGGGCATACACCCCGACGGTCTGATAAAACTGTTGAGCTGAACCATGCCCAAGCAACGGCAATGGGTGGTGGCGATGGGCCTGTTGGCTGCCTTCAGCATCGGCAGCGCCGAAGCCCAATGCGTCAAAACCGTTCGCTGGTCCGATGACGCACCGTACGCATTCAAACTTCCCAGTGGTGAGATTTCTGGCTTCAATTCAGAACTCATCCGTGCTGCGCTCAAGGGGCTCAACTGTGAGGCCAAGTTTGTAGAGTTGCCGTGGGCACGGGCACTGCGCGAACTGGAGCAGGGCAGGCTTGATATTTTGCCGGGTGCTCTGCGCACACCTGAGCGCGAGAAGTATGCGTATTTTTCACGGCCGATTAATCGCTCGCCAAACGTGCTGTTTGTTGCCAAGGGCGCAGCGGCCAAATACCGGCTCGCTGCATTGGCCGACATACCGGGTACGGC
>JBBQBG010000237.1:0-6326 GCA_038317285.1 Burkholderiales bacterium | reverse complement strand
ATCATGAGGATCACTGGGATCAGGGGCGGGCATGCGGGGTATCTCCTGGGAAGAACAAAGGGTATCAGTCGCAGCTTTTAGGTCGCTATGTTATTGATAGCTGGTTGCGCAATCTGTACGAGGGCTAGCGCCGGTTTTGGCATACACCCTAACCAGCTTTGCGCGGCGTTGTCTTGCGGCAGGCTTTGCGCCTGCAGCATACGCACGGTGTCGCGGCTGAACACGTTTTGCGGCAGAAACGAAGCCATCCAGGCAGTGGCGTGCATTAGCCACCAGGGCACGGGCAACAACAGCGCAGCGCCCTTGCCTGCAGCATGACGCAACCGGGCCAACAGGTCGCGGTATGACAGGACCTGTGGCCCAGCGATCTCCACCACGCGGCGCAAGGCTTTGGGGTGCACGCAGAGATTGGCCACGGCTTGCGCGACGTCCTGTACGCGTATGGGCGCCAACTGTGCGGTACCGGGGTGCAACAGGCCCGGCAAGGCGATGACAGGCAAAGTGGCCAGGAACTTAAGCAAGCGCGTGCTCGGGCTGGCTTCGTCCACCAGCAGTGCCGGGCGCACGATGGCGTAGTCCACTGCACCCGCCTGCAAGGCCTGCTCTGCGGCCCACTTGCTGGCCATGTAGGCGCCTGGTATTCCCGTACCCACGCCCAGTGCCGAGATATGGACGATACGCGCCACACGCGCCTTGGCACAGGTTGCAAACAGCGCAGTGGGCGCTTGTACATGAACGGACTCAAAGCGGTTGTCGCCCCGTTCCATCAGCAGCCCCACCGCATTGACCACGATATGGGCACCGCGCAACACGTCGGCAAAGGCGTCGGCCGTGGTGTCGTAGCGAAAATTGACGGCCTTGTCGCAACCCGTGCGCCCTGCGGTGGTCACGGCGTGGCCTGATGCGCGCAAGGTATCGGCGATGGCGCGGCCCAGCAAGCCGGCACCGCCAAAGACGATGATGTTCATAAATTCAATCCTTTCTTACAGTTATTTCTGTTAATACAGAAACTATTTGGCAAAAAAAAGCCCTCATGGGCTCTCACTAAGGACCGATGACAGAACCCATGGCTTGCAATTCGTTGGGCGCGTTATCCGGTGTCCGCTTGGCGGGTGCGGTGGCATCGCCACGGATCAATTTCTGTATTTTGGCGCCCAGCTTGAGCACCTTGGTCAGGGTCTCGGTGTCGAGCCGCAGCATCTCGTCGCTCCATGCGGTCATGGTCTCGAGCATGGTCAGCATTTCGCGCATGCGATTGGCGCGCTCTACACCGTCCAACATGATTTCGGGGTGGTTGAGCAGCTCGCGCAGCATGGTGATGGTGGGCATCAGTTCGCGCTCTTGTCGCTCACGCACAATGGTGCGAGACAACTCCCAGATGTCGGTGCTGGACTCGAAGTGGTCACGCCGATCGCCCATCACATGGACCAGCTTGGTCAGGTTCCAGGCTTGCAGTTCGCGGATCGAATTGCTGACGTTGCTGCGCGCCACATTCAGCGTGTCGGCGATCTCATCGGCTGGCAAGGGCTTGCCTGCCAAATACAGCAGCGCATGGATTTGTGCGACCGTACGGTTGACACCCCAGCGTGTGCCCATTTCGCCCCAATGGAGGATAAATTTTTGGCTGGTTTCGCTGAGTTGCATGGTGCGGGTGTCCTTGTCGGCAACTCTAGTCTTGTCTTTTATTTCTGTCAATACAGAAATAAAAGACGTATCTCAGTGACGTTGCCGCCAGGCTTGGTAGCGAGATCGCTGCAAGGCGACCAGTTCCACCACACCCCAGGTGATGCTGCTCAGCACATAAAGGCGGCGCATGGCTTCAGGCCTTGGCTTCGCGCGCGGTCGGCAGGCCCAGGTTGACCCATCCGTCGTCAAACAAGGCGTCTAGCTTCTTCTGCAAGCCCAAGAGTTTCCAGATCATGATGGCCTCCTTTTGCGTGGTCTGTTGCGTGGTTGAACCAGCGCCTAGGCTATCGCCGTTGTGTGACAGTTTTACGTCGTGCCCGCATACCCTTTGGCGGAACTGTGCCATGTCTACAACAACGCTTTTGCGGACTATGCTCGGCACACCTCTGCCACCTACAGCCCTACGCAAAACCCCGCCACGTGCAAACCACCCATCTGCCTGAACTCGAAGCCTTGGAGCGCATCCTGGACCTCGGCGCACCGCATCTGCAGGTCAAGCGTGCACACCAGGTGAATACCCCTGCAGGCACTGCCCTGCCCGTCTATGCCATTGGTTTGGGCAACCCAAGTCCGGATGTACCCGCCATCGGTTTTTTTGGTGGTGTGCATGGTCTTGAGCGCATAGGCGCCGAAGTAGTGATCGCTTTTCTACAAAGTTTGGTGATGCGTTTGCAATGGGACGCCACGCTGCACAGCCAATTGGAATCGGTGCGACTGTTGTTTATGCCCATCGTCAACCCCGGCGGCATGTTGCTGGGCACGCGGGCCAACCCACAAGGCGTCGACCTGATGCGCAATGCGCCAGTGGATGCGGTGGACAAGGTGCCGTTCATGGTGGGCGGCCAGCGTGTCAGTGCCAGCCTGCCCTGGTACCGGGGACTTGTGGGAACACCGATGGAAGCCGAAAACCTGGCCCTGTGCGCCGAGGTGCGCAACGAGCTGCTGTCGCGCCCTTTCAGCATGGCGCTGGATTGCCATTCAGGTTTTGGCGCCAGCGACCGCATCTGGTTGCCCTTTGCGCACACCCGCAAACCGATTGCCCATCTGGCGGAAATGCAAGCGCTTAAAGAGGTGTTTTACCAGACCTACAGCCACCACCCCTACGTGTTCGAGCCGCAGAGCCTGCAATACCTGGCCCATGGCGATATTTGGGACTACCTGTATCTGGAAGCCTGCGCAGAGCCTGAGCGCATTTTTTTGCCGCTGACACTGGAGATGGGTTCATGGTTGTGGATCAAAAAAAATCCGCGCCAGATGTTTTCGCTCAAAGGCATTTTCAACCCGTTGATCGCCCACCGGCAGCAGCGCGTATTGCGCCGCCACTTGTCGCTGTTGGACTTTTTGTGCCGCGCGACGGCCAGCCATTCGCGCTGGGTACCGACTGGCGACGCGCGCGGCAAGCTGCATGCCGACGCCTTGCGCAACTGGTACGACTAGGCAGCTCCAGGCTCTTCGAGTGTGAGGGCCAGGGCCAGTTCGAGATGAGAGAAGGGTTTGTTCAGCGCGCCCACGACTCGCGTACCCAGACCCTCGGCCACCATACGTGCGCTCTCCAGCGTCGCATTGCCGCGTCCGGTCATCAACAGCAGTTCGGCATGGGGCGCACGTTCCGCCAGCTTTTGGATCAGCTCGAAACCATCCATATCGGGCAATGACAGGTCCATGATGATGGTTCCGTAGTCTTTCAAGGCGTCGCTGCGCAGCAACGCCAAGCCGCCGGAGAAGAGTTGGGTGGACAACCCATAGTGGGCCAACATTTGCGCCACCAGCCCGCCCATCATGGGATCGTCTTCAACAATTGCGACAGGCCGGGTGGTGCTGGGCGAGTTCATGGGGCGTTCTGTTGGTCGGAGTCGATCAGTCTAACCACTTCTGCATGAACTGCGCCTGACCCATGGCCGGGTCGAGCTGGTAATTGGCAAACCCAATGCGCTGGTACAGCCTGTACGCGCCGCCATTACCTTGCAAAACCTCCAGCGTCATCTTGCAGGCACCACGTTCCACGGCTATCGATTCGGCAAGGGCCAGCATCTTTTCAGCCACCTTTTGCCCGCGGTGGCTGGCCAGCACGGCCACGTCGTGCACGTTGACCAAGGGTCGGCAGGCAAAGGTCGAGAAGCCTTCGATGCAATTCACAAGTCCAATAGGCTGCTCACCGTCAAACGCCAACACGCTATAGGCTTGCGGACGGGCTTTCAACGCCGACACCAGGTTGGCCTTGGCAAAGTCGCTGAGCGCATGGGCACCACCCATGGGGTCGCGGGCATAGGCGTCGAGCAAGTGGACAAGGGCCGCCGCATGGACCGGATTGGTGTAATCCGCGCGCAGCACGTTGATGGGTGCGGTCTCCGGTGCCAGGGCGGCGTTGGTAGTCATCGTCGTCATCTTTGTTTGCGTTGGTTTATACGGCCAGGGTGTCGGCAATGCGCTGAGCACAAGCCTTGGCCTGAACAGCGTCACGTGCTTCGACCATGACGCGGACCAGCGGTTCGGTGCCGCTGGCGCGGATTAGCACACGGCCGGTGTCGCCCAGCTCCGCCTCCACTTCTCGGGTTGCCTGCTCCATGCGGGTATTGGCCTTCCAGTCTTGGCCCGGTCGCAGACGCACATTGAGCAAGGTTTGCGGAAACAGGGTGACCTGCGACAGCAACTGGGCCATGGTCTTGCCACTGCGTTGCAGGGCTTGCAGCACCTGCAGCGCGGAGATCAGGCCATCGCCGGTGGTGTGCTTGTCCAGCGCCAGCAAATGGCCCGAGCCTTCGCCGCCCAGCATCCAGTGGTGCTTCTCCAGCTCTTCCAACACATAGCGGTCACCCACCTTGGCACGCACAAACTGCACACCACGGGCCTTCAGTGCCACTTCCACGGCCAAATTCGTCATCAGCGTGCCCACGACACCTGGAACGTGTTCGTCTCGGCCCAAGCGCTCGTCCGCCATGAGGTACAGCAGTTCATCGCCGTTATAGAGGCGGCCGTCGGCATCGACCACCTGCAGGCGGTCTGCGTCGCCGTCGAGTGCCACACCAAAATCGGCGGCGTTGGCCCTGACTGCCTCAACCAGAGCCTGCGGGTGCGTGGCGCCTACTTCGTGGTTGATGTTGAGTCCATCGGGCGCACAGCCAATGGCCACTACCTCGGCACCCAGCTCGTGGAAGACCATAGGCGCAATGTGGTACGCGGCTCCGTGGGCCGCGTCCACCACGATCTTCATGCCTTTGAGGGTGAGGTCATTGGCAAAAGTGCTTTTGCAAAACTCGATATAGCGACCGGCCGCGTCGTCTAAGCGCCGCGTCTTGCCCAGGTTGGCCGAGTCTGCCCATGCAGGCGGCTCTTCCAGCGCGGCTTCTACTGCATGCTCCCACGCGTCCGACAGTTTGGTGCCCTTTGCGCTGAAGAATTTGATGCCGTTGTCGGCAAATGGGTTGTGGCTGGCGCTGATGACCACGCCCAGCGAAGCCCGCTGCGCGCGCGTCAGGTAGGCCACGCCGGGTGTGGGCAGTGGGCCCAATAGCACCACGTCAACGCCGGCCGAATTGAAGCCGCTCTCCAGTGCGCTCTCCAACATATAGCCAGAGATCCGGGTGTCTTTGCCGATCAGAACGGTGGGCCGCGACTCGGATTGCTTCAACACCCGCCCAACGGCATGCGCCAGACGCATCACAAAATCGGGCGTTATGGGGGGCAGACCCACGGTGCCCCGTATGCCATCGGTGCCGAAATATTTTCTTGTCATAGCGTTTGTTTGAATATGTTTGAAACCGCAACCCGTCAGCACTGTTGCTGCTGCATGGCACTGAATACTTTGAGCGCTTGAACGGTCTCTTTTACGTCATGCACACGAACCACATGGGCACCGTTTTGCACGGCCAACAACGCAGCCGTCACGCTGGGCACCAAGCGGTCGCGAATGTCCAGCGTAGCCACGGTGGACAGCGAGCGCTGGGTCACCGCCGCCAGCGATGATTTGCGCGACCAGCCGGCCATTACCGCATAGCCCAGGGGCAACAGGGCCGCCTGCTGCGCCAACAACGCAAAGTTTTGTTGCACAGTCTTGCCGAAACCAATGCCGGGGTCAATGCAGATCCGAGCCGAATCAACCCCTAGCCCTCGCAGGTGCTGCGTAACCCGCTCTAAAAACGATAGCACCTGTGGCACCACATCGCCTTCCATGGGTGTCGATTGCATGGTCTGTGGATCACGGTGCATGTGCATCAGGCAAATACCACACGATGGGTACTGGCGTACCACATCCGAACCCGCTGTGCCGTGGGGGTCACCCGTCCAACGCAAAGCCCACACGTCATTGATGATGTCAGCACCCAAATCCAGCGCCGCCTGCATGACCTGGGGCTTGTAAGTGTCTACCGAAACCGGCACGCCCAACGTGACCGCATGGCGCACCACGGGCAACACTCGTTCGAGTTCCTCAGCTACTGGCAGCTCCAGTGCGCCGGGTCGGGTCGATTCACCGCCGATATCCAAAATATCGGCACCGTCCTTGACCAATTTCTCGCAATGCGCCAAGGCGGCGTCCCGGCTGGCATGTTGTCCACCATCCGAAAACGAGTCGGGCGTGACGTTAACAATGCCCATCACTTTGGGCGTGCAAAGATCGAGCAGAAAGCGACCGGTTTGCCATT
>JBBQBG010000236.1:0-6364 GCA_038317285.1 Burkholderiales bacterium | reverse complement strand
TGGGCCCTGACCCTGAGTCTGGCCGCTGTATCGGTGGCTGGCGTTTCTACATCCGCCATGGCCCAAACCGCTGCGCCTGAAGCCGCTGTCGCCTCTGCCCCAGCTGCCGCCCCGATGGTGACCGAAGCAAAAGTGGATAACGCGGCAGGCGCCAAAAAGAGCGATGCTTCGACCGATAACCCATACGGCATTGGTGCCCTATGGTCCAACGCGCACTCCGTCGATTTGGGCGTTCTGATTATGTTGGCCATCATGAGTATGGGTAGCTGGTACATCCTGGCCATCAAGATGCTCGAACAGCGCAAGGCCAACAGCTTCGCAAAAGAAGCCGCCGAAAAATTTTGGGGTGCTGGCACCGTAGCGCAAGGCGCTGCTGCTTTGAGCAAGGACAGCCCTTACCAGTTCATCGCCGCTGCTGGCGTTGACGCCACCAAAAAGCACGGTGGCCTGATGGGTCACATTCCTTTGAATGACTGGATCAGCATGAGCATCCAGCGCTCGGTGGACCGCGTGAATCGCGAAATGCAAGGCGGCCTGTCTTTCCTGGCAACCGTGGGTTCCATTTCTCCTTTCGTGGGTTTGTTCGGTACGGTTTGGGGCATCTACAACGCGCTGACCGCCATCGGTATGTCCGGCCAAGCGTCCATCGACAAGGTGGCCGGCCCCGTGGGCTCCGCACTGATCATGACTGCATTGGGCTTGGCTGTTGCTGTGCCCGCCGTGCTGGCCTACAACTACTTGATCTCTCGCAACAAAGGCATCATGGATGACGTCCGCGGCTTCGGCAGCGATTTGCACTCGGTCTTGTTGGGTTCGGCTTCCAAGAGCTAAGAACGTGCGGTAAACGCGCAGAAAGTTAGCTCTATGTCCATGAATGTTGGCAGTCCTGACGGCGATGATGACGCCGTCATAGCAGCCATTAATACGACACCTCTGGTGGACGTGATGTTGGTGATGTTGATCATTTTTCTGATCACCATTCCCGTGGTCACGACCTCGATTCCCGTAACTCTGCCCAAAGAACGGGTGGAGATTCGGGAAACCAAACCAGAAAACATCATTATCTCGGTCGATACCGCGGGCAGCGTCTTCTGGTATGACAAGAAGGTGGCCAATGTGGAAGCATTGGTCGACAAGCTCAAGAAGGTCTCGACCGTCAAACCGCAACCTGAAGTGCAGATTCGCGGCGACTTGGCTTCCCGATACGAAGGTGTTGGCAAGATTCTTTATGCATGCCAGCGCGCTGGTATCGTCAAAGTGGCGTTCATTACCGAACCGCCACCATTGGGCGGTTAATACCACGCCAGGAGGAATAGCAATATGTCTATGAATGTAGGATCCGCGTCGGGCGATCCAGAAGTGCTGATGGACATCAACACCACGCCATTGATTGACGTGATGTTGGTGTTGCTGGTGATGTTGATCATTACCATCCCCATCCAACTGCATGCGGTGAGCCTGGATATGCCGGTGGGTACACCACCCACCAACAACATCAAGCCTGAAAAAATTCAGATCGATATCGACGAAAACAGCATTGTCTATTGGCAGGGTTTGCCCGTTTCGGCGGCGGAACTCGACACCAGTATGGCAACTGTGAGCCAACAGCCCACCCAGCCAGAGGTTCACATTCGGCCCAACAAGTCGTCGTCGTATGCGGTGTTCGCCAATGTCTTGTCTGCGTCCAAGCGTAAAGGCTTGACCAAGATGGCGGTGATCGGAAGCGAGCAGTTCGTCCAATGACCATCAACATGAATTCGGTTGGTCTGCACCCGGTCTACCGGCCCAAAGACCCGTCTAAGCGTTACAAAGGCATTGCCATTGTTATCGGCTTGCACGTTCTGCTGATTTGGGCGCTCATTTCCGGCACGGCCCATGATGCGCTGAAGGTTCTCAAGAAGCCGCTCGAGGCTGTTGTGATCCAGGAAGTCATCATCCCACCGCCGCCACCGCCGCCGCCCAAGCAGATCAAGCCGCCTGAGGCGCCCAAGGTGGAAGCACCGCCGCCACCCTTTGTGCCACCACCTGACGTGCCACCTCCGGTGACAGCAGCGCCCGCCATTGTGTCGGTCGCAGCCCCACCGCCCACACCGGTCGTCATTGCTCCGCCGCCGCCTCCGCCTGCACCGCCGGCGCCTGTGGCCAACCGCTCGGACATCCGCGTAGCGTGCCCTACCCAAGTGCAACCTGAAATGCCCCGCAAGGCGACCCAGGATGGCACCGAAGGTGTGGTCAAGGCAAGTGCACTCATCCGCGACGGTGCTGTGCGTGAAGTGACGATCATCTCTGGCCCGCGCGTATTCCATGCCGCCGTGAAGGCCGCCATGATGCAGTACAAGTGCTCATCCGGCGGTGGTGACATCACTGCTACGCAAGAGTTTGTGTTCAAACTTGAATGAGGCAATTGACGCCCGTTTAAAAAAAGCCACCCTTGGGTGGCTTTTTTTTATGCATGAAGTGTCGTAGCGGATATTGCCGTGATTCTTTCAGACGCGTGGTCCTGGCGAACGATCCTTTGGCCACATACCGCAGGATCAAAAAACTATAAATAACGCAGCACGTCGTCGGGCGCAATATCCACCAGGCAACGCGTATGTCCCAGCGGGCACTCGCGGGCAAAGCAGGGAGCGCAGTCCAGCGCCGGTAAATACAGCGGGTCATCCTTGAGCCAGATCACATGGGCTTGCGGGTTCAGGGGGGGCGTATGCAACGGGCTGGAGGAACCAAACAGGGCGACCTGGGGCACGCCAAAAGCCGCGGCCACATGCATGAGCCCCGAGTCGTTGCTGACCATGGCCTTGGCCCCTGCAATGGCTGCCAGCGCGTGGTCCAGTGAGGTGCGGCCGGACCAATCGAGGCACTGCCCAGATTGCGCCGTGTTGACGGTATGGGCGATCTCTGCACACAGCGGGGATTCCTTGGCCGAACCCAGCAGTACAACCGGTAAGCCCAATTGCTCTGCCAAGACAGCGAAGTGCCGTGCCGGCCACCGCTTGGCCGGACCATATTCCGCTCCAGGTGCGAACACGTAGTAGCCTTGGCGCTGCAGGTGCATGCCAGCCAGCGCGGCATCAACTTTGACCGCATCGAGCTGCAATTGGGGGCGATCATTGGCAACGCCGGACTCACCGCTGAGCGCGGAATAGAACGCCACCATGGGCGGGCGCGAATCTTCGGGTGGATTGGGCAGGCGCTGGGTCAGCACCAAACGGCGAGACTCGCCGTGATAGCCGACGCGTTTCTTGATGCCAGCCCACCACGGCAGCAAGCCACTTTTGATGGAATTGGGGCAGACGTAGGCGCTATCAAATTGCCCTTGCAACTGGCGCGCCAGACTGCGGCGGGCGCTCCACTGCAAGCCGCCATGGGCGAACGGCAGTTCCAGCACGGCAGACACCTGGGGCATGGCCCGGTACACCGGTGCCACCCAGGGCAAGGCACCCACGGTCAGTGTCTCGCCGCGTGCCTGCAAGCGTCGCAGCAAGGGCTCGGTCATCACGGCATCGCCTATCCACTGCGGGGCGATGACCAGCGAGCGAGTCATTGCCCTTGCTTGTGACAATTTGCCGCCGGGCCGCCCCAAGGCAAATTAGCCACTGCGGAGGGCAGCGACCCGCGCAGCGGTGGAGCGTGGGGGCTAATGAGCGCCATCGAAATGCTCTCCCGCCTTGAGGCGGTAGACGGTGCTGCAATAGGGGCATTTGGCTTCGCCCGAGTGGCCCACATCCAGGTAGACCTTGGGATGGGTGTCCCAGGTCTTCATATGCGCCAAGGGGCTTGGGCAGAAGACGCCACCTTGGTGGTTCAGGTCTTTGGCCAGGAGTTCAACGGTGGCGGATTTCATGGAGAGACTTTCGTGAGCCAGTGGGCGTATTGGGGATTGCGGCCGTTGACGATGTCAAAGAATGCCGATTGAATTTTCTCGGTGATGGGGCCGCGGGAACCCACATAGTTTTCCTTGCCCAACTCAATGCGATCCAGCTCACGAATCGGCGTCACCTCAGCGGCGGTGCCGGTGAAGAAGGCTTCGTCTGCAATATAGATTTCGTCGCGTGTGATGGGCTTTTCTTTGACTTCAATTCCCAGGTCTTTACAGATGGCCATGACGGTGTTGCGGGTGATGCCGTTGAGCGCGCCAGCACTGCTGTCGGGGGTGTAAACCACGCCTTTGCGCACCACAAACAGGTTTTCGCCAGCGCCTTCAGACGCAAAGCCTTGCGGGTCCAGCAAAAGGGCTTCGTCGTAGCCTTCATCGGTGGCTTCCATGTTGGCCAATATGGAGTTGGTGTAGTTACTCACCGCCTTGGCGTGGATCATCGTGATATTGACGTGGTGGCGGGTGTAGCTGCTGGTTTTGACGCGAATGCCGCGTTTCAGGCCCTCTTCGCCCAAGTAGGCCCCCCAAGGCCACGCGGCCACCATCAGGTGGATGGTGTTGCCCTTGGGTGATACGCCCAGCTTCTTGTCACCAATCCACGTCAGGGGGCGCAGGTAGCCGCTTTCCAGCTTGTTTTCGCGGACGACGGCGCACTGGGCATCCATCACTTCTTGTGGCGTGAACGGAATCTTCATGCGCAGAATCCTGGCGCTGTTAAACAGGCGCTCAGTGTGCTCTTCCAGGCGAAAAATAGCCGTGCCGCCCACGGCGTTGTAGGCGCGCACACCTTCGAAGGCGCCGCAGCCGTAATGCAGCGTGTGGCTCAAAACGTGGATCTTGGCATCACGCCAATCGACCATCTGGCCATCCATCCAGATTTTGCCGTCGCGGTCGGACATTGAGGGAGGTTGCAGGCTCATGGCAGGTTTCCTTGGAATCTTGGAGTCTTGGGATCTGAGAAGAGCTGATTTTACGGCGGGGTTACCCCTGCCGGGCACCCGTTCAGCGGTGTAGCCTCAGGCGCGCAACAATTCCCAGTGCAGCAGCTTGCCGTGGGCAAACGTGCAGCGTACGGTGGCCTGTGAGTCATCGGTCCACTGGTACCGCTCCTCATTGCTGCCATCGTCCAGCTTGGTACCCAGCGCCCGCGTCAAGGCAAGCACCTGAAGCAACGCCATACCCCGTGCCAGCCTTGAATGCAGCATGACCGCGCTCGCCACCGTGCCGACCGGCCGCTGCGTCGTTCGCCGCAACACCACAAGCATGCGGCTCATGTGCATCAGTGCCCACATGACAACCGCGCCAATCGCCAGGGCAATGCCTGGCCAACTGTAGGCACGGTAGGCCAAACTGGCCAAAGCTGCAAGGGCCAGCAGCGCGACGGCTCGGGTCACGATCGGGTAGTTGCGCAGCGTCGGCAATGGCATGCTCTAGCCCAACCCGCGCACGACTTCCATGGCCTGCTCCACGCGGTCCACCGCATGTATGGTCAGGCCTTCAAACTCTTTGCCGCTGGTCTTTTTCGGCGCATTGGCCTTGGGCACGATGGCCACGGTAAAGCCTAACTTGGCGGCTTCCTTCAAACGCTCCTGGCCACGCGGCGCCGGACGCACCTCGCCCGCCAGCCCTACTTCGCCAAAGGCGAAAAACCCCTTGGGTAGCGGCTTGCCGCGCAGGCTGGAGGTGATGGCCAGCAGCACGGCTAAATCTGCGGCAGGTTCGCTGATGCGCACGCCACCCACGGCGTTGACAAACACATCCTGGTCCATACACGCCACGCCGGCATGGCGGTGCAGCACGGCCAACAGCATGGCCAGCCGGTCCTTGTCAAGGCCCACGCTCAGTCGCCGAGGTGATGGCCCGCCACTGTCTACCAGGGCCTGAATCTCAACCAGCAGCGGCCGCGTGCCCTCCAGCGTCACCATCACGCAACTGCCGGGCACGGGTTCATCGTGCTGGCTCAGAAAAATAGCGCTGGGATTGCTGACGCCCTTGAGGCCTTTCTCCGTCATGGCGAACACGCCGATCTCGTTCACCGCGCCGAAGCGGTTCTTGATGGCGCGTACGAGGCGAAAGCTGCTGTGGGTTTCACCTTCGAAATACAGCACGGTGTCCACCATATGTTCCAGCACCCGCGGCCCTGCCAGCGCACCTTCCTTGGTGACATGGCCGACCAGCACAATGGACGTGCCGCTGGATTTGGCACAGCGCGTCAGATGGGCTGCGCATTCCCGCACTTGCGCCACCGACCCCGGTGCCGACGTGAGCTGGTCCGAATAGACAGTTTGGATGGAGTCGATAACCGCTACAGCGGGTTGCAACGCGTCGATGGTGGCGAGTATCTTGTCGAGCTGAATTTCGGCCAACACCTTGACCTGCGAGCCATGCAGCCCTAGCCGGCGCGAGCGCAGGGCCACTTGGGCACCGCTTTCCTCACCGGTCACATACAAATAGCCCCCACGCTCCCCCGCTGCGCGAGGTCCGCTG
>JBBQBG010000235.1:0-6371 GCA_038317285.1 Burkholderiales bacterium | reverse complement strand
CACTCGCCGAACATGGAGATCAGCCAGCAGGTGCGCCTGACGCGCAAGGCGACCGGCTTTGACCAGGAGGCCATTGCCACATTGGTGCTGTCGGGGAAATTCTTGGGCTTCTTGCCCGACCACTATGCAGAAAGTTTTGTGCGCGACGGCCAGATGCGCGCGATCGACCCGGCAGTGTTTCGATACGACTGCCAGTTCTTTGCGATCACAAGGCGTTCGCCGCAGATTGCGCGGGCAACGCGGGCGTTCCAGGATTGCCTGGAACAAGCCCATAAGCTGGATTAACGCTCAGCGGTGCAGGAGTCGAAGTGCAATTTTCCGCCGGGCCGCCCCAAGGAAAATTAGCCCCCATGGGGGGCAGCGACCCGCGCAGCGGCGGAGCATGGGGGCTAAGTGCTTAGCCGCCCTTTTTCGAGCGCTTACCGGGGTTCTTCTTGCTGCGCGTCGCGACGCCGCGCTCCAGGCTGACCTTTTGTCCGCGGCCGCCGGTCGGCACGGTGTAGCCGGCCAGGGTGGCTGGACGGGGAGTGGCTTTACGGTCTGCTTCGGTGACGATTTGATTGCCCATTTAACGGTCCTGACTAAGTTTGCAAAGGCAGTATTAGGCCATAAGTTGCGACCGACACCCAAATGACCCGCCCCAGGGCGGCGTTTTGAGGCGCAAATTGCCTCCCACTTAGCGGCCATAGAACATTAGTTAAACTAATGGCTTTCACTGATCAGACCACGATCAGTACAGGTGCAGGCCGTGGTCGGCCTCTGAAATAGTTTGGTAAAAGTGAATTATGCGAACCTTTGATTCTGACGCGCTGGAATGCCTGGCTGCGATTGTGGAAGAAGGCGGCTTTGAGCGTGCTGCTGTGCGCCTCTCCGTAACCCAGTCGGCGGTGTCGCAACGCCTGCGCGCGCTAGAGGCCCAGGTAGGCACCGTATTGCTGGTCCGCAGCCGCCCGATCAAGCCCACGTCGGCGGGACGTTTGCTGATCAAACACGCCATGCAAATGCGCTTGCTGCGCGCCGACCTGGAAACCGACTTGCAAGATTTGACCCCTGGCACGGGCGCCTTGCGCGAGGAGGATCGAATTTCCATTGCCATCAATGCTGACAGCATTGCCACCTGGGCATTGGCGGCCCTGGGCCCGATGGTTAGTGAAGGATTGCCGCTGGAAATCATCACCGACGATCAGGATTTCACCCACGAGTGGCTGCGCGAGGGCCAGGTGTTGGGCTGCGTGACTACGTTGAAGCAGGCTTTGCGGGGCTGCAAGGTCATGCCACTGGGCGTGATGCACTATGTGGCTGTGGCCAGCCCGGCCTATGCCAGCGCCCATTGTCCGCAGGGGCTGACACCACACAATTTCCGCAGCATTCCGTTCATTGCTTTTAACCGCAAGGACGACCTGCAGACCGATTTCGTCAGCCGCGCCTGCGGGCTGCGCCGCGTGGCATTGAGCCAGCGTTTTGTGCCTAGCTCCGAAGGCCAGGTACGGGCGGTGCTAGCGGGCTGGGGGGCCAGCGTAGTGCCCGAGTTGCAAGTGCGCAGCCTGCTGGCCAGCGGTGCGTTGGTAAATCTGGCACCACAGGTGACCCTGCCGGTGAACCTGTATTGGCACTGTTGGAACCTGAATTCAGTAGTGATTGATCGCCTGACGTTGGCTTTGTCGACTGCTGCGGCCGCTGCATTGAAGACTACGCGGTCATAAATTGGGCTTTTGCCGTATTTTCTGACGACTGCGGCTAAACTGTAGGCATGCAACCCAGTACTGTCACCAAAATCTCGTTCAAAACCCAGATGCTTCAGGCGCGTGAAGACGCCATCATCCGCGTCGTCAACCGCCTGCTGGCCGAAAAAGGCTTTGACGCCATGACGGTCGACGAAGTCGCTGCCAACGTGGGGATTGCCAAGGCCAGCTTGTACAAGCATTTTCCCAGCAAGGAAGACCTGGCCGCTGCCGCCATGGTGCATGTAATGCGCCGCGCGCAGAGTTACCTCAAAGGTTTGCACGGCGATGCCAGTCCGCTGGAAAAGCTGCGCAACGTGGTGCGCTGGACCATGGAGCTCAAGCTGGCAGGTGAAATGCCGTCGTTGCCCAGTCAGAACTCCAGCCTGCGCGCCACGCTGATGGGCAACGCCGACTACATGAACGGCTTGATTGAGGTCAGCGACCAGCTTGGCGAGTGGATTGAGGCGGCACAGCAGCAAGGCAGCGTCAACCGCCAGTTGCCAGCCATTGCCATCCTCTATACGCTGTACGCCCGCGCCTGTGACCCGGTTCTGGAGTTCCTCAAGATGGGCGGACAGCACAATGATGCCGAAATCATTGATCTGGTGTTGTCTACTTGCTTTGATGGCTTAAACGCCCGATAGCCCTCGTCGTATATATCTATGACGCTCCTGATTTCGAAGCGTCGCCTGTTCGGGCTTGCTTGCCTGCTTCCGTTGTGGGGCTTTACGCCTGCAGTGGCCCAGACAGCACCTGCCAGCGCCCCCGCCCTCATGCTGGCCAAGGTCTACCACCCGGGTGTCGATCTGACCGACTACTGGGTCAGCGAGAAGTACGACGGCGTGCGCGGTTATTGGGACGGCCAGCAACTGTTTACCCGGGGCGGTGAGCGGGTCCGCGCCCCGGCCTGGTTCACGGCGGGCTGGCCCGGCACGCCGCTGGATGGTGAGTTATGGGCCGGGCGCGGCCAGTTTGCCCGCGCCAGTTCCACGGTGCGCCAGCAGGTGCCCGACGAAGCCGCCTGGCGCGGCATGCGCTTTATGGTGTTCGATATGCCAGCGCAGGGCGGACCGTTCACCGAGCGCATCACCGCACTGAACGCCGCAGTGGCACAGATCCATCAGCCCTGGGTCGTGGCCGTGGTGCAGACCCACGCCAGCACACATACCGCCTTGCAAGCCCAGATGCACCGCATCGTGAAGGCCGGTGGCGAGGGCCTGGTGTTGCATAGGGGCGCGTCGCTTTACACCGCCGCGCGCAATGACGATTTGTTGAAGGTTAAGCCACACGAGGACGCAGAAGCCATTGTTCGGGGCCACCAGGCCGGCCGGGGCAAATACTCCGGCATGCTGGGCGCGCTGCTGGTGGAGAGCGTGGCCAGCGGCAATGCCGCAGCGCCGGGTCTGCGCTTCAAGATCGGCACCGGCCTGTCGGATGCGCAGCGGCGCAATCCTCCAGCGGTGGGCAGTGTGGTGACATACCGCTACCGAGGTTTCACCGACGCGGGGGTGCCGCGCTTTGCCAGCTTTGTGCGCGTGGCGGCTGAACCACCTGAGTCCGCAAAGACACCAACGCTACCAAATATATAGCGCACTACGCAGGTTTGACGAGGGCTAGAGCCCTATTTCTATGAGATGCCTTGGCTGGAAACGGGCTTGCTCATTCTTGCGCGCATAACCCAGGGGGTTGGCCACCACATGGCAACCCTGGTGGATGTAGTCGCTGGGCGCATGCAGGTGACCGTGCAGCCACAGTTGCGCCAAGGGCAGCAAGTCATCCAGCCCATTGCAAAACCCGGCGGTGCCCGGCGTCAGGCCGTAGCGTGGGTCGGCACTCAAGAGGCTGGGCGCAAAGTGCGTGATGACCACGGTCGGGCCGTCAAACGGTGCGGCCAAGGCCTCACGCAGCCACGTTTGACAGACCAAGGCTTGCTCGCGCAGGTTTTCGGCCAGCCAAGGCTCTGTGTGACGGGTGGTCAGTGTCTTGCGCAAGTAGTAGTTGGCGGCGCGAAAGGCCTTGTCGCGGGCTTTGAGCAACTGCGTCAATGGGTTGACCTGCACGCCGTGTTTCATCGCCGCAGGCGGCATGGCAGCGCTGGGCCCCAGGGCGTCAAAGTCGGACCATAAGGTGGTGCCAACAAAACGCACACCTCCGAGCACCACGGTCTCCCGTTCCAGCCAGATCAGCCCCAGGCGGTCACAGGTCTCACGCAGCCGAGCGTGGGCGACATCGAAGTCCATGCCATCGTATTCGTGGTTGCCCGGTACAAAAATCACGGGCGTAGGCCAGCCGTTGTGAGGCGAGAACTGTCCCAGGCCGAAGTCGTTGTCGCCCAATTGAGAACCTGTCTGGTAGGAGCCAATGTCGCCCGCCAGCACCAATAGATCGGCACCAGGCGCGGGCTCAGCCATCCAGTGCGGATGCGCCTCCAGGTGCAGGTCGGACAACAGTTGCATCTTCATGGGACAAAGGCCGTGGACGCCAGCGACTCCACCTGTGCCCTGAGCCAGGCATGGGCACTGACGCCGTCTTGGCGCTGGTGCCATAGGGCGTCCACCTGGATGGTGGGTGCCACAAACGGCAACTCGCGCAACGCAAACCGGTCTGCAAAACCGGTGACGTTGATGAAATGCCGTGGCAACACGGTCAGTAAATCGGACTGCGCAACCACCTTGCCGGCAGTGAAGAACTGATTAACGGTCAACACCACGCGCCGGTTGCGACCCATGGACGCCAACGCCTCGTCAATGAAACCAAAGGCGCGCCCCGAAAAGCTCACCAGCATATGGCGTGCCGCGCAGTAGCGGTTGAGCGTGAGCGGCCCATTGGCCAATGGATGTCCTTTGCGCATCACACAAACATAGTCGCCATGGAACAGGCGATAGTGCAGAAAAGAAACGACCTCGCCAGCCTGTGCGCGGGCCGTCAGGTCACTCATGGCCGCCGGAAAGTTGCCGATGGCCAGATCAGCGTGGCCTTCGTCGAGCAGGCGGCGCGGGTCGCGTGTGGTCAACGGCACCACGCGCAAGGAGATACCCGGTGCGTGCTGTGTGATCAGCGCAACCAGAGGTGGCATTAGTTCGGCCGCAGTAGCGTCGGCCATGGTCAAAACGAAGGTGGTGGTAGCGCTAGCCGGTTCGAACACGCTGGGCGCCAAGGCGGTTTGCAGGCGTTTTAGCGTATCGCTGACTGCCTGCCACAGCTCGTGGCCGCGGGGGGTGGGTTCCAGCGTGCGGCCTTTGCGTACCAGCAACTCGTCGCCCAGCGCATCGCGCAAGCGCCGCAAGGCATTGCTGACAGCGGGTTGGGTCAAAGAGAGTTGCTGGGCCGCCTTGGTGAGGCTGCGCTCGGACATGACGGCGTCAAACACCTTCAGCAGGTTCAAGTCCAGTGTGCGCAGACTGCTAGAGGGCATAGCTAATCATAAGCTGCATGAATACCAAACATCACCAGCATAAAGTTGAATAACATTAGTAAAAACCCTAATATCGCACCATGCTATTGAAAAAACCGTCTCTGTCTTCTTCTTTCAACCCAACTTTGGAGGTTGCCATGGCCCGTATTGATACTGTTCACCCCTATTTCACACCTACAGCGGTTGCAGCCCGCACCGCCAGTTCCCGTGATTTTGCACTGAATTTCTCGGACTCGCGCACCTTGGCCGGGATGTTATTGGCCGCCATCTTGGCCGCTTTGCTCGTGGTCGCAGACCAAGTGATTGACACCTGGGCGGACGGACACTTGTTGGCAGTATGGGTCGCGTTGTGGACCGTCATATTTGCCGCCATGGCTTTATCGGCCCGTTCCCTGCGCCAGATGGCAGAAACCGTGGCCGCTGGATGGACACTTCAGTCCCAGAAGCGCGCGGCGCGCCGTTCTGATGCCGCCATGCTGCGTTTGGCCGACGAAGATCACCGCGTCATGCGTGACCTTCAGTCTGCGTTGACGCGCTCCGACTACGAAGCGTAAATACCAGCTCCTTTGGCCCATTAAAAAAGCCACCGCATTGCGGTGGCTATTTCTTTGCACCTACGGGATCAAGCCGCGAGGCGCTTTTCCAGCAGGGCCTTGGTGTCGACCAGTTGCTGTGGCAGGTGGTAGGACAGCTGCGTGAACAATTCGGCGTGCAGCGCGAACTCTTGCTTCCAGGCGTCTTTATCGAGGCTGGTGACAGTCTCGAACTGCGCTGCGCTGAAGTCCAAGCCCGTCCAGGTGATTTCCGAATAGGCAGGGCTGACGCCAAAGCCATTTTCCAACCCCGGGGTCGTACCCTCCAAGCGGTCAATCATCCACTTCAGCACGCGCATGTTTTCGCCGTAGCCAGGCCAGACAAACTTGCCGTCGTCACCCTTGCGGAACCAGTTGACCGCGTACATCTTAGGTAACTTGGCACCAGCCTTCGCGAGCTTGTCGCCCATATCCAGCCAGTGCTGGAAGTAGTCGCTCATGTTGTAACCAATGAACGGCAGCATCGCAAACGGATCGCGGCGCACGATACCCGCTTGGCCAGTTGCGGCGGCAGTGGTTTCTGAACCCATCGTGGCGGCCATGTAGACACCCTCGACCCAGTCGCGCGCTTCGGTAATCAAAGGCACGGTGGTGGAACGGCGACCGCCGAACATGAAGGCGTCAATCGCTACGCCATTG
>JBBQBG010000234.1:0-6416 GCA_038317285.1 Burkholderiales bacterium | reverse complement strand
AAGCGCAACGACGGCAGCCGCCTCAACCTGGAAACCCCAGCCGCCACGGCCGGCATCCGGGGCACCGATTGGGAACTGGATGTCGACGCCAATGGCAAAACCCTGCTGACCGTGCTGTCCGGCAAGGTGGAATTTTCTAATGCACAGGGCGCGGTAACCGTCAACAGCAACGAGGCGGCTATTGCCGAAGTAGGGCGCATACCGGTCAAGATCCAATTGAGCAATCCGCGCGACCGCATTCAGTGGGTGAATGCGCTCACTGCGGATCCCCTGCGCCACATTGCGGCAGACGAGGTTCCGCCAGCAATGCAAAGAGTGCAGGCGGCATTGCGCAGGCCCGACTTGCCGGCAGCGCAGGCATCACTGCAGGCCAACTCTGCCGCAGCGCCTGGTGCCTGGGCGGCGATTTTCAACAGCGCGCTGTCCATCCTGGCGGGAGACACCCCGCAGGCAAGGCGCACGCTGGCGGACTTGGTCGGCGCACCCCAGGGTGTCGCAGCGCCCGCCTACTTGATGCTGTCGGATCTGCAGTTGGTGGCGGGCGAGTTCGACATGGCCGCCAATTCACTGGAGGCCGGTTTGCGCCACCATCCTCAGAACCCCGAGCTATTGGCGCAGTTGGCCCGTGTTTACCTGCTGGCGGACCGCTTGGACGATAGCGCAAAGGCCTTGGCGCGCGCACGCAGCGCCGACACTGCCAGCCTGCTGGTGGTCCAGGGTGACCTGGCGCGCCGACAAGGCGACGGGCCCGCCACGTTGCAGGCCTACACCCGTGCCATTGCGGTTGCGCCCAACGACGAGCGGGGCTGGTTTGGCCTGGGCGCCGCCCAGAATGAGCGTGAAGACACCAACCCGGCCCGCCTCAATTTGCGCAAGGCGTTGGCGTTGCAACCCCAGGGTGCCGGTTACGCCGGTGAGTTGGGCACACTGGAAACCTTTACCAACCACTTCACCGAGGCCGATGCCGCTTTTGCGGCGGCGCTGGAACGCAACCCGGCAGACTACGTGGCATGGACGGGTCTTGGCCTATTGCGCCTGAAGCAGGGGAAACCCGAAGTGGCTCTGGATGCCTTTTTGCGGGCGGGCGTCATGGAGCCGCGTTACGCAAGGGCCAAGGCCTATACGGCCGTCGCCTACTATCAAATGGGCCGTGCGGGCGACGCCGAAGAAACCTTGCTGCAAGCCTCTGCACTGGACGACAAGGACCCGGTGCCATTCCTGTTGTTGTCCCAAATTTACACCGACCAGTACCGCGCAGGTGACGCGGTTCAGGCGTCGCGGGAAGCGGTTAAACGCCTGCCGTACCTGAAGTCGTTGAACCAGTTGGCCAGTAACCAGAAGGGTAGTGCAAATTTTGGCGCGTCGCTGGCATTCTTTGGGCTGGAGGAGTGGGCGCTGGAGTTGGCCCAGGAAAGCTACTACCCATATTGGGGAGGCAGCCATCTGTTTCTGGCCGACCGCTATGCGGGCGAGTTCAACAAAAACTCCGAACTCTTCCAAGGCTACCTGAGTGACCCGCTGGCCTTTGGCGCGAGCAACCGTTTTTCAACGCTGCTGCAGCGCTCCGGCCACTATGGCGCTGTGGGCTACAACGTGGACAAGACGTTTTCGCAACTTCAACTGCCGTCAGTCACCTTCAACGGCTTGGTCAACACGTCGGTGCCTTTTGCTTACTTCGTGCAGTTGCAACAGGGCACCGCAACCGGTTTCCCCATCGACATCGGTGCCTGGTCTACCCAGCCAGCAACCCAAGACGCCACCGGCACTGCCGATGTGCAAGCCCGCGTTGCGACGCTGGGTTTTGGCATGCAACCCACGGAGAACCTGGGGCTGTTCGCCTACACCAATGAGTTCAAGGTGCGTGTTGGTGGGCACAACAAGGTGTTGGGGTTTTTGGAGACCGAGGCGACAACCGGCACCACTTTGGACCACAGCGTTCGACACAGTGCCCTGGGGCTGTCCTACCGCTGGTCACCGGTATCGCAGACATGGTTCAAATTGGGTAGCAGCGCTGAATCTACCGACTTGATGGCCTACCCCGTGGTGTTTGGCAGCGACCGTAGTGTTGGGGTGGTGGGCATTTACGCGCAGCCCGTGAAGCAGACCAACGATGTCCAATTGCGCCATACGGTAGATGTCAGCCCGGATACGCGGTTGGCTTTCGGCGTGGAGACGGTGAAGGAATCGCAGCACACCGACACCCTGGGCTCTGGCCCTATCTTTGTTGCACGCGACGGCTCGGTTGGATTGGGTGAATACGTAGTCTTCGGCGGGTCCAACGACATCGACCGCCGCTTTACGGCGGTGACTGTGGCCGCGCAGCACCATACGACGCCGAGCCTGTTGCTCGATGGCGCTGTGGCGCTCAACCGCACGGCCGAGAACGTCGTTGGTGAAAATGCCACAGCCCTGCGGATCAGTGGCACCGTGACGACCAGCAGTGTACGCACCAACCCGACGACCGACCAGTGGGCGCCCCGTTTGGGCTTTGCGTTCAAGCCCACGCAACGTGCAACCATACGAGCGGCCTACCAAGACTGGGTACGACCGCTGAGCGTAGCGACGCTCAACAGTGTGGAAACGGCTGGCATTCCATTGGAAGACCAACTGCTGGAGGCGGGCGGTCGGGTCAAACGCAGCGTGGTGCAAGTTGGCTGGAGGGCGAATGAGAGTACATTCCTTACCCTCAAAGCCGACCACCAGCAGGTGCATAACCCCGTGTCTCCTGGTGTCGATCTGCGCACACCGGGCTTGCCCTTTTTGGAAGCCTTGCGCAATGCGCAGACCGTCAACCTGTCATCGGTCGAGGTGCTCGAAGATACGCCGAATTTTGAGGACGGAACTGTCAAGGCCTTGTCCATCGGTGCCAACCGCCTGTTCACGTCCCAATTGTCCGGCTATCTAAAGTACACGCTGCAGGAGACGACAAGCGACTATGCGGATTCTGATGCGCCATCAGGACGGGTTACTGGCAAGCGCATTCCCTATTTGCCGCGCGACACCCTGGTTGTGGGTGCAACCTGGGCCGGTGGCAACCGGACCTATGTCGGTGCACGTGCCGTTTACCGCTCGGACCGGTTTGAAGAAAAAGAGAATCTGACACTCTGGCCCGCCGGCTGGAGCGTGGACCTGATTGGCATGTGGGAGACCGCAGACAAGCACTGGGCACTGGGTGTTGCAGCGCTCAATCTTGGCGGTAAAAAGTCGTCGCGGCAAATCGAACGCTATGTTTTCGACGCGCGCTACCGCTTTTAACCAGACGACGCGGCTGCGCGCCGCCGTAGTTGTCGCAGGGCTTGTTGCCCTGGTCGTGGTGTGGTTGGCGTCGATCACGCGTCCATGGCAGGACATCGAGAACAAGATTTTTGACTTGTTCACGTCGACCAGCGCAACGCGCAGGGTCGATGTGCCGGTGGTCATTCTCGCCATTGACGAACCCACGTTCGCCCAACTGCAGATTCAGTGGCCCTTTCCCCGCCGATTGCACGCCCAGGTGGTGGACCGTCTGCGCGCCGATGGCGCATTGGCCGCGGGCTTTGACATGGTCTTTGCGGAGCCGTCCAACCCGGTGGACGATGGAGCGTTGGCAAAGGCACTGACGTCCGGGCTGTCGGTGGTGCTGGCGGCCAGCCGCGAGAAGACGGAGAGTGCAAACGCGTCGCTGTGGGCTGACGTATTGCCTTTGGACATTTTCCTGCGTGCCGGCGCGGTCCCGGGCGGGGTGCAGGTCACGCCGGATGACGACTTCGTGGTGCGCCGGTACACGCACCAGAACGATTCTTTTTCAACCCGGCTGGCCGCTCTGGCCGTCGGACCCGAACGCCCTGTATCGCTGAACGAAGGATCATCCTATCTGGTGGAGTATGTCGGGCCGCGCACCACATTTGATACGCGCTCGTACTACCAGGCACTGGAGCCTGGGTTGCTGCCACCCGGCTTTTTCAAAGGCAAGATCGTGCTCATCGGTCGCTCTGTCCGCACCGCGGTTGAACTGGTGGGGTCGCAAAGCGACATGTTCAATTCGCCCTTTTCAGTGTCGGACGGGGCGGACCGGCTCATTCCGGGGGTGGAGGTGCAAGCAAACTTGATCAGTAACCAGCTCACCGGAGGCGGTCTGAAGCCGGTTTCAGCGTCGATGGGCCTGATGCTGGTGGTGGCTATGTTGATAGGCTTGGGGCTGGTCGGTATGCGCTCCAGTCCGCGGAGTATGGCGGCACTGGTCACATCGCTGGTGCTCAGTGTCTGGCTTTTTTCCTACGTGCTTTTTATCCGCTACAAGCTGTGGCTGGCGCCTTTGTTTCCCGCCCTGTCGGTCATAGCTGTGTACGGAGTCGCCATGCTGCTGGGCTATGTAGCCAGCAGGCAACGTGCGTTGCAAATCCGCGCAATGTTTTCGCAATACGTTCCCGAGGCGGTGGTGGCCCGACTGGTCGAGCGCCCCGATCTGTTGAAGCTCGGTGGCGAGGCACGTGAACTGACCGTGATGTTCACCGATTTGGCCAATTTCACCGCAATGTCGGAGCGGCTGACGGCGGAAGCCACCGTGGAGGTGTTGACCGAGTATTTCAACGTCATGACTTCGATCATCCACAGCCATGGGGGGACGGTGGATAAATTCATTGGCGACGCCGTGATGGCCTTCTGGGGAGCCCCGTTGGAAGACCCACACCATGCTGAAAATGCCGTGCGGGCCGCAATGGCCATGCAACTGGCTATGGTTGCCTTGGTCCATCAACTGACAGACCGCGGTCTGCCGCCCATTGCGATGCGCATTGGTGTGCACACCGGGCACGTGGTGGTGGGCAATATTGGCTCACAATCGCGCTTTTCCTACTCGGTCATTGGTGATGCGGTTAACCTGGCTTCTCGGCTGGAGGGTGCCAACAAGGCCTTCGGTACCGGCATCCTGGTATCGGACGCGACCGCGAGGGCACTGCCGGCCGATATCCTTTTGCGGCTTCTGGACAAGGTGCGCGTCAAGGGGAAGAGCCAGTCCATTGCTGTCTACACACCCTGTCAAGACGCCAATTTGGCGTCTCTCAGTTCAGAAGCTGTCGAGAGCTTTTATGCGCAGAAATGGACTGCCAGTAAATCAGCGTTGGAGCGTGTGTTGTTGCAAAAACCGCAAGATGCCGCAGCCATGCGGTTTTTGGGCCGCATCGTAGAAATTCAGGATCAGTCTCCTTGTCTGGAGGGTGGGCCAGAGCCGCTGGCACTGGACAAACTTTAGGGTTTGTCCAAAGGCACGGACGATGCTTCAACTGCTATTGCAGCTTTCCGTACTGTGTGCCACCGATCATGATGCCGCTGTCCAGCGGTGCCAGATCGGACTGGTATTCCCACTCGCCGACACGCACTACGGGTGGCGTCAGGCCGTTTTGCAACGCTTCCATGAAGGCCTTGGCCTCGTCGTCCGATACGGGTTGGTAAGCGTGGCGTGCCAATGGTTGCTCACCCTGGGGCTGCTCATTGACCGCGTTCGCGATGCGGTGACGCAGCGGCATCGCAGCGGGCGTGCCCTCGACGACCGATTCGGCACCGTCGGCGGTGCGGGACATCCGGTCAAACTGGCTCTCGGTCTCGCTGACGCGCCAGTAAATGCCTTCGATCAGCACACCAAAGCGCTTGTAGGCGTTGGATCGCATCAATTTTTCCAGCGCGGCAAAGCTTTTGGTCTTGGCGTCTTTACCGGTGACGAAGGATTTGGCCACGTCTATCATCGCGATGAAGCGGTGGTGGCGCATGTCCACTGGCATGACCTTGAATTTGTACATGCTTCCGATAACTTCCATGGCCAGGAAACTCTCCCGTATGGATTGGTACAGCATCTCTTGGCGAAACGCCTTGCGCTCCTCCAGGTCCATGCGTTTGGCGTGGGCCTCCGCGGCAGCGTCAACATCAGCCGTGGCTGGTTGTTTCTTGGCCTGGAACAAGGAGAGCATGGTTTTGAACATGATGACCGGATTCTAGTCGCGGCCTTTAGCGGTCTGTGCGGCTTATGCTCAGAGTGTTGTTCCGCAGGGAAAATCCCGGTGTCCGTGCCCAATGGGCTCTGCTAGCATCTGATGGCTATTACTACCCATTGATGTTTGCATTTATCCTCAGGCGGTTGTTCCAGGCTGTGATCGTCATGATCGCGGTAGCATTCTTTGCGTTCATGCTGTTCCAGTATGTAGGCGACCCCGTGGTCTTCTTGCTGGGGCAAGACGCCAAGCCCGACCAAATTGCCCAATTGCGCGCCGATTTGGGGCTGGACCAGCCTTTCTTCATCCAGTTTGCCCATTTTCTGGGCAACGCGGTACAGGGCGAATTTGGCCTCAGCTTGCGCCAGGGTGCAAAGGTGTCGCGGCTGATTGCCGAGCGCTTCCCGGCCACGCTGGAGTTGTCACTGGTGGCGGCCGTGTTGGCGCTGATCG
>JBBQBG010000233.1:0-6425 GCA_038317285.1 Burkholderiales bacterium | reverse complement strand
TATAGAAGAGGAAACGACTACTGCGTGGCCGGTTTGGCGAAGGATTTTCGTGCCCGCGCAGCCCCTGCTCCGCTGCCGGAATCGGTTACTGTTCCCTGGGCCGTGCTGAGTACTTGGCCGGGCGCGCAGGTCAGGGATGCGAATGTGGCCTTGAGTTCTTTCTTCAGCGTCTGCAGTTGTCGAATATTGGCGTCGATCTCGGCCATCTTGGCGTTGAGTTGTACTTCAATGTCGGCCCGTCCAAATTGGCCTCGCGCAAATTGCGGCAATATTGCGCGGATTTCTGTCAGCGAAAAGCCCAGCGACTGTGCCCCGCGCACGAAGCGCATGGCTTCAACATGCGTCGCAGTGTAGGCGCGGTAGCCATTGGTCTGGCGCGTGGGCGTAGCAATCAAGCCCTGTTTTTCGTAATAGCGCACGGTGTCCGTCGACACGTTGCTGGCTTTTGCGAGTTGACTGATGTTCATGGTGTGCTTGCAGGCAAGGGAAAAAAATGCTTGACCTTGGAGCATAGACCAGGCTTTAGAGTTCCAGCACTGTTATCCAGTTCTTCCACGCAATGCCACCAAAAATCCCTATCGCTATGCCAATCCTCTCCGCTACCCGTACCCTCATAATTGCGCTTGCAGCGGCGCTCTTTGCCGGCGGCGTGAACGCACAAGCGTCCACCGCAACGCCGTCACCCCTGCCGCAGGTGGGCTTTGCCATCATCAAAACCAGCAAGGTCGCAGTAGCCGAGCGCTTGTTGCTGCCCGATGGCAGCCTTGGCAAGAAGATTGACACCAACTTCTCTGCGTTTCTGATCAAGCACCAGCAGGACTATCTTTTGTTCGATACGGGCCTGGGCCGCAACATCGGATCGCAGTACGAACAAGACATGCCCTACTGGCAGCGCCCCTTCTTCAAGTTTGACAAACCCGCTGTGCCGGCGCGCAAACAGCTGGACGATGCGGGCTTTGCACCCGTCCAGCGGGTCATCGTGAGCCACAGCCACTGGGACCATGCGGGGGGCGTGCAAGACTTTCCCGAGGCAAAAATCTTTGCGGCGCAGGACGAGATGCCCACCATCAGCCACCCCCAATCGGGCGCGGGCGGAACCTGGCCCTCGCAGGTAGCCGACCCAGCCATCCACTGGCAGCCGTTGGTGTTCCAGCCAGTGGCCTACAAGGGCTATACGAAGAGCCTGGATTTGTTCAACGACGGTACCGTGGTGCTGGTGCCGATGCCCGGGCACACTGCGGGCTCCATCGGAATGTTTGTCACTGTGGACAGTGGCAAGTGCTACTTCTTCATTGGCGATGTAGCCTGGAAAGTGGGTGCAGTAGAGGCGGGTGCGCCCAAGTTCTGGCCCGCCAGTGTGATCGTAGACCGGGACCGCGACCAGACCCTGCGCAGCGTGGAAAAGGTGCGCGCGGTAGCCCGGCAGTACCCTGACCTGGTGTTGGTACCTGCGCACGATGGCGCGGTGCAAGGCGCATTAGGCTACTTTCCGTCCTGGGTCAGATAAGTAACGCTAGACTATTTCTTGGCGCGGATCTTCACCAGCTCGGCCTGGGTCTCGTTCCACAAATCCATGCCGATATCGGCACCGATCGACGCATAGACCTTGGTCAGCTTGTCGCGCATGCGGGCCGATTCGGCGGGCGACAGCTCGTTGACCTGCATGCCCTTGGCCTTGAGGTCGCCGACGGCGCGGGCGGCTTCGTCGCGCGTGTCCTTGCGCTCAAAGTCGCGGCTGGTCTTGGCAGCATCCAACAAGACCTTTTGTTCGTCCTTGGAGAGCTGGTCCCACCACTTCTTGCTGGCGGTCACGATCCAGGGGCTGTAGACGTGGTTGGTCACCGTCATGTACTTCTGCACTTCATAAAACTTGCTGGACAAAATGGTGTTGAAGGGGTTCTCTTGCCCATCCACCGTTTTGGTTTCCAGCGCGCTGAACAGCTCGGAGAAGGCCATGGGCACGGCGTTGGCGCCCAGGGTCTGGAAGCTGCTCAAGAACACATTGTTTTGCATGACCCGCAGCTTGACGCCGTCCAGGTCTTCCATCTTGGTGATGGCGCGCTTGCTGTTGGTCAGGTTGCGAAAGCCATTCTCCCAATACACCAGGCCGACCAGGCCTTTCTCTTGCAGCTTGTTGCGGATCTTGTCGCCAATCGGGCCGTCCAAGAGGGTGTCAGCTTCCTTGGTGTTGCTGATCAAAAAGGGCGTGTCCCACAAGGCCATTTCCTTGGTGATACCGACCAGTGTGGCAGTCGACCCCACCATCATCTCTTGCGCGCCGCCAATCAGCGCTTGCTGCATTTGCGTGTCCGGGCCGAGCGCGGCGGCACCAATGGCGCGCACCTTCATCTTGCCGCCAGAGGCCTTGTCCACCGCATCGGCAAACACCTTGGCGGCACGGCCCTGGTTGCTTTGCTCGTTGAGGCCGTAGCCAAAGCGTATCAGGCGGGGTTTGATGTCCTGGGCCAGCGCCGAGAAGGATGCGCCAAGCAGGGCGGCCGTGGTGGTGGCGATCAGCGTGCGGCGTAGCAAGGTTTGGGCTGTTGTCATGGTTCTGGTCATGGTTGTAGTCTCCTGGGGTTAATAGTTTTATCGCATCCACGCGACCGGTGCGGTGACGATCTGCGGGAACAGCACGAAAAGGAACAGGATCACGGTGTAGGTCAGCAGGAACGGGTTCACGCCCTTGATGACCTGGTGCAGCGACAGCCTGCCCACACCCGCCACCACGTTGAGCACCGTGCCCACCGGCGGCGTTATCAGGCCGATGGCGCCATTGAGCACAAACATCAGTCCAAAGTACACAGGGTCTATGCCCGCTTTGACCGCGATGGGCAGCATGACCGGGGCGAAGATCAGGATGGTGGGCGTCAGGTCCAGCGCGGTGCCAATGACGATCAGCACCAGCATCATGACCAACATCAACAGCTTGGGGCTCTCCACCAAGGGGCCCAGCCAGCCAGTGAGCGTGGCGGGCAGGTCGGCCAGCGTGATCATGTAGCTGGCCACCTGGGCGCCAGCGCACAAGAACATGACGATGGCCGTGGTCTTGGCGGCACGCACCAGCACGCCATGCACTTCAACAATCTTCATTTCACGGTGGATGAACAAGGCCACCACCAGTGCATAGAACGCGGCAACCACGGCCGCCTCGGTCGGGGTGAACACACCGCTCTTCATGCCACCAATGATGATGATGGGCATCAGCATGGCCCAGAAGGCCTTCAGCGTGGCGCGCAGGCGCTCTTTGATGGGCAGTGGCAAACCCTGGGGCAGGTCCATGTCGCGTAGTACCCAGCGCCAAGCCACGATCAGGCCCACGCCCATGATCAGGCCGGGCACGATGCCCGAGATGAACAAGGACGAAATGGAAGTGTTGGTCGTCACACCATAAATCACAAACGGCATGGACGGTGGAATGATGGGCGCAATGATGCCGCCCGATGCGATCAATCCGGCGGATGTGTGCATGGGGTAGCCCTGTTGGCGCATCATGGGCATCAAAATGGTGGCCAGGGCCGCAGTGTCGGCCAGCGCCGAGCCGCTCATGCTGGCCATCAGCACCGCAGCGCCAATCGCCACATAACCCAGCCCGCCACGGATATGGCCCACCCAGGCCTGCGCCATGGTGATGATGCGCCGGCTGATGCCGCCGCTGTTCATCAACTCACCGGCGAGGATGAAGAAGGGCACCGCCAAGAGTGGAAAGCTGTCCACACCCGCCACCAGGTTTTGCGCCAACAGTTGGGTGTCCCAAAACCCCAGCACCCAGGCCATGCCGGCACCAGTCAGCACCAGCGCCAGTGCCATGTTCATGCCGATGCCCATCAGCAGCAACATGCCTGCCGAAAAGACGATAAAGGCGAGTCCTTCATTGCTCATACTGGTTTACTCGACTTCTGCGCCGTGACCCAGGTCCAGCGGTGTTTGTTGGATCAATTCGATCAAGGCCATGACGGCAATCGATGCGGTGCACAGCAGGGCCGGCAGCGGGAGTAGGGCGGTGGGGTAGCCCAGCACCACGGACTTGCTGTCCAGACCCACCACCACCTGCTGCCAGGCACCCCAGCCCACCAGCGCGCAGCCCAGGATGACGGCCACGCGTATCAGCGCTGTCATCAGCCGCATCGCCAGCGGCTTGTTTTTGAGCATGCCGACCAGGCTGGTAAAGGCCATGTGTTCGCCTGCTGGGTAGGCAGCAGTGGCGCCTATGAAGACCATCCACACAAACAGCAGGCGCGACAGCTCTTCGCTGGCGGCAACACCGCTGCCAAAGCCGTAGCGCAGCACCACGTTGACAAAGACGGAGACAGCCATGACGCCCAAACAGGCTGCCATGAGGGTATTGGTGATGCGTTGGAAGCGCCCAACGGTTGGATCAGAGTGCGTTGCGTCGCTCATACAGTTTCTTTGGAGTTGTGAAGCCAGAGACTGACTTCGGCTTGCAGTCGTGCCAACGATGCGGTGGCATCTACCTTGAGCACTCCGGGTTCGTCACTCGGGTCTTCCAGTGTGGTGAACTGGTTGTCCACCAGGGCGGTGGAGAAGAAGTGGGTGTTGGCACGCGCGGCTACCCGTTGCAATGCCTGTTGGCGCCCGATGGCCATGAAGACAAAGCGCAGTCCCGGTGCTGCCTGGCGCAATCGGGTGCGGTAGGCGCGCTTCAGGGCCGAGCAGGTCATGACGACGCCTTGCGGCTGGTCCCGCAATTGGTCACACAAAGTGGCCAACCAGCCATCGCGGTCGGCATCGGTAAGCGGCACGCCCTTTGCCATCTTCTCGCGGTTTGCGGCGCTGTGGTGGTCATCGCCTTCTACCAACGGAAGGCCAGTGGCGTGCGACAGCTGAGCCCCCAGACTGGATTTGCCGCAACCGGCCACGCCCATGATCACAATCGAGTGCATTGTTCTTAAATAGTTTGGACAGCGCTATCCGGTTAGGTGATTGAAAAGGCGAATGACAGGTTAATCAATCCTCTATCGCCAGCAAATATTCTTTCCGCTTGAGGGTTATCCACCTGTTGCTCGCCTATGGATAGCGCTATCCTAGATCAATATGCCGAATAATAAGTCAGTACTTTCCCTAGTGCCATGAAACCCAAGCTTGCTCGCTCGCGTGCCACAGGCCGCATCACACTGTCTGACGTTGCGCACACTGCCGGTGTCAGCCCTATCACGGTCTCCCGCGCCTTGCGTGGCGAGCGTGCGGTCGACCCGGAACTGGTGGCGCGAGTACAAGCTGCCGTTGCCAAGCTGGGCTATTCGCCAAATCCGGCCGCGCGCGCGCTCGCGTCTGGCGTGGGCTCGCACGTGGCTGTGCTGATCCCCATGCTGTCCAACGCGCTTTTTGTCGACCTGCTCGAGGCCAGTCAGCGCACGTTGCGCCAGGCCGGTTACCAGACGCTGATTGGCGTAACCCACTACGACCCGGCGGAAGAAGAGACGTTACTGCGCGAGCAACTCCTGCACCGTCCTGCGGGTCTGCTCGTGACGGGACTTGAGCGCAGCGACGCGACGCGCAATCTCATTGTCCAGAGCGGCGTGCCCTGTGTCCATGTGATGGAGGTTTCAGGCGCAGCGGGCGACTACTGCGTAGGTTTTTCGCAGGCCGATGCGGGGCAAGAGTTGACCCGCCATTTGCTCGGCCGCGGTCACAAGCGCATAGCATTTGCCGCCGCACAACTGGACCCACGCACCCTTCGGCGGCTAGAGGGATGGCGCAAGGCGTTGCGGGCTGCGGGCGTATACGACACGAGTTTGGAATGGCTAAACCCCGCGCCGTCGTCCATCTCGCTGGGTGCGCGCATGTTCGAACAGATCATGGGCCAGCAACCGGCGGTGGACGCCATCTTCTTCTGCAATGACGACCTGGCACAAGGCGCTTTATTGGCGGCGCTGCGCCTGGGCATTGCAGTGCCGCAGCGCGTTGCGGTCGCCGGATTTAACGACCTGACCGGCAGCGACGAGATGCTGCCCCCCCTGACCACCGTGCGCACGCCGCGCGCCGAAATCGGCAGCGCTGCGGCCACGATGCTGTTGGCGCTGATGCGCGGTGAGCCCGTGCCGTCGCCATGTATTGATCTAGGGTACGAACTGCTGGTGCGGGGTAGCACTTAAGACATACCCACATCGGATTTATTCAGGAAGTTTTTGGCACAATTCAGAATCGAAATGACCGCTAGCCCTCGTGGAATATGCATGATGCACTATAAAAAACATAGCACATTCAGAGTCGACCGTTGCAGGGTTGTTCCTTGCGGGCGTCCCTGGGGCCCACCCAGACTGGGCTTAGGAGTTTTCAGTTAGACTGAAACGAAGGAGTCATCACTATGGCAGGCGTATTCGGCAAAGATCCCAACATGAAGAAAACCAACCAGGCACAGCTTGAGCGTACCAACGCCGAGCGCACGCGCAAGCGTGCAGAGG
>JBBQBG010000232.1:0-6433 GCA_038317285.1 Burkholderiales bacterium | reverse complement strand
GGGGAGGCAATCATTTTGAACTAGACTACGAGGCTGGCAGCGTTCTGCTGCGCGCCAAGTGGCCGAATACTACCACCCTCGATGAGCAAAATTTCAGTCTATATCATCGCCTTCAATGAAGCCGAAAAAGTTGCAGCCACGATAGAGAGCGTGCAATGGGCCGATGAAGTGATACTGGTGGACTCCTGGAGCACCGATGGCACACCGGAGATTGCCACACGCATGGGCGCTAAAGTTGTGCAAGTGGAATTCAAGGGCTTTGGTGCGCTGCGCAACAGCGCGCTCGCAGCCTGCACGCATGAATGGATCTTCAGCCTGGATGCCGATGAGCGATGCACTCCCCAAGCCGAGCAGGAAATCCGCGCGATCAGCAACAACGCGAATTCTGCCGATGTGTATTGGATGCCGCGTCGCAATTACTTTATGGGCCGCTGGATCAAACACTCGGGCTGGTACCCCAACTACCGGCAACCCCAGTTGTTCCGCAACGGCGCAATGGAATACGACTTGAAGCCGGTGCACGAAGGCTACGTGTTGAAGACGGACAAGCCCATTGGCCATTTGCAAAATCCCATTTGGCAATTCCCGTTCAAGAACATGGGCGAAGTCATGCACAAGTCCAACCGCTATTCAACCCTGGGAGCACAGCGGCTGATTGACAAGCGCTTGTCCATGGGCACAGCGCTGTCGCACGGCATCTGGTCTTTTGTGAAGCATTATGTTTTCAAACTAGGTTTCCTCGATGGTTGGGCGGGCTTTGTAATTGCACTGGGTAATTTCGAGGGTACGTTTTACCGATATGCAAAAGCGATCGAACTGCAAAAAGGCGCAGCCTGGCAAGCACCTCAGCGCCCTGTTAACGATGCTTAATGTGAACATCGGGGGGGCGAGGCCGATAGAACCACCGGCCGCATGGAATATGCGTCTGTTCGTGGTGGGCTTCGCGGCGCTGTCCGTCAGCTTGCCCATTGCGTGGATCAGCCTGGCGAAAGTTCTTTTATTTGTGCTGGGTTTGGTCTATTTGGTTTCCAGCCTCTGGTTTTCGCGCAATGACTTGGCCTTGCGCCAACTCTGGACCACACGTACGGTCCTTGGCATTCTGATTCTTTTCGCAGTCAGCATGATCTGGACAGAGGCGGACGCTGAAGCGGCCCTCTACAGCTATGTCAAACACGCCAAGCTTCTGGGCATCATGCTAATCGTATGCCTTGTCCGCACGCTACGCGAGGCACGCTTGGGCCTTTTGATCTATGCCGGGGGCCAGGCATTTTTATTGCTCAGTTCCTGGTTGATGTTCGCTGGCATTCCCATTCCGTGGGGCGCGGATACTGCCACCAAATACGTGGTCTTTTCCACTTACCTCGACCAGTCCATCATGTTTGCCGCAGCGGCAGCGGTCTTTTGGCACTTGCGAGATCAGGGTCTGTGGCCAAAAGGGGTCGGCATAGCCGCCGCTCTATTGGCTTTGTCCAACGCTCTGTTACTACTGGAAGGGCGCACGGGCTATCTGGTCGCATTAGCTTCGCTGTCATTGGCGGTGATGTGGGCTATGCCCAAACGATTTCGCCTCATCACCATGGTTGTGACGCCCCTGGTCGTACTGCTGGGCCTGTCTCTCTTGTCAGCACAGGTCAACGAGCGTGTCACCAAGATGTTCAGCGAAAGCGTGAACTATTCCAAAAGCCAGCAGGTCGCAACGAAGGACTCTTCTGGTTGGCGCTTGAACGCCTGGCGCCGCTCCGTGCAAGCCATCGAGTCCAAGCCTTTGATCGGCCACGGCGTGGGCGCCTGGACGCCCGCCATCAAACAGTTTGAAGACCTTAGGATTGCAACACAGTTGTATGGCGAAGGCAACCAAAGCAATCCCCACCAGGAGTACTTGCTATGGGGGGTTGAACTGGGTGTGGGCGGTTCATTGCTACTCGTTGCCATGATGGTCTGCTTGGCGCGAGACGCCCTGCGCTTTCCCACCGGAATACAACGTGCGACGTTGTCGGTTTTGGCTGCCATGGCCGTTGCCTGCCTGTTCAATTCAACGCTGTATGACGACTGGATTGGTGACTTCTTCTGCATAAGCTTGGGGCTATTACTCGCTATTGGTGCGCGCAGCAATCGTCCCGAGGCCATCGCATGACCAACGAAACAATCACCAACATTTCGCCTAGCAAGGTCTCGTCCCACCCCGGGAGCCTGCTACAGCGTATGCGACCGTTTTGGCCATACTTTGGTGCCTACCCTGGCACTTGGTTGATCGTAATTTTGGGCGCCGCTGTGGGATCGGCCACCGAACCCATGATCCCTGCCATGCTTGACCTTCTGATAGAGCTTGGCTTCAAGAAAGGTGAAGTACAACTATGGACTGTGCCGGTCGTCTTGCTGTTGATTTTTGGTGTGCGCGGACTATCAGGCTACGTGTCGCAGATTGGTCTATCCAGAATTACCAACCATGGCTTGATGGTCATGCGCCGCGCCATGTTCAACAAGATACTGGCTGCCCACCTGGGTTTGTTCACGCAGCAAAGCTCCAGCAGTCTGTCCAACGCCCTCGTTTATGAGACGCAAACTGGCGCGTCCATGCTGGTGAACTCCTTGTTGAGTCTTGTCAGAAATACCCTGACCCTGATCGGTTTGACCGGCTACCTGCTCTACCAGAACTGGAAGCTCACTTTGATTGTGGTGGCGATTTTTCCAGCGGTTGCATGGGTCATGCGCGTACTAACGCTGCGCTTGCACAAACTGACCAAGGCTAGCCAAGACGCAACCGATAGCCTAGCCTATGTGGTGGAAGAAAATGTTTTGGCGCACAAGGACGTGCGCTTGTATTCGGCGCAGGAAGGCCAGGCACTTCGATTCGAGCAACTTGGTGAGTCGCTGAGAAACTTGGCCCTGAAATCGACCGTTGCAGGGGCAGCCATGACTCCCATGACCCAGATGCTGGCTGCCGTAGCCCTCTCCGCCGTTATCTCGGTGGCACTGGCGCAAAGCGCTACAAGCGGCACATCGGTCGGTGGCTTTGTAGCCTTCGTCACCGCCATGTTGATGATCATCGCGCCGATTCGGCAATTGTCTGAGGTGTCCAGCCCCATAACCCGAGGCCTCGCCGCTCTGGAGCGCGGTTTAGCCCTCATCGAGGCAACACCCAACGAGACCGAGGGCGCGTTTTCCAAGTCACGTGCCACAGGGGAGATTCAATTCAGCGGCATCACTGTCCAATACGCGTCCGGCTCAGCACCGGTCATCAGCCAGCTTGACCTCTCGGTGGTGTCTGGCGAAACCATTGCCATTGTTGGCGCGTCGGGTGCCGGCAAGTCCACACTGGTAAATCTGTTGCCGCGCTTCGTAGACACCAGCTCGGGCAGCATTCGACTGGATGGCCACGACATCCGCGACTGGAATTTGCACTCCCTGCGCTCCCAGTTTGCCTTCGTCAGCCAGCACGTGATCATGCTCAACGACAGTATTGCGGCTAACGTTGCTTTGGGCATGGACATGAGCCGCAGCAAGGTAACGGAATGCCTGCGCGCGGCCAATTTGGGTAGCCTCATCAGTGATTTGCCACAAGGCATAGACACCATCGTCGGCCACAACGCCATGCAGTTGTCGGGCGGGCAACGCCAACGCCTGGCCATTGCCAGAGCGCTTTACAAGGATGCCCCGATACTGATTTTGGATGAAGCCACGTCGGCACTGGACACCGAATCCGAGCGCGCCGTACAAGAGGCGTTGCAGGGCCTGATGCGCAACCGCACCACGCTGGTGATTGCACACAGACTCTCCACGGTCATGCATGCTGATCGCATTGTTGCGATGGATGCGGGACGTATCGTGGAAACAGGAACTCACCAGGAACTGATTGACAAGAACGGTCACTATGCCCGGCTCTACCAGATGGGTCTGGAGTCGTTTGTCTCCAAGAATGTGCCGGAATCAGGCGTTTAGAGCCGCCGCCTGGTAGATTGCTTCCTGCAAGCGTGCCTGCTCAGACCACAGATGTTGGTGCGCAAAACGCAAACCATTGACCGTCAACTTTTGCGCCAGGGTCTTGTCCGCCAAAACACGATGCAATGCCTCGGCCAGTGCCACCGGACTGCGTGGATTCTGCAAAATCAAAGCGTCTTCATCGTGAACCAACAGGCCTGCTATGCCGCAATACTCCGCACTGCTAACAACCACTGGCAAGCCATACGCCATGGCTTCCAGCACCACCATCGCAAACGTGTCCTCCAGCGTGGGGTGCGCCAAACAATCGGCGGCTTGGTAGGCATATTCGACCGTCTGCAAGGCGCCTAAAAAGAACACGCGATTGCGATCATCACTGGCATTCACTGATGCCTCAAACCCCGCTATTTGCGCGGCATTGCCTACGACCGCAACAAAGCAGTCGGCAGGCAATTGTGGCAAAGCGCCGAGCAAGGCTTCCAAGCCCTTTTTGCGGTAATCATTTGCGATGAACAAGACGCAACAGCCTTGCGCGGGCAACCCCAATTTAGCCCGGGCCACAGCCTTTTGCTCCACGCCTGTAACCCCTGGCACGCTGGCAACGCCGGGCGTCACAACCCGAAAGGCGGGCACGGATACGGGATAGGTCTGGGCCATAACGGCTTTGAGACTTTCGGATGCCAACACAACGCAACGACCGGGCCGAGGCTTGTACCGAAATAATTCCAAACCCATATAGGCCAGCAAACGGGGGCTGGTCACGATCTTGAGCCACCGCAAAGCCAGTTTCCAACCCTGACGTCCCCGAAGCAAACTGTACCTGATCGGAACCACGTGCACGGTCTGCACTTGACCATGCCAAGTGTTTTCGTGCGAATGCACAACGTCAAATCCCCTGCGTGTTTGCCACCATGTAGCCAGTGCAAACCACAACTGGTTGATCCAGCGAGGCCGGTCAAACGACCAGGGTACGTGGTGGTAGGTAACACCCGGCCAGTGGTGGTCGATCTGCTGGGCAAAAACATGCATGTCATGCCGCGCTGCGAGCTGTTCCACCAATGCGATGGAATAGCGCTCTGCGCCGCCACCCGTTGGCCGAAAGATCCGGTTCAGGACGGCAACGCGAAGGCGTTTGGGCGCCTCATCGGTCATCATTCCCGCCTACGGTCTTCGTACTGCGACACCAGCTTCCACCACAACAGGGGCCGGCTAGTTCGGCGCGAGACCGGCACGCGCGGCAACTCCAGCAGGCTGTCGCCCAACTGGCACCGACCACGCCGCGTTGTAGTTGCAGTCATGTAATCGGCCTGCTTGACCATGGCAACATGCTGTTGCGTGAATTCGCCATAGGGATAACAAAAATGGCTAACTGCAGTGCCGGTGACGTGCTCCAGATCCTCTTTGCACAACGCAATTTCGGCATTGCAGGCCACCGCATCAAGGTCACGCAAGTGAACATGGTTACGGGTATGGGCCCCCACTTCTTGACGTCCTGCAAGCCATTGGCGCAAGTGCGATGCGGACATCAGTTCGGACGGCGGCACGCCCATTGCGACATCCCAGGTGTTGGTTTGACCCAGCAAGCCACTGACCACATAGCATGTCGACGAAAAACCGTACCACTGCAACACAGGTAAGGCATGGGTCAAGTTGTTAAGGTAACCATCGTCAAAGGTGATGCCAAAGACTTTGCCTTGGCGTTCGCCGCGCAGGTAGGGCAACAAGGCGGTCATTGACAAGCCGTGGTAACCCAAGCCATGCAGAAACGCCATCTGCTGCTCAAAGTCGCCCGGTGCCACGCTCAAACTGCGAAACGCCGTGCCTTTTGACGGTGCGTGTGCCACCTGGTGGTAGGTCAGTATCGGGACGGGCAATTGGCTATGGATCGTGGACGGCACAGTAAGCAAGGATACGTAAAGCGATCGAATTACAGAAGAACAATATCGTACTGGTCTTGCCCCATCGCAGCTTCGCTCTGCAATGATACGGGCTTGCCAATGAATTCACTCAAGCCAGCCAAGTGCTGACTCTCTTCGTCCAGAAATAGTTCTATGACTTTGGGCGAAGCCACCACGCGAAACTCACGTGGATTGAACTGACGGGCTTCGCGCAAAATCTCACGGAAGATGTCGTACGCCACGCTGCGTGGCGTCTTCACAATGCCTTTCCCCTGGCAGGAGGCGCATGGCTCACACAGCATATGCGCCAGCGATTCACGGGTGCGTTTGCGCGTCATCTCAACCAGCCCCAACTGCGAGAAGCCACCTGCCATCGTCTTGACCCGGTCCCGTGACAACTGTTTTCGGAACTCGGCCAGAACGGCATCGCGGTGGTCTTCGCGCACCATATCGATGAAGTCCACAATGATGATTCCGCCCAAGTTACGTAGACGCAATTGGCGCGCAATGGCCTGCGCGGCCTCCAGATTCGTCTTGAAGATAGTGTCGTCAAAATTGCGGGCGCCTACGAAGCCCCCGGTGTTGACGTCGACTGT
>JBBQBG010000231.1:0-6460 GCA_038317285.1 Burkholderiales bacterium | reverse complement strand
TCCCTGCAACATGTGCCGTGCCAAACGGCCCATGGCTGCAAGCGACCTATCCCCCGGTGTGATCGATTGGGCCTTGGGGTACTGCAAGAAATTGCGCCGCATGGACTGCAGGTACACCGGGTCATAATGCAGCACCAGCAGATCCTGAACCACGGGGCTCCAGTTCCCTAGGGCCACCTGATCCTTCCAGCCCTGCACCACGGCCTTGCCACGGAACTCGGCCAGCACATCCAGGCGATTGCAAAAGTGCACGCTGTCTTTGACAAAAAAATCGTACTCTTCGAGCAACAGTGCTACGCGCTCGTCCATGGGGAGCGTCAAGTCCCAGCACGGGCTGGCACGCATACGCTCGACCAGTGACATCAGCACCGCCACATTGCCAACCTTCTTGCTCTCGCTCTCCACGAACACTGGGCGCTGTGGATCAAAGCGGCGCAGGGTATCCCAAATCAGCGTGTCAAATCGTTTTTGCGACGGTTGCGGTTGGCCCGGAATGGCACCCAGCACAGAACTGCGGTGTTGTGCCAGGGCTTCCAGGTCCAGCACCTGTGCACCGGCCTCAGCAAGGGCTTGCAACAATCGCGTCTTGCCCGAACCGGTGGTGCCGCAGACCACATGGAAGTCCAATTGCGAGACCCGGCGCATGATGTCCAGCAGCATGGCCGCGCGGAACGCCTTGTAGCCCCCTTCCACCAGCGTCACGCGAAAGCCGATCTGGTCCAGTATCAGCGACAAAGCTCCGCTGCGCTTGCCACCGCGCCAGCAGTAGGCTAGTGGCCTCCATTCGCGGGGCTTGGCCACCACGTGCTGCTCGATGTGGTTGGCAATGTTGCGCGCCGCAATGGCGGCACCGCGCTTCTTGGCTTCGAAGGCATTCACCTGCACATACATCGTGCCAATGGTCTGGCGTTCTGCATCGTTGAGCGTGGGCCAGTTCACGGCACCGGGCAAGTGGTCCAATGCAAATTCGGCCTCACTGCGGGCATCTATGACCGTGTCGAAGCTGTCCAACTGCGCCAAAACTTCGGCGGCGGGCATGATGTTGAGGCTCATGACAGCTGCTTCTTCACAGCGGGCCACACATTGTTGAGAATCATGGGGTGCGCGGCTTCCGTAGGGTGTATGCGATCGTTTTGAAATAGCTTTAGCGCGTCGGGTCCGTCGGCTACCCCTTTCAACAAGAACGGCACCAACCCGGCCTTGTTGGCCTTGGCCACCGTGGCAAAAATGGCGGCAAAGCGAGCGCCATAGTCTTGCCCATAGTTGGGCGGCATTTGCATGCCGATGATCAGAACCTTGGCTTTTGCAACCAGCGCGGCCTGGGACATAGCCTGCAGATTGTCTTGTGTCATGGGCAAGGGCAGTCCGCGCAGTGCATCGTTGCCACCCAATTCGATGATGACCACCGTGGGTTGGTGTTTGGCCAGCAACGCCGGCAGCCGTGCGCGCCCGCCGGACGTGGTGTCTCCGCTGATGCTGGCATTGATGACGGTCGCGGCTATTTTTTCCTGCACCAGACGCTGCTCCATCAACGCCACCCAGCCGCTGCCACGTTTGAGGCCATACTCAGCGCTAAGAGAATCACCCACCACCAAGATGGTGGGGGAGGCGCGGGTCGGGGTCGACTGTGCTGCCCTTGCGGGTATAAACCCCGCGAGCCCGGCCAGCACGCCAAGCGCGATACAGTGTCGTCGAACCAAAGAGAGTCCCATGAGTGAAGATGCCATTATTTCTGTTGAACACGTTTGCAAGTCGGTGACTGATTCCACCGGTACGCTGGAGATTCTGCGCGACATTGATTTTGCGCTCAAAGCCCGTGAGACTGCCGCCATCGTTGGTGCCTCGGGTTCGGGCAAGAGTACATTGCTGTCCATCATCGCAGGTCTGGATACGCCTACTACGGGTACGGTGCATTTGGCTGGCACGGATCTGTTTGCGATGGACGAGGATGCAAGGGCCGGCCTGCGTGCCAGCAAGGTCGGATTTGTCTTCCAAAGTTTTCAATTGCTGGGCAACCTGACCGCATTGGAAAACGTGATGCTGCCGTTGGAACTGGCTTCGCGCAAGGACGCACGGCAGGCAGCCACCGACATGTTGGCCCGCGTCGGCCTGTCGCAGCGACTGTCGTCTTACCCCAAAGTACTAAGTGGCGGAGAACAACAGCGCGTGGCCTTGGCCCGTGCCTTCGTAGTGCACCCCGCCGTGCTGCTGGCCGATGAGCCAACTGGCAGCCTGGACTTCGCCACGGGTGAAAAGATTATGGAACTGATGTTTGACCTGAACCGCGAGCAGGGCACGACGTTGGTTCTTGTAACCCACGACCGTGCCATCGCTCAGCGCTGCGACCGGCGCATTACCATCGAGGCGGGGCGGGTGGTGTGAGGTCGCGGCCTCACAATATCAAGGCTTGATATTGAATGCCGCTTCGATATGGCCTTCGCGGGCTAGCTCAAACGCTGGAGTTTTGTAGCACGCGCCCGATCCAGCGGGGTTGCATTGCCACCCGGCCATCTGGACGCTGCCTGGCGATTGCGTCAAATTCACCTTGGTCCCGCGCGGCGCGGAAAATTTGCAGACCTTGGTAGTCGGCTGGCCGGATACGGGTTGCGCGTTGATGTCGCCCCACCGACAGCTACCCCAAAGTTTACCATTTTGCGTGACTTCAACACCGCTGCTTGGGCTTTTGGTGGAGTCGAACACAAACACGGAAAGGGGCACTTCGGGCTCCGCGGGCGGCAGAGGTTTAATGGTCTTGCTTACGTTTGCTGGAATAGCAGCGTTCGCAGCGGTGGCTGCGTTCGGTGTAGCGGAAACCCTTGGCGGACCCGATTCCGCAAATAGATTGCCGCTCAACAGTGCGGCGCTGATGACGATGATGTTTCGCAAGTTCATGTGGACTCCCAATGGTTGACAGGTGACTCGAGGCCGCATTGCAGCACAAGCGTGTCGGTTTGCACACCCTCTAAAGTGGGTGTTGTGAACCTGACGACCGAAGACCCTCGCGTAAGCCTTCGCGCCCCGTGCCGAGAATGGCTGGCTGAATTCTGCAGGGGTGGGGCGATAATCTGCCCATGTCTTCATCCAAAGTTCTGTTCGGCTTCCATGCCCTGGGCGTGCGTCTCAAGACCGCGCCCCAATCGATTCTCGAAATCTATTTCGAACCCACGCGGCGCGATGCCCGCATGCGCAGTTTTCTGGACCGTGCCACCGAGGCCGGCGTCAAGCTGATCGAATCGGACGGTGCGCGCCTGTCCAAGATGTGTGGCGGCCACGGCCACCAAGGTATTGCGGCCAAGGTGCAGGCCATTGCCCAGGTGCATTCTTTGGACGAGCTGTTGGAAGATTTAGAGGCCGCCAATGCCGAACTACCGGTGGAGCAGCGCACGCAGCCGCTGATCCTGGTGCTGGACGGCGTTACCGATCCGCACAATCTGGGCGCCTGCCTGCGCGTGGCCGACGGCGCTGGCGCACACGCGGTGATTGCCCCCAAGGACCACGCGGCCGGCATCAACGCCACGGTGGCCAAAGTTGCCAGTGGCGCGGCCGAGACCGTGCCTTATTTCATGGTGACCAACTTGGCCCGCACGCTCAACGAGTTGAAGGAGCGCAATATCTGGATCATTGGCACCAGCGACACCGCCCCGGCCACGCTGTACCAGACCGACCTCAAAGGCCCGGTGGCGCTGGTGCTGGGCGCTGAAGGCGCGGGCATGCGCCAACTGACGGCCAAAACCTGCGACGCGCTGGTCAGCATTCCCATGCGCGGTGCAGTGGAGAGCCTGAATGTATCGGTGGCCAGTGGAGTGTGTTTGTACGAAGCAGTGCGTCAGCGCACGGTCTAGGAGGTGTTGGATGCGTGCTATTAAATCAGGAGCATTATACGCAGTATTCACGTGGGCTAGCGCCCTATTTCTGTTGAGTGCTTGCACCCAGGAGCAACAAAACAAGATCAGCCGCGACATCCAGAATTGGACCGGTACCAACGGTGTTTTGGAGGTCTATGCGGGCGACAAGCTGGTGCGCCGCTTCATCAAGATCGACAAATTGTCTACAGCCATGGGCACCGACGACAACAAGCCCAGGCCCTACCGCTTTGGCTACGGCGTGTTGGACGAAAACCTCAACATGCTGGCCGACCCAGGCGAGAAAAAGGTTTATTTCGAGATCAGCGACTACGCAACCAACTACGTGTTCTTTGAGAATCCACACTAAGGTATTGCCCCCCACGTTCGCTCACTGCGTGTGATCTCTGCCCCCAAGGGGGCTAATTTCCCTTGGGGCGGCCCTGCGGGAAATTGCAACCCCGCTGCGTCAACGTCTAGACCCAACCAAATGCACCTAGCGCCGCGCCCGCACCCAACAGCCACAGCATGTGCAGCTTGGTGCGCCAGACCAGCAGCGCCGTCACCACCGTCACCAGCCATAGCCGCCAATGCTCCAACGGGTTGCCGTGGCTGGCCGCCAAAATCCAGCCGGTAGCGATCAGCAGCGCGATGACGATGGGTGCCATACCTTGTTTGAAGGCCCGCACTGCACGCAGTTCCCGATTCTGGTGGCCCCAACGTGCGGCCAGAAAGGTCAGCGTGGTGCTGGGTAGCATGATGCCCACCATGGCCACCGCAACGCCGGCCAAGGCCATCCACCACGCATGCCAACCGGCGCCCAGGCCGCCACCCGCGTTCAGGCCGACGTTCCAGCCCAGCAGTGCAATAAACAGCACATTGGGCCCTGGCGCGGCCTGCGCCAAGGCGATGGACGATGTGAACTGGCTATCGCTGAGCCACGATTTTTGATCGACCAGATAGTTGTGCATTTCGGGTGCAGTGGTGATGGCGCCGCCGATCGCCAGCAAAGACAGCGACATAAAGTGCACCAACAATGCCAGCCAATCTCCAGCGGTGAAAACCGTCGTCATGGCGAGCCTTCAGTGTGTTGTTGGGCACTGGCCAGCTGGCTATAGGCCCACACACAGGCCAGCCCCCCCACGCCGAGCAAGACCCACACCAGCGGCATTCGCAGCAGCGCAATGGCACCAAAACTCAGCAACGCAAAGACCCAGCACACCGCCAGGCCCATGACATTGCGCTTAAGCGCGCTGATCAGTTTGATACCGGTGGCCGTGATCAGGCCCGCAGCCACCGCTCCCATACCCCGCAAGGCGCCCTGCGCGGCAGCGGTATCGGCAATGCCGCCGAATAGTATGGCCAACGCCAGCACAATCACCAACGGAAAGGCCAGCATGCCCGCCAGCGCCGCCAAGGCGCCCGCGAAACCGAAATAGCGGTCACCGATCATCAGCGACAGGTTGACCACGTTGGGGCCTGGCAGAATTTGGGCCACGGCCCAGTCTTCCATAAACTCTTCTTGAGTGAGCCATTGCTTTTTTTCCACCAGTTCACGCTGCACGATGGCCAGCACGCCCCCAAAGCCCTGTAGCGCCAGCACGGAGAACGAAAAGAAGAGATCGGTTTTGGATTGCGGGCGCTGGCGCAGCGCGGGGTCCGCTGGCTGCAGGTCGTGTTCCGGTTGTGTCATGGATCCACTTTAGCGGAAACGCTTTGCGCGCAGATTGGTTACAGTCGCGGATCGTTGAAAACACTGTGGTGCATAGGAGATGCTGATGAGTCGTCGTTTGAAGAGTGTGACTGCCGTAGTGCAGACGCTGGGTTTAGGGTGTGTGGCACTGCTGCTGTGCGGTGCAGGGCAGGCCACCGAGGTGCGCCTGCGCATCATGGAGACCACCGATCTGCACATGAACCTGTTGAGCTACGACTACTACCAGGACAAGACGACAGACCAATACGGCTTGGCCCGCACCCTGTCCCTGATCAAGGCCGCGCGCGCCGAGGCCCCCAATAGTTTGCTGTTCGACAACGGCGACCTGCTGCAGGGCAACCCCATGGGCGACTATGTAGCCAAGGTCAAACCGCTCAAGGACGGCGAGACGCATCCGGCCTATTTGGTGATGAACCAAATGGGCTACGACGCCGCCAACATCGGCAACCACGACTTTAACTTTGGGCTCGACTTTTTGCGCCGGTCACTGAAGGGGGCCAAGTTCCCCTACGTCAATGCCAATGTCTATGTGGACGACAAGGATCGCGACACCGCGCAGGCCAAGCACGCCTTTACCCCCTATGTGCTGCTAGACCGCCAACTGGTGGATGCACAGGGCAAGCGCCACCCCATCAAGATCGGCATCATCGGTTTTGCGCCACCGCAAATCATGCAGTGGGACAAGACCAATCTGGAGGGCAAGGTCATTGCACGCGACGTCGTCGAGACCGCAAAAAAATATGTGCCCATGATGCGGGCAAAGGGCGCGCAACTGGTGATCGCCATTCCCCACGCGGGCTTCGAGAAAGGCTCGGTCGCCCTTATGTCAGAAAATGCGGTCGGTGCGTTGACCGAGATTCCTGGCGTGGACGCCGTCTTGTTTGGCCACGCCCATGCCGAATTC
>JBBQBG010000230.1:0-6495 GCA_038317285.1 Burkholderiales bacterium | reverse complement strand
CGAGAAGCTTGTCATCGACAGCGGCATGAAGAACGAAGCGGGCGAACAGATGATGAAGAAAGCCTTTTTGGGCACCTACCAAGGCGCTTGCGCACCGAACACGCCACCGCTGGACGTGTGGGCCTATCTGGACGGCACAGGCGGCATGGCCGCACCCGGGCAGGCGGCCGCGCGCAAGGCGGTGGCCGCAGACCTCGTCCGCTGCAGCAGTGTGTTCAACGGCCTGTCGCTCAGCGTGGCGAAGGCCAAGCAGGAAGGCATGCGCTCGGCCGCAGCGGCCATGATGGAAGCTGCTGTGGAGCTGCAACCGGGCGAGGGCGATTTCCACTTGGACACGCTCAAGAAATCGGCACCCGAGGTGTCCGCCGAACTGGTCGGTGCGTCGGCAGAGAAGAAGTTTGGGCTGTACCAGTCCTGCAGCCCTTACCTGGAGAAGGACGGCATCGCGCAGGCCGTCAAAAACCGCGAAGCAGCGGGCAACGCGACACGCTGAACAAGATTGGGCATGGGTGTGCGGATGGTTGTGCCGCATTGGCGACTAAGGGTCAATGCGATTACGTAGATCAAAATTAAGCTCCATAGTTAGCTCCAATTAAGGAGCCAACTATGGAAGCCATTTACGCCGACGTGATGATCAGCATGTCCGAGTTCAAAAAGAACCCGGCAGCGGTGCTGCGCGAAGCCCATAACCGGCCAGTGGCGGTGCTGAACCACAACAAGGCGGCGTTTTACATGATCGAGCCTGCCTTGTTCGAAGCCATACTGGAAGAGTTGTCAGACCAGGAACTGGGCCGCACGGTGCTGGCGCGCATGGGTGAGCGGGCGCAAGCGATTGAGGTGGACATAGATGCCATCTAAGGCAGCGCAGGCCAAAGAGCCAGCGCGCAGGCACAATTACCGCTTGCAGTTTGTGCCCAGCGCCTGGGCCGAGTGGCAAAAGCTGGACGGCTCAGTCAAAGAGCCTTTGCGCAAGCTTCTCAGAAAGCGTCTCGATAACCCACATGTACCAGGCGCAGCGCTGCATGGCGCGCTGGCGGGCCACTACAAGATCAAAATCAACAAGCAGGGCTACCGGCTGGTCTATGGCGTGCAGGACGATGTGTTGATCGTCATGGTGATGCCCGTGGACAAGCGCGAAGCCAGCGTGGTGTACCAATCGGCCATGGCTCGCCTGACCGAAAAGATGGCCGAGTTGGGCAAGGCTGTGCAAAAGCGTCTGAAGCCATAGCAGTCATCTCATACGTCCCATAAGTTCCTCATCAACCTGCTACCCGTCATCCATAACATCGGCCCGATGGAAGATCGCGCTGCGCATCAGCAGCCGGCAACTATCGCAGCGGCGAACGGGGCTTTGGACCCAGTACTCTGATCATTCATCGAACAAAGCTTGTCGCGGGTTGGCGTTCTATCGCCGATAGAATCCCCCGCAACAAACAAAGGGATGATGATGAAAAAGAAGATGGTTGCAGGATGGGTCTTGGTGGCGATGGCAGGTGCACACGCTGCTGATATGGACCAGCAAACAGGCAAGATCAAAGATCAGGTCGTTAACGTCAGCAAAGGCAATGCAGAGATGAATGCTGCGATCAGCCAGGCGCGCGCAACGCTGGATGAATTTTTGGCATTGAACGCGCGCCCCCCCAAAGGAGCTGAGGATTTCAGACTAAAGGTGGGGTTTACCGACCCCGCCAACACGACGAATACTGAATACATGTGGGTGATGCGATTCCAACAGACGGGTGGCAAGTTTCAGGGAATCCTGACCGACAACCCGGAATACGTGGAAAACGTAGAAAACGGCGACACGGTGAACTTCACCCGCGCTGATATTGTGGACTGGGGCTACAGCCTCCAAGGCAAACAGAAAGGCAGCTACACCGTCTGCGCGATGTTCAAACAAATGTCAGCCAAGGAGGTCAAAATGTACCGTGAGCACCATGGGTTTGAATGCTACTGAACCTTGCTTGGGGACACTGGCAGAAACTTGCGGTAGCTAACTTCTCGGTGCGGCCAACCTCGCAGCCACGGGGCTAAGCCAATGTTCATGAGGCTGGAGCCCCCCCAATGGGTATATCGAGCCGCTGTTGCATGCCTGGCGGTTGAAGGTGAAGGCTGCGGCTTAAGCCGCAAGAAGGACAAGCGCTCCTAAATCAGGAGCTGCTTGCGCAATGGATACGAGGGCTAGAGGCCCATTTCGCTTAAATCCCTTTGACACCGCCACGCCGACCCTTCCACATCGGGGCCGACGCTAGCGGTTACTCCTTCAAGCCTCAACCCAAGCACTCCGGTAATCAGCCGCATACTGTTCCAGCGTAATGGGCGGCCGGCACAACAGCGTTTGCACGGCATCCGTCGTGCGCTCGGCATAGCCCAACTTGAAGCAACCCAGAATCATCAGCAAGAATTTGGCATAGGCCGGTGGCAGGCCTGCCTGCAACAAGGTGCCGCGCATGTCGCCCTCAGCCATGCACGACGACTGCGCCCGCGCCTGGACGCTGGAGGCGTTGGCACAGCATGCAGGGCTGTCGCGCACCAGCCTGGCCGAGCGCTTTCGCGCATCGATGGGCAATACGCCACTCAACTATTTGCGCACGGTACGCATGCAAAAGGCCATGGCCGCGTTAAGCGAGTCGGAGCGTTCACTGGAGCAGATTGCGCAAGAGGTTGGCTACACCGACGCGTTCAGCTTTTCAAAGGTGTTCAAGCGCACGGTGGGCTTGGCCCCGCGCGACTTTCGCAGGCAGGATATGCAGGATAAATCGCTGGCTTGGCGTATTGCCTGATGGGGGCTGTGTTTTCCGGTCTACCGATCGCATGTTCAGGAAAGCAGTGGACAAATTGCTTTGGGCCAAGAGCGGCGTTGTCCACTGACCGCAAAGGCAGCGCCAAGTTGGCCAGCGAGAGTCGCTACAAACGGGGACGCTTCGATGTTCTTGCGCTGTGCCATACTTTCCCTTATGCAGTTTAAAGTCCCTGCGCTGAAGATTAAGCTGATCATCTCTCTAGTCAAAACCATTTCCAGGAGACTTGCAAATGAAGGTAGTGCTATTCCGTTTTGCTAAATACCTCGGCTGTGCAATGGCGGTTCTTGTACTTGCCGCCTGCGCAGCGGTGGCACCGATCGCGCAAAAGCTGCAGGCCGACGCTGCACCGATACAGAGTCTGGCGATCGTAGTCTGGATGGGGGATTTCTCTGGCGTAGCAGGTGTCCCTTCCGACACCAAAAGCTGGTACGCCAATACATTGCCGAATGCAATTGCCAAACGGGTCCCAGAGATCTTTGCAGCGAACGGTGTTCCGGTTAGGAAGATACTGACTTCGAATGCTAAGCGGAGTGCGAGCGATTGGCCAAACGTGAATACGGACTTTGGCGATGCTTCTCATGTCCTGGTCTTGTCATCTGAAGCATACGTTGTGAAAGACGGTTTTCCATCTTTCACCTTTGACGCATATCTTTGGGATGCCAAGACACAAAAGCCGGTCCTCCAAGTAGGGACTAGCATCGTACCAATTATTAAGCAACCGTTGCTCCGCACTCAGGTACTCGCAGGTCAATTGCTGAATAGCTTTAGCGAGAACAAATTGATTTCCCTCACAACTGACAAGGCGGTAGACCTCTCAGGTCAGCTTATCACTAAGGCTTATGTTATCTACGCAGAGGATAAGTGAGGGCGCAGTTGTTGCTAAAAGGGAAAACGCTCGAACCTTTGTCAAATAGGCATTTCGACCACGACGGTTCGATTTCTGCCAATGCATACTGGCCCCCTCGATTGAGCGCCCTGGCCCAGACAAGCAGGCAGGCCAGCAATTTCCGGAATCCGCACCTACCTCGGTCGCAGGGGTCGCTTGCGATATTCTTGCGCAATGCCCACCCCCCACCCTCTGCAAGAGATCGAAGATGTGTACCGCCGCGACGCCCGGCGTGTCTTCGCCACGCTGGTGCGCCTGCTAGGTGATTTCGATCTGGCGGAAGAGGCGCTGCATGAAGCCTTTCGCGCCGCACTGGAGCAATGGCCCGAGCAAGGCGTGCCCGGCAATCCATCGGCATGGCTGGTATCCACCGGGCGCTTCAAGGCCATTGACAGCATCCGCCGGCAAGCGCGTTTCACGTCTACGGAAACCCTGGCCGAGCCTGTGGAGGCCATTTCCGATGAAACGCTGTCCGCTGACGAGTCTGCCGAGCTGGAAGACGACTCGCTGCGTCTCATCTTCACCTGCTGCCACCCCGCGCTGGCGCCGGACGCGCAGGTGGCGCTCACCTTGCGGGAGGTCTGTGGCCTCACCACCGAGGAGATCGCCCGCGCCTACCTGACGCCTGCGCCCACCGTGGCGCAGCGCATCGTGCGCGCCAAGGCCAAAATCCGGGACGCCAAGATTCCGTACCGCGTGCCAGAGGCCGATGAGCTTGCCATGCGCGTGGACAGTGTGTTGCGCGTCCTCTATCTGGTGTTCAATGAAGGCTATTCACCGTCGTCGGGTGCGCTGCTGACCCGTGCTGACTTGTCCCACGAGGCCATACGCCTGACCCGGCTCATTGCCGATGTGTTGCCACCCCCACCCTTGGCGGAAGTCCATGGGCTGCTGGCATTGATGCTGCTCCACGAATCCCGCCGCGCCGCGCGAACGGACGGCGCCGGCAACTTGATACCCCTTGAAGAACAAGACCGCACGTTGTGGCATGCCGAGCTGATTGCAGAGGGATGTGCGCTGGTGGAAAAAGCCCTGCAAATGCCCGGCATTGGCCCCTACGCTTTGCAGGCGGCCATTTCTGCGGTGCATGCCGAGGCCACACAGGCTGATCAAACGGATTGGGGCCAGATTGTCGGCCTCTACGATGAGCTGTTGCGGATGCAGCCCTCACCCGTGGTTGCGCTCAACCGCGCGGTGGCCGTTGCCATGCACGCCGGGTATGCGCAGGGGCTCGCGTTGGTGGACGACCTTCTCACACTCCCCGCCATGCAGGATTACCACCTGGCGCACGCGGCGCTGGCCGATCTGTGCCGCAGGTTGCAACGCTGGGATGCGGCACGCACCTCTTACAAAGCGGCGTTGGCACTGGCACAGTTGGAGCCCGAGCGCCGGTTCTTGGAGCGGCGCCTGTCAGAAATCACAAGCTGATCAACAAAATATTTTTCCGTGGATGTCGAATTAGGCTTGGCTTGATCGACTAGTTTGTTTAAAACCTGCCCCACACCGGCACCCCACCCAAAGGACCCTTCTTATGCAATTCCCTCTGAAAACCCTGTGGACCGCACTGGCCCTAGCGTCCAATTGTGCGATGGCAGCGCCGGTCAGCTACACCATTGACCCCACCCACACCTACCCCAGTTTTGAGGCCGACCACATGGGTATCTCGGTCTGGCGGGGCAAGATGAACAAGAACTCCGGCAGCGTGGTGCTGGACAAAGCGGCTGGCACCGGCACGGTGGAGATCGCCATTGATCTGGCCTCCATCGACTTCGACGGCATGCCCGCGTTGAACACCTGGGCGACGGGCAAAGACTTCTTCAACGTGAAGAAGTCACCACGCGCCACCTACAAAGGCATGTTGGACAAGTTTGTGGATGGCAGCCCCCCGCAGGTGAGCGGAGAACTGACGCTCAATGGCCAGACGCACCCGGTCAACCTGACCATCCACCGCTTCAAATGCGTGCCCCATCCCATGCTCAAACGCGAACTCTGTGGCGCGGACGCCAGTGGCAGCTTCAACCGTGATGCCTTTGGCCTGTCGGCCGGCAAGGACTATGGCTTCAACATGGAGGTCGCCTTGCGCATCCAGGTGGAAGCGATAGCGGCGCAGTAGTCCGGAGACCACCCCATGAAATACCTCTGCCTGGTTTACCTGTCCAAAGAGAAGTGGAGCGCCTGCCCTGATGCCGTGTGTTTTGAGGCCGCCAAGGGCCTGCAGACGAGCGGGAACCTGCTGGCTTCTGAGCCGCTGCACCCGGTGGAAACCGCCACCACACTGCGTGTCCGCAACGGCCAGTTGTCGATGACCGACGGCCCCTTTGCCGAAACCAAGGAGCAACTGGCCGGCTTCTACCTGCTGGAGGCCGCTGACCTGAACGAAGCCATACGCCTGGCCACCAAGATACCGCCGGTGCAACACGGCAGCATCGAAGTGCGACCCGTGCGGGAGTTGGATGTTATGACCCCCATTGGAGAACAACCATGACCAAAAAGATTTTCATCAGCCTGCCCGTCACCGACCTGGATGTGTCGGTGGCCTTCTACACGGCCCTCGGCTTTACTAAGAACGTCCAGTTCTCGGACGCATCCGCCGCGTGCATGGTCTGGAGCGAGGCCATCAACGTGATGCTGCTGACCCACGCCAAGTGGCGCACCTTCACGACGCGGCCGATACCGCCGTCCACCTCCAGCGAAGTGGCGCTCAACCTGTCGTGCGACAGCCGTGAAGCCGTCGACGCCATGAACGCGGCAGCGGCCGCCCATGGCGGCACATGCGACATCAACCCGCCCGAGGACCACGGCTTC
>JBBQBG010000229.1:0-6501 GCA_038317285.1 Burkholderiales bacterium | reverse complement strand
GTCGCGCACAAAGGAGCGGTCGATTTTCAGCAAGTCCAGCGGCAACTGTTTGAGGTAGCTCAGTGACGAGTAGCCGGTGCCGAAGTCGTCCAGTGAGAATTCCACACCGTGGGCCTTGAGCTCTTTCATTTTGCCGATGATGTCGTCGGCCCGGTGTGCCAACACGCTCTCAGTGAGTTCAATCCGTAACAGCCCCCGCGGCACTTGCCATAGTTGCAACAGCTTCAAAACGCCGGGCACAAAACCGGGTTCGCGCAGCTCGCGCGCGCTGACGTTGACGGCCAGGCTCAGATGGGCCGTGGCAGGCGACTGAGACCAGGTGGCAAGCTGCTCGCAGGCCATGTTCATAACCCAGCGGCCCAGCGGCACGATCAGGCCAGTCGCTTCCGCTAGGGCGATGAAGTTCTCGGGCATGACCAGGCCGCGCGTAGGCTGGAGCCAGCGCACCAGAGCCTCAGCGCCAGTGACCTTGCCCTGGGCGCCCACGGTCGGCTGGAAGTACAGCGCCAACTCTTCACCGCCCTGTAAACCATCGCGCAGGTCGAATTCCATTGCAACCCAGCTTTCCAGCTCGGTCTGCATGCTGAAGTCGAAAAACTTCAGTGTGTTGCGACCAGCGGCTTTGGCCTGGTACATCGCCAGATCGGCCTGTTTCAGCAGATCGTCCACGCTGCTGCTGTGCGCATCAAACAGTGTGATGCCCATGCTGGGCGAGCTGTGGTGTTCGCGCCCCATCAGGTCATAGGGTTGGTTCAAGTTGGCCAGAATTTTCTTGCCCACGCTGTCGGCTTGCAGAGCTGCGGCGTGCGGATCGGATTCGAGGTCTTCCAGCACCAGCACAAATTCGTCGCCGCCCAGGCGCGCCACGGTGTCGGCCTCGCGCACGCAGTCGGCCAGTCGTTGCCCCACCTGTTGCAGCAATAGGTCACCCACATCGTGGCCCAGGGTGTCGTTCAGGGTCTTGAAGTTGTCCAGGTCGATGAAGAGCAGGGCGCCGTGGCGGTGGTGGCGGGCATTGGTGTGGAGTGCCCGCTTCAGTTGCTCCAGCAGCAATCGACGATTCGGAAGGCCGGTGAGCGCGTCGTAGAAGGCCAGGCGGTGGATTTCTTCGCCGGCCTGCTTTTGAATGGAAATGTCGCGCCCTATTCCGTGGTAACCGCGAAACCGGCCATCGGCATCAAACATGGGTGAGCCGCTGACGTTGGCCCAGTGCACGGTATTGCCGGTGTTGGGCCGGCGAATCTCCAGGTCTCTAAAAGGCTGATGGGCTGCCAACACTTTTCGGTGGGCCTCCCAGTCGGCCTCACTCAAGTTGAGGCATTCGATCTCCCAGCGCGTCTTGCCCAGGTGCTGGTCCATCGTCAGTCCGGTGCTGTGGTAGACCTTGCCGCCCAGCACGGTGAAGCGGAAGTGTTCGTCTTGCTCCCAGTACCAGTCGGACGAAAGCTCGGTTAGCGCCCGAAAGCGTGCTTCGCTCTCGCGCAGCGTGGCCTCGCTTCTTTCGCGTTCGGTTACATCCACAAAATTGACCTGGATGGCGGGGCGCCCAAGATGCGTGATGGGCGAAGCCTGGATTTCGACGTCGATGGAACGGCCATCCCGGCGCAAAAATTTCTCAACCTGGACCGGCAGCGGTTCACCCTTGGCATAGCCTTGGGCTACGCGGGCTGCCACCAGGCTGCGGTAGCGCGGGTCGACCAGGTCACCGATGGGGAGGCCAATCAACTCGGCCTCGCTCTTCGCTCCCAGTATGCGGACCGCCGCCGGGTTGGCGTACACCACCATGCCGTTCTGGTGAACGCCGATGCCAATGGGCGACCACTCCACGAGCGCACGGTAACGGGCCTCGCTGTCTTGCAGTTCGGCCTCTACCTTTTTGCGCTCGGTGAGGTCGGTGTTGGTGCCCGACAAGCGCAACGCCTTACCCTGGGCATTGCGTTGGATGTGGGCGCGCAGCAGAACGGGTACATAGTGGCCTTGCTTATGGCGCATTCGGCATTCGGTGTGCCAAGTGTCACCGCGGTTATGCAAGGCGCTGGTAAAGGTCTGGTCCACGGCGGCGGCGTCTTCGGGGTGGAAGAAGCTGGCCATCAGACCCGAGGTGGCGGGCAGCTCTGCATTCACGTAGCCCAGCATGTTCCACCAGGTGGGTGACAGGTAGACCTCACCGGTGGTCAGGTCCCAGTCCCATGGGGCCGCGTCCATACCGCGCAGGATAAGCTCCCAACGCTCGTGCGAAAGTTTCTGTTGCTGTTGTTGTGGCCCCGCCAGGGTGTTCTCCATAGCGTGACATTATGGCGTCTCGGGCCGCCAGCCCATTTTCAAGCGGCGGACTTTTCGACGTGCCCCTGGCGCGTGTACAAAAAGTCGATAACGGCCTTGCGATAACCCAGGTAGGGGGCGCTATCGGCAAGCGCAACGCGGTTGCGTGGGCGGGGCAGGTCCACAGCCAGCACTTCCCCAATGGTGGCGGCCGGGCCGTTGGTCAACATCACGATCTTGTCACTTAGCAGCACGGCTTCGTCGACATCGTGCGTCACCATCACGACGGTGCTTTTGGTGCGGGCGACGATGTCGAGCAACTCGTCTTGCAGCTTGGCGCGGGTCAACGCATCCAGGGCGCCAAAGGGCTCATCCATCAACAAGACCTTGGGCTCCATCGCCAACGCGCGTGCGATGCCCACGCGCTGCTTCATGCCGCCAGAGATCTCGCCGGGGCGCTTCTGCGCGGCGGGCGTCAGACCGACCAGGGCCAGTACGGCGTCAGTGCGTGCCTTCAATTGCGCCTTGTTTTCAGACGCTGCACCGGTGCTTTTGGAGCCTGCGCCAAACACCCGCTCCACACCCAGGTAGACGTTCTCAAAGCAGGTAAGCCATGGCAGCAGCGAATGGTTCTGGAACACTACGGCGCGCTCCGGGCCAGGACCGGCGATCTCGCGGTTGGCGCACAGCAAGGTGCCGGCGGTCGGAAGGGTCAGGCCCGCGATGAGGTTGAGCAGGGTGGATTTTCCACATCCGCTGTGGCCGATCAAGGTGACGAACTCGCCCTTGGCCACGGTGAGGTTGATGTCACGCAACGCGGGGAACAGGCCCTTCTTTGTCTTGAAGGATTGGGCGACGTTTTGAATCTCTATGTATTTTTGCATGGTGTTTCCTAATCAGTTGAGGACAGAGCTGGTGGCTTCGCCCCTGCGGTCTGTCCCGCAAAGTTGCTAGTTCTTCACTTCCTCAAACGTAAATGCTGTTGCGATTTTGATGAGTGCATATTCCAAAACCAATCCAACGATGCCAATCACAAAAATCGCGATGATGATGTTCTTGACGTTGAGGTTGTTCCACTCGTCCCACACCCAGAAGCCAATACCCACGCCGCCGGTCAGCATCTCCGCCGCCACGATCACCAGCCAGGCGGTGCCCACGGCCAAACGCACACCGGTCAACATGTAGGGCAACACGGCGGGGAACAGAATTTTGGTAACGATCTTCCACTCGCTCAAGTTCAACACACGGGCTACGTTCATGTAGTCCTGCGGCACACGCTGCACACCCACTGCGGTGTTGATGACCATGGGCCAGATCGAGCAGATGAAGATGGTCCAAATGGCGGCCGGGTTGGCACCTTTGAATACCAGCAAACCAATCGGCAGCCAGGCCAATGGCGACACCGGGCGCAGCAGGCTGATCAGCGGGTTGAACATGCGGCCCAAGAATTCGAAGCGGCCGATGGCAAAGCCGGCCGGTATGCCCACAATGGCTGCCAGGCCAAAGCCCATGGCTACGCGCTGCAGGGACATCAGAACATTCCAGCCCACGCCCTGGTCGTTTGGCCCCTTGCGGTAGAACGGATCGCTGAACAGCACCACGGCCTGCTTCCAGGTCTCCCACGGGCTGGGAATGCTGCTGGCGGTGCCGATGCTGATCAGCGCCCAGATGCCGATGAGCAAACCCAAGCCCATCAACGGGGGCAATACAGCGAGTGCCAGGCCTTGCCAGTCGCGCGGCGCGCGGGTTTCGGTTGGTACGGCGTTTGCGGCTAAATCGTTTGAGGGTTTTGAGCCGAAAGCCCTCGTGGAATCAGCGTGAGGTGCTTCTTTTTTCATAGCAATGCTCTCGCTGGCTGCGGCTAAGGGTGAGTGGAAAACTGCGCTGACCATGGTGAAATTTCCTTTTAATCCGTTGGGGACAGAGCTAAAGATCTGTCCCACAAAGCCTTCGAAGAGTTGGGGACAGCGTTGAAGGTCTGTCCCGCAAGTTTTCAGGCCTTAATTTTGAAACCGTCGGCATATTTCTTTGGGTCTTTGCCATCCCACACGATGCCGTCCATGAGCTTGCTGCTGCGCAGAGGATCCTTCGGGACGGGCACGTTCATAGCGGATGCGACCTGCTTGTAGAGATCGATCTGGTTGACCTGCTTGGCAACCGCCAGGTAGTCCGGGTGGTCTTTAAGCAATCCCCAGCGCTTGTGCTGGGTCAGGAACCACATACCGTCGCTGAGGTATGGAAAGTTCACCGCACCGTCGTTGTAGAACTTCATGTGGTTGGGGTCGTCCCAGGTCTTGCCCAGGCCGTTTTGGTAGCGGCCCAAGATGCGCTGGTTGATGGCATCCACGCTGGTGTTGATGTAGGCTTTTTGCGCCACGGTTTCGGCCATCTGGAGTTTGTTTTGCAGACCCGCGTCAATCCACTTGCTGGCCTCCAAAATCGCCATCATCACGGCGCGGGTCGTGTTGGGGTATTTTTTGACAAACTCGGCCGAGGTGCCCAGCACTTTCTCCGGGTGGTCCTTCCAGATGTCCTGGGTGGTGTTGGCGGTGATACCGATACCATCCATGATGGCGCGGTGGTTCCACGGTTCACCCACGCAAAAGCCGTCCATGTTGCCCACGCGCATGTTGGCAACCATTTGGGGCGGCGGCACGGTGATCAGCTTGGCTTCTGACAGTGGATTGATACCAGCCGCTGCCAGCCAGTAGTGCATCCACATGGCATGCGTTCCGGTGGGGAAGGTTCCGGCAAATGTATATTCGCGCTTATCTTTGGCCATCAACTTGGCAAGGGTGGGGCCATCCACCGCGCCCTTGTCGGCCAGTGCCTTGGACAGCGAAATGGCCTGGCCGTTGTTGTTGAGGTTCATCAGCACGGCCATGTCTTTTTTGGGGCCCGCTGTGCCCAGGTGCACGCCGTAGATCAGGCCGTAGAGAACGTGGGCAAAGTCCAGCTCACCATTGACCAGTTTGTCACGCACACCGGCCCAACTGGCTTCCTTGGTTGGAATGATCTTGACGCCGTACTTTTTGTCAAAACCCAGCACCGATGCCATGACCACGCTGGCGCAGTCGGTAAGCGGAATGAAGCCGATCTTGACCTCGGTCTTCTCGGGTGCATCCGAGCCTGCGGCATACACGGTTGCACGCAGTGCGGGGGTGATGCCAATGGCGCCAATGGCGGCGGATTGCAACACCGTGCGGCGGCTGAGTTTGTTGTGCAAGAGGTTGGTCATAGTGGCCTTCATCCTTAAAAGTGTCGCGTGTTTGCGGGCAATAAAAAAAGGCGTCCTCACCGCGCACGGGGCTTAGCAAAAAGCCGCGTGCAGAGTGGGGACGCCTTTGTCCGGGTTGACAGGCAATACCCGCCGTTGGGTCTTGCCTGTCAATCAGTGACCATCATTGGTCTCGTATCGCTATACGCAATGAGCGTGCCAGCTCTTTTGTTTGCTATGACTTTGTCTGGGATTGACCACTCGCTTCACTTTTGATAGCGCGCGAGTCAATGTTTGTGAGGGCTAGGACTCCATTTTTCATATGGGCTTCGGTCCGAAGGCGATTGGCACCAAGCTTGTGCAGTGCACCAAAAGGTGTAAAGGACTTAAGAAACGCAGCTATGGTGCCGACAAATACACCATGACTCCACACATTGAAACCACCAAGACGCATTCCACCAACCGTAACGTTCCAGTGGAGCAATGGCCGGAGTCGCTGGAAATTCTGCGGCACCTGTCAACGCAAAGCCGTCCCATGACCATTAAGGAACTGGCGCATGACGTCAGCGCCCCCGAGATATCCACCCGCAACCGCTTGGCGCGTCTGGAAGTTTTGGGTGCTGTCCTCGGATCACGCGCATCGGCTAGTCTGGGGCCAGGGCGGCAAGTAACCTGTGCGCACTATGCCATCACGCAGTATGGCCGCGACTGTGCGCTTTCACGGGGTGCCAACCATGGCAATGCGGTGTCCCACCTCTGCGTCAATAGCGTGTTTGCGCTGGCGCGGGCCATGAACCTCAGCATCTAGCCCAGCAGGTCCATTGCGTCCAGCATGCGCTGGGAAACATCCACTACCTTTAACCCCTTGTCCATGGCCGATTTGCGCAGCTTTTCGTAAGCCGCCTGTTCACTCAGGCCCTGGCGTTGCATCAGCAGACCCTTGGCCCGATCGATGACGCGGCGGTTTTTCAGCTCTGTGCTGAGGCCCTGCAGTTCGGTTTTGGCATCGGCCAGCTCGGCGC
>JBBQBG010000228.1:0-6529 GCA_038317285.1 Burkholderiales bacterium | reverse complement strand
GAACACACAGAGCGTCACTACCTACACGATAGCGCATCTGCAAGCTCCGCCGCATAGGGATGCTACCAATATCGCAACTTTATTAAAATGGCTGATGAGCCATTAGGAATACTTCTTCTGTCAAGGTGCGTGGGTGCACTGACTTCGTGCACACCTCACCGGCTTGGGGCAAATCTCTCGTCTGCAAGGGCCTGGTCAGCCCAGCAGCGTCGCGGCAAATGCGTTGACCGCATCCACATCGGTGGGCAGCGTGGTGTAGGGCAGGGCCTCGCGGTCCATCAATTCGACCATGCCGCGGTCTATGGCACGTGCCTGTTCTTCGTCCTGGAAGCGGCCGGTGTGAATGTACTTGCGGTCACCGCGCGCAACCACGATGTTGACGTTGTTGCACTGGTTGTACCAGTCCAGGATGTGGGTGCGCGTCTTGGCAATGTCGCAAATGTTGTCGAGGTAGTTCTCGTTGTAAAACAGCATCTGGGGCAGCGAGCATTCGGTGATCAAAAATTGCACCTGACCGTCTAGCAAGGTCAACATCTGGTACTGGCGTTGGGCGATGAAATATTGGTTTTTGAGCACTTCAAAATTTTGTTGCCACACCAGTGATTTGGCAAAGTCGGGTATCACCTCTACGGTCTTTTCGCGCAGTTTCAGGTACAAGACGATGGCCGACGTAATGACCGATTTCTCGCACCCGGGGCCGCCAATGACATTGATCACCTGCGTGGGGTAGAGCCGCATCTTGCTCTCCGGCATGTGGTTTGCAACAGAGGTGTATTGAATCGCCATGGAGTGAGGTCTCAAGGTGGATGCGAGACCACCATCGTAACGGTGTTACATGGCCTTGAACAGATGGGCATAAAGGCGGCTCACGACGAACTTTTCCTTGAGCCCGCGCAGCGTGAGCGACGCCTTGCCGGCTTCGTCCCGTGTCACAGCTTCAATGGCCAGCGCCCGCACGATGGTGCCACGGTGGATTTGCCAAAATACCGAAGGGTCGATCTGTTCCTGCAACTCTTTAAGGGGTGTGCGTATCAGGTACTCGCGCTCGGCGGTCAGCACCCGCACATACTTGTCGGCGGCCTCAAAGCACAGCACGTCGCCCACCGGCACCATGCGGATGGCATTGCCCACGCTGGCTTGTATGACGGTCAGTGGCGCGGCGGGCGCAGTGACTGGCGGGTGCGATGGTGCGGTGGGGCTGGCCAACAGGCCGCGCAACTGGCTCAGAGTTGCTTCGAAATCGATAGCAGGTTGTGCAGGTTTGGCGAGGGTTAGCGCCAGTTTCTCTATGGTCTTCTGCAAGCGCGGGGCTTGTATCGGTTTGAGCAGGTAGTCCACCGCTTGCGCCTCAAAGGCCTGCACGGCGTACTGGTCGTAGGCGGTCACAAACACCAGTTGCGGGAAAGGGCGCGCTTGTGCGCCCTCGGTCGGCCATTGCTCGGCCAGTTCGGTGGCGGCCTCCAGGCCCGTCATTCCGGGCATGCGGATGTCAAAGAACAGCACATCGGGTTGCAAAGCCAGGGCTTGGCGCACGGCAGATGCGCCGTCGCCCACGGTGGCGACGATTTTCAACGCGGGCCAGGCACGGGCCAGTTCGGCTTGCAAGGCCAGGGCCAGCAAGTGTTCGTCTTCAGCGATCAGGGCGGTGGGTGGGGTGGTCATGGTTATGGTCGAGGTCGTCATGGTGTCAGGCGTGGCTGGTGGCGACCAGCGGCAGGTGCAGCAACGTGGTGGCGCCCTTGCCAGGGGTGGATGATTGTTCAACGAGGCCTTGTTTGGCATAGGCAGCGGTCAGGCGTTCGCGCACCTGTGCTAGTCCAAAGCCGCTGGACTCGGGTGCGGTGCTGTCAAATCCCACACCGGTATCGGTCACCTCCAAGCTCAGCATGTTGCTGCCGGTGCGCCGCGCCCGCACGGTGATCGTGCCGCCTTCTACCTTGGGCTCTAGTCCATGCTTGATGCTGTTCTCCACAAGGGGTTGCAGCAGCAGCGAAGGCACGCTCTGTTCGGCCAGGTCTGCAGGCAAATCCAGTTCGTATTGCAGGCGCGGGCCCATGCGCACAGACATTAGCTCCAGGTAGTCGCGCAGGCGTTCAAACTCCAGCTTCAGCGCGTGGTTGCTGGCACGCGAAGCGCTCAGTGTGGCGCGCAGATAGGCCACCATGCGGTCCAGCATGTCTTGCGCACGCGCTGGGTCAATGGCGATCAGCACCCGCAGGTTTGCCAACGTGTTGAACAGCATGTGCGGCTCTAGCTGGGTTTCCAGCAGCTTCAGGCGCGATTCGGTTGCCAGGCGGTTGGCTTCGCCCACTTGCCGCTCCAGCAGCGCACTCTTGCCGCGGCTGTAAAAGAAGTAGGTGATGACGATACCGACAACGGCGGACAACACACCCGACATCATCAACTGCCTGCGCGAGGCGGATGCCCAGGTTGACGAACCAAACCACCAATCCCCCAAGGATATGCCGATGGCGAAGCCCATGGCGATGGCGACCAAGGGGAATACCTTGCCCCAGACGCCGCTGGGCCAATTCATGTGTTCGTTGGGCGCTATGAAGTGGCGACCCAGGTCGATCAAGGCCCAGGTGCTGCACCCAATTGCCAGCGAGTAAACCAATGGGTTTTCGTAGGACCGGTCGGGTCTGAACGCGTATTGAATAGCGGCAATGCCCAGGCAAAAGGCCAGCGTTTGCAGAAAATCGCGCAGCTTTTCGATCCAGTCTATTTTCATGGCCCGTTGCGCCGCTCTTGCTCGCGCAGCAACCGCTCGCGCTCCTTTTGCACCATGCGCTCACGCAAGCCACCACCCGCGCCCAGCACCCAGACGGAGACACCGTGTAGTGCCAAGCCCAGGCCCCAGCCCAGGAATGGAATGATGGACCAGGAGCGCTCGCCAAATCCATATTTGGACATGGCAAAAACCACCAGGTTGATGCCGGTGAACGCCGCCGCATGGATAAACCAGCCCAGTTTGGAGCCTGCGCGTTTGCTGGCGATGCGGTCTATTTCTTCCGCGCTGAGTGCCGTGGGTTGGGGGGATGGTTTGTCAGGCATGGAACGGCTTTTTGGAAAATACATGGCGCTGGATCAGCGGTGAAATGCGGTAACGGTCTTCGCCGTAACTGATGCCCAGGTTGGTGAGCACCGTGCGGATGGCGGGCAAGCCCACAGCATCCGCCCAGGCCAGTGGCCCTTGCGGGTAGTTGACACCCAATCGCATGGCCGCATCAGCCGCCTGCGCCGAGCAAACCCCTTGGTTCACCGCATCGGCCGCTTCGTTCGCCAGCATGGCCACGGTGCGCATGACGGCCAGCCCCGGGATATCGCCAAGTCGGGATACCTGCAAGCCCGCGGCCTGCAGCAGGGCGATGCCCGCGTCCGCCGCTTCGTGGGTGCACTGCGCAGCGGTGGTCACTGCAAGCCTTGTCGCCACGCGGTAATCCAGCGCAAGATCGATCAGTACGGTGTTGGGGAAAGCGGAGTCGGATGCGCGCTGGGTGGCGCTGCGTCCATCGGTGACGAAGAGCACGGCACCATTCAACTGCGCAATGCGGCCGTCTACTGAAGGGGTGCTGGCGAACAGGATTTCGGCCTTGGTCAGTCGTTCCGCCAAGGCCTGTGTGGCCGACGATTCACCACACAGCGTGATTCCGGTGGTTGGCAATGGGCGAGTTGACTCTGTCTGCGGCGCAGGTTTGCTGGTGCCTTCGCGGTAGTCAAAGAAACCACGGCCTGATTTTTTACCTAAAAATCCAGCATCCAGCAATTCTTTTTGCACCAGCGACGGCGCAAAACGCGGGTCGTTGTAAAAGGCGTTCCACACCGAGCAGGTGACGGCGTAATTGACGTCGTGACCAATCATGTCCATCAACTCAAACGGCCCCATGCGAAAGCCCCCGGCTTCGCGCATCACGGCGTCAATGGTGGCACAGTCGGCAGCACCCTCGGCCAGCAAGCGCAGGGCCTCGCCGTAGTAAGGGCGGGCCACGCGGTTGACGATAAAGCCGGGGGTGGACTTGGCGTGCACGGCAGTCTTACCCCAGGCGGTTGCGGTGGCAAAAAGGGTGTCGGCAATTGCCGGTGCTGTGGCCAAGCCAGAGACGATTTCAACCAGGGCCATCACCGGTGCCGGGTTGAAGAAATGCAGGCCGGCCAGGCGCTGGGGGTGCTTCAGCGCCGCGCCGATGGCCGTGACCGAAATGCTCGATGTGTTGGTGCCAAAAATACAGTCGTCGCCGACGATGCCTTCGAGTTCTGCGTACAGGGCTTGCTTGGCCTGTAAATTTTCAACAATTGCTTCGATCACCAGGCTGGCACCTGCCAGTTCGGACAACTGTTGTACCGCCACCAGGTTGGTACTGGCCTGTGCGGCGCGCTCGGGGCTTAGTTTGCCTTTGTCGGCCAGCTTGGTGATCTGGGACCGGATGTTGCGGATGGCGTCATCGGCAGCTTGTGGCCGGTTGTCCATCAACTGGACGGTGTGTCCCGCCACCGCTGCAATCTGCGCTATGCCAGCCCCCATGGCGCCAGTCCCTACGACGGCAATGACGGATTGGGGGGGTAACGGTGCAGTCACGGTAGGCGTCTTTCTGTGAAGGGTTGCAGGCGACGCAATGGTAATGGGTGTTTGGCGGCTTCAGGCGGTGGTGGTTGCAATCGAAGCCTTTTGGGAAATCGCATTGGCCTGGGCCAGTGCGATGCGCCACAGCTTGGCGGCACGGCTTAAGAAGACACCGCTAAACGCACCGTACAGGGCACCAACGATCAACGCGAAGCTGGCGTTGTGCGCCAGCGCCGGCTGCACACCCATGCTGATGCCCACAGCATATTTGGTGAAGAAGATGCCCATGAACAAGGCCAATGGAACTGCACTGCCTGGCAGCTGAAAACGACGGTTGGTCGCGTCATACTGGACTTGTGCGGAGGCGGCAATCTGAAAGTTCAGTGTGAAGGCGACCGCAGCACCTGCCATCCAGGTCAACAGCGCCTGGGGCGATTCACCAAATGCCGAGGTCACACCAAGCAGCGACAAGCCCGTCATCGCCAGCGGCATGATGGTGATGCGGTTCAGACCGGCACGGCGCGGCAACATTTGTTTGAGGCCCAGCCACACGAGTGCGACGAAGAGAACGAAAACCCATTTGGGTGTGTTGGTCAGAATTTGCATGAACATGGCGGCTCTCCTTGGGGGTGTTGGTTGGTCGATGGCTGGACTTTGCCAGCGCCAACCCCCTTGGGGAACAAGCTTGCGACGTGAAGGCCCGTGCAAGTCGCCAATTGCTAACAGTGTGGCGCGAAGTGCAACCACACCAACGCTGATCGGGGACTAGTAGCGCACGAGACTGCGGTAGACCAGCCTGGCATTGCCCTCAGCCGGCACACTGATCTTCCAGACCGCGGTATTGCTGGCGCCCTTGGTGTGCGGATGGCTTTCGGACAACACCTGCCAATCGCCCGGCATGGGCTCTTGCACCGTTACCACCACGGCCTCCTTCTTGGCGTTTTTCAGCACCACTTCGTAGGCGCTCTCGAAAATGTAGTTGTACTTGCCATTGCCGCCTACCTTTTTGAAATCGGTCTGCTTCTTGTCGGCAGTCACGTCAAAGGCATCACCCAGTTTTAGGCGCACGGTCTCGTTCTTGGGTGTGTGGTCTACCTTGTCTTCGCCAATGAACTGGGCGTTGCCCGCCTTGTCTTTCTTGTAGACGCGGATGATGCCCTTGGGCAGGGGCATTCCCAACTGAGAGGCCTCCTTGTTGTCGAATTCGACGAATACGCCGACCTTAAGCTTTTGGCCCAGGTCGCCATTGCTGCTTTGGTAGTAGTAGTCACTGCCCTTGAGCAGCAGTTCCTTGCGCACGGGCACGCCAGACGCTGACAGCAGGGACACCTGCTTGGTCTGGTTCTCGGCGATGGTGGTAGGGCGGGTCAAGGTGTACAGGTGGTACTCAAACAGCGACTCTTCGGCCATGTCGTTGCGGGCCTTTTGCATGGGGGCAGGAGCCATGGCCATGATCCCGCCGCGCGCCAATGCCGGTGGTGCGATCTGGTTCACGTCACCGGCTACCAGTTGCAGCTTGGCATTGCGGTAGGTGGCGCCGCTGGTATTGGTGAGCGTGACCCAGCCCGAGATGTCAAGCTTGTCTTCGGTCGGGTTGAGTTCGACCACGTAGTCGGCCTTCCAGGCCAGGCCGCCGGTCAGGTAGCTCAGTTCCAGGTCCTGCTGTTGCGCGCCGGTGTTGTCCAGCGCCATGACCAGCGTGGGGCGGTCGCGCAGGTTGGCAGGTACGTCGTTGTAGACAATGCGCCCGGGGATGCCAGTCTCTATGCGGTTGCCGATCTTCAGCACCACACCGTCGTTGGATGACAGCACCTGGGCCTGCTCTGTGGTCTCTTGCCCGGTGGCGGTGTTGGTGCGGATGATGCTAACGCTGCGGCCCACATACTTCTCCAGCAGCTTTTGCGGGGTCAGCAGGTCAAAGTCAAAATTTTGCTCCAGGACCGAAATGCTGCCGGGTGCATTCGTGCT
>JBBQBG010000227.1:0-6603 GCA_038317285.1 Burkholderiales bacterium | reverse complement strand
GCAGTACGGTGGCTTCGCAGGCTGCGGCGTCTGCGCCTGCGCGGCCTGCCATCAGGGCAGCTTCGGCGAGCCGTGCTGCGTCGGCGACTACAGCGGCGCGCTAGGGCCTGTTGTCTCCGGTCCGCAGGTTGGCGGCGACGGGTGTCCGCCTTCGTTCGTGTCCTCCGCCCTTCGGGCTCCCCCTTTACCTCACTTTGCAGAAAACCCAGCCCCCGCATCCGAGAAAAGGTTTGCAAGAGTTTTTCGAATCTATTGTCAGATTCGGTAGTCTGTGATCCATTGTCATCAAGTTTTCGAAGTCATTGCGTCGGGAGCGAACTGCTATCCAATGCCACAAACGAGATGCTCCAGTACCGATTGATTGGCGAACAGAAAGATGTACAAAGCTGGAACGCTGACAGCTAATCCTCTTCGCACAAATGTACATTGCAGAGTGAAGAGATCTCTATGGCGAAACAGTAACAAACCGGCTCCTACAAGTGACACCAGAAAGCATGGCATCGCAACGAGGATCATTGTCCACGCAACGCCTTCATGAAAATAGCAGGAGCCTGCTGGACCCGCGACAACGCGTATGGCAATAGCCGACACTACAGCCGGAAGGACAGTGAAAGCCTCATGGAAGAATGGCATTGCCTATTTGGTTGTTCTCATCGAAAGTAAGGTCATAAACGCTGTCAGTATTTTGGCAGAACGGCAAACAGCAAAGACTGGAGCAGAAGGCCAAGGGCGTATGCCAAAGCGAGGTAAAGGAGGAGGCCGCTTGCGGCCGGGGGACACGAGCGGCGGAATGCGGCCTTGGCCTTCTGCGGGCGAACGAAATGCAGCGAGCGACGTCAAGGCAATTGCGCGTCGCCCATGCGCCCAGCGATAATTCCCGCACGGCTAGCCAAATATCCCGAGTTCGTCAGCTTCTCGTAATACCGCGGCCGCGGCAACATCACGGCCAAGCGCGCCGCCTCATACGAATTAAGCTGTGATGCGGGCTTGCGAAAATAGTGCTGCGCGGCCGCCTCTGCTCCGAACACCCCTTCACCCCACTCCACACTGTTGAGGTAAATTTCCAGAATGCGCTGCTTGCTCAGCAAGTGCTCCAGTAGCACCGTCAACACCAGCTCCTGGCCCTTGCGCACCAACGTACGCTCTCCCGATAGAAACAGGTTCTTGGCCAACTGTTGGGTGATGGTGGAACCACCCACAATCTTGGGTGGTTTAGGTTGTTTGGTCACGGCGGCAGTCTTGCCAGGATTGGCGTTGGGCTTTACAGGTGACTGTTTGGCTGCGCGTTGCTCGGCCTTGGCGTTCTTCTCCCAGGCCTTCTCCAGCGCATCCCAATCCACACCCTCATGGTTGGTGAAGCTGTCGTCTTCGGACGCAATCACCGCGCGCTTGAGGTTGTCGGAAATGTTGTTGTAGGCCACCCACTGCTGGCGCCAGCGCAGGCTGCCTTTCTCATTCGCCAGGCGCCAGGCCTCAGAACGCTGAAAACTGGTGGACTGCGGCGCCACCATCGCCATGGCCGCGATCCGGGCCACAAAATACAGTTGCAATACCAGCAGAGCCATCAGCACAAGCCCCACCCAACGCGCAAAGCTTTTCATTTTTGCGTGGAGATGGAGGCTTCCAGCGTTTCGTCGCGCGTGAACTTAAAGCGTGACACCACCAGAATCTGGTCCGCCTGTCGGCGCATGGCGGGGCTGAAATTGCCAAACGGTCCGGCCGAGCGGGCAATGGCGGCGGCCTGACGGTCCAGCGTGCGGTTGCCCGATGTCTCGACCACTTCGGTGTCCAGCACGCGACCATTGTGGTTGACGGTAACGATCATTGTTAACTCGCCATACAGCTTCTTGCCAGCATACTGCGGGAAGTTTTCGGTGCCCTTGTCTTCTATGGCGTGGCGCAGTGCGTCGTAATACACGGCGTAGACCTCTTCACGCGCAGCGGGGCTGATGTAACGCTTCTTGGGGCGGGCGTTTTCCTGGTTAATGCGGCGTTCGATCTCGGCCAGGATCTTGACCAGTTGGCGGCGCTTCTCTTCGCGCTCCATTTGTTCGGTCTTGGTTGCGGCCAGGTTGGGGTCGGGCGGGGGCAGGGCGGCAAGCTCACGCTTGACCTGGGCCAACAGCAGGGTCTGCTGTTCTTGCATGTTTTGCAGTTTGCGGGCTGTTTCTTCCTCGGACGCGTCACCAAAGTCGGTTAGCGCGGAAGGCGGCAGCGGGCTGGTGGCACGGCCCTGTTCGGCGTCACCACCGCCAGCCAACGACGTCTGGGCGATGGCCTTGGCCTTTTCGGGCTTTTCGTTGGTCTTGGCGTTGACGAGGATCACCTCCATCGGCGCATCCTCGAACACGCGGTTGAACGCGTCAGGGTCTACAAAGCGCACCGTCAGCAGCACCGCATGCACCGCAACGGATGCAATAAGGGCGATATGCAGGGTGCTGAGAGACCGCAGGTTCACGGAGCAGAATTATCCATGGCTACTTCGGTCACTTCGGCCGGTTCGCTGACATCGACGGCAATCGCAATCGGGCCGCTGACCTCGTCGTCCTCGGCCTCATCGCCACCATCTGGCGGTTCGCTGTCGGAGTGGTCGGCCGTCGGCGCGTCCAGTCGCTCCACCACGGTGCCGCTGATGTCCAGTGTGATCAGGTCCATTTCGCCCAAGCGGACCCGCACCCGGGCACCGCGTGGCAGGTTTTGCGCACCCATGACCGGCAGTACCAAGGGGAGGGTGTCGGCGCGCACCATGTTTTCCTTGAAAACGCTGGCCTCCAGCTCGGTGATGCCGTTTTGTTGCAGGTACTGCAACGTCCAGAAGCGCTCCATCGCGCCCTGGTAGCCGTTGTAGGCGCTGTAGGCCTCGTCAAAACTGGAGATGATGGAGAACAGGCTGGCGTCCTTGGGCTTGAAGGGCGCGGCCAGTGCCGCCGTTTTGCCGTGCTGCACACAGGCGATGATTTGCCACTGGTTGACCAGGTCGGTGTAGCGGCGCAGCGGTGAGCTGCTCCAGGCATAACTTTTGACGCCGATGCCAGCATGGGGCAGGGCCTTGGTGCCCATGCGCACCTTGACGCCGGGTGCCAGCGATGCCTGGCTGCGGTAGATGCCGGGCACGCCCAATTCCGCCATCCAACTGCCCCAGGTGCTGTTCGCCAAGATCATCGCCTCGGCCACGATCAGGTCCAACGGTGCGCCGCGTTGGCGGGTGCTGATCTGCACCGTCTCGTTACCCTGCGGTTCGGCTCCGTCATTGCCGACGAGGCGGAAGTTGTAGTCTGGCCGGTTGAAGGTCTCGGGTTTGCCGCGTACAACCTCGCGCTTGGCCTTCAGGTCTTTCGCCAGGCGGTATAAAAATGATAGCTGCTCACGCAATGCGGGTAAGGGCTCGGCCTCATTTTCATGGTTGAAGCTCGGGTCCAGCAACCACGGTTCCGTGACAACGGCATCCAGTTTGTCGTGGCGCAGGTTGTGGGCAATGGGCACGCGTTCCAGCTTGGATTCGTGGCCCTTGATCTCCAGCGTGGCCTCGTCCAGCGTCACATACAGCGACAACGCCGGGCAATCGCGCCCGGCCTGCAGCGTGTAGGTTTGTACCAACGCGTCGGGCAGCATCGTGACCTTGTAGCCCGGCATGTAGACGGTGGACAGGCGGGCGCGGCCGAGTTGGTCGACCGCGTCACCCGGCTGGATGGCCAGGCCCGGTGCTGCAATGTGAATACCCAGCGTGATGGTGCCACTGCCCAGGCCTTGCACCGACAGCGCGTCGTCGATTTCGGTAGTTTGGGAGTCGTCGATGGAAAAGGCCTGGACGGTGGCCAATGGCAGCTTCGTGTCGTCCACTTCGGGTGCGGCAAGTGCGGGGAAGCCCGTGCCCTTGGGGAAGTTCTCCAGCAAAAAACGCTTCCAATGGAACTGGTAGGGCGATGCAATGGCACCCGACTTTTGCAGCAGTTCCAGCGGCGCCGTGTGCGTGGCGCGGGATGCCTCGACCACCGCCTTGTACTCGGGCGCATTCTTGTCGGGCTTGAACAAAATTTTGTACAACTGCTCGCGGATCGCTGCCGGGCATTGCCCTTCGCCCAGCTCGGTGGCCCATTGCGTGATTTGCAGCGCGATCACTTTCTTTTTCTCAATGGCTGCCAGCGCCTGCGCGATGACGTCGGCCGACGCCTTGCGGAAGCGCCCTTTGCCGGCGCGGCGGAAGTAGTGGGGCGATTCGAACAGGCGGAACAGCATCGCCGCCTGCTCGGACAGCGGAGCCTGGTCAGAGAAATAGTCGCGGGCCAGGTCGGCAAAGCCGAACTCTTCGTCCGGCGCAAATTCCCAGGCCATCTCCAGCTCAATGCCCTGGCTGGCAGCCTGCGCGGCGGCTACAAATTCGGCCGGCGAGGGCTTCTCGAACTTCAGCAGCATATTGGCGGCCTTGACCTTGACCCGCTTGCCGCTGTCCAACTCCACCTGCGCCGAAGCATCCGCCTCTGACAGCACCCGACCGGCCATGAATTTTCCGGCTTCTTCAAACAATAGAAACATAGGGCGGCATTGTCCCATGCCGCACCTGCCCGTTTTGGGAATGACGCAGCGGTTGAGGGCGGGGGGGCAGCGACCCGCGAAGCGGTGGAGCGTGGGGGTTTTGTTTTGTTACCAACACCCCATATTTATGGGAGGTCACTGGGCGCTGGTTCGCTATATGCTTGGGGCCGGTCCGAGTTGGCGCCCCGAAGGTGCTATGGCGATTAAGGAGTGCATAGGCGTGTGGCGAGTATTAATTGTTGAAGATGACCCGCAAATGCGGTCGTTTTTCGCTGCCAGCGTTGAGCGCTGCGCCCAATTGAGCCTGGTCGCCAGCGTGTCCAGCGTGGCCGAGGCCAAGGCCTGCCTCGACCAGGCCACAGAGGCGGTGGATGTTCTGTTGACCGATCTGGGTTTGCCGGATGGCAACGGCTTGCAGGTCATACGCCATGCCCGCACCTGCCACCCGGCGTGCGAATCGCTGGTCATCTCGATGTTTGGCGACGAAGACAACGTGCTGGCCAGCATCGAAGCAGGCGCTCTGGGCTACATCCACAAGGACGCCGCGCCAGACGATATTGCCAACACCATTCTGGAGATGAAGGCGGGTGCCTCGCCGATATCCCCCATGATTGCCCGGCGGGTGCTCTCCAAGTACCGGTCCATGCAGACAAATATAGCGCCAGTCCTCGTAGATATTGAATATAGCGCTATCAAAATTGAAGTTCCCGACTTGGGCAAGGGTTTGCTGTCTCGCCGAGAGCAGGAAGTCTTGGAGCTGGTTTCGCGCGGTTTTTCCTATGCAGAGATTGCCGACCTGAAGAACCTCAGCGTGCACACGATACAAACCCATATCAAAAGCCTTTACGGCAAACTGGAGGTTCACTCCAAGCTGGAGGCTGTGCTGGAGGCCACCCGTATAGGTTTGCTGCCGCGACAGCCTGCTGCTCCGGCCGGCGCGATGTCCAAGTGACGCGAGGCGAGCGCTAGCGCTACAGCTACAGCTACAGCTACAGCACCCCAAGTGATTGACGGCCGCCCCAGGCCTTGTTGCCGACTGCGGGGATAATCGCGCCACTCTATGGCTTCTGTTTTTGATAAACCCTCTGTTTGGCGGCGCATAGCGCCCTGGTTCCACGGCTTCGATGGGCCACTGGCCTTTGGCGTGTTTATCCTCGCCTGTGCGGGTCTGTTGACCATGTATTCGTCCGGTTTTGACCACGGAACCCGCTTTGAAGACCATGGTCGCAATATGTTGATTGCAGCCAGCATCATGTTTGTTGTGGCGCAAGTGCCGCCGCAACGCTTGATGACCCTGGCGGTACCGCTTTACGTGGTCGGCGTCGCATTATTGGTAGCGGTGGCCGTGTTTGGTATCACCAAGAAGGGCGCCAGGCGCTGGATCAATGTCGGCATCACGATTCAACCCAGTGAAATTCTCAAGATTGCCATGCCACTCATGCTGGCGTGGTGGTTTCAAAAGCGCGAAGGCCAACTGCGACCACTGGACTTCGGCGTCGCTGCTGTACTGCTAGGCATGCCGGTGGCGCTGATCATGAAACAACCGGATCTGGGCACCGCGTTGTTAATTCTTGCCACGGGCATGTCGGTCATTTTTTTTGCTGGTATGAGCTGGAAGCTGGTGGTACCGCCGGTGGTGCTGGGGCTGATCGGTGTTGCGTTAATCGTCATCTTTGAGCCGACCCTGTGCGCCGATGGGGTGCGCTGGCCGGTGTTGCACGACTACCAGCAGCAGCGCATCTGCACTTTGCTGGACCCGACGCGCGACCCGCTGGGCAAGGGCTTTCACATCATCCAGGGAATGATCGCCATCGGCTCGGGCGGGGTCACCGGCGTGGGCTTCATGAAGGGCACGCAAACCCATCTGGAATTCATCCCCGAGCGCACGACTGACTTTATTTTTGCCGCGTTTGCCGAAGAGTTCGGTTTGATAGGCACTCTCTTTCTGGTGCTGGCCTTCATCTTCCTGATACTTCGGGGCCTGGCCATTGCGCTGGAAGCGCCCACGCTGTTCTCGCGCTTGCTGGCCGGAAGCGTGACGATGATTTTCTTCACCTACGCCTTCGTCAA
>JBBQBG010000226.1:0-6621 GCA_038317285.1 Burkholderiales bacterium | reverse complement strand
ATGGACAAAAAAGACCGCCGCCTGATCCAGTTGCAGATCGAGCGTGAAGCGGTCAAGCGCGAGAAGGATGAAGCATCGCAAAAACGCCTCGAATTGATCAATGAAGAGATCACCGGGTTGCAAAAGGAAATTGCCGATCTGGACGAACTGTGGAAAAGCGAAAAGGCCCAGGCCCAAGGCTCCAAGACCATCATGCAAGAGGTGGAAAAAGTCCGCATGCAGATTAAGGATCTGACCGACAAGGGTGATTTCAACAAGGCCGGCGAGTTGCAATACGGCAAGCTCCCCGAGTTGGAAAAACGCCTCACCGACGCCCAGGCCCAAGAGGCTGGCAAGGCGAAAAATGCCAAAGACGGTGGCCGCGCACAGTTGTTGCGCACCATGGTCGGCGCCGACGAAATTGCCGAGGTAGTGAGCCGCGCCACCGGCATTCCGGTGAGCAAAATGCTGCAAGGCGAGCGCGACAAGCTGCTGCAGATGGAGACCAAGTTGCACGAGCGCGTGGTCGGCCAAGACGAAGCCATTGCTGCAGTGGCGAATGCAATTCGCCGCTCACGTTCCGGCCTGAGTGATCCAAACCGCCCCACCGGCTCCTTCCTGTTCCTGGGCCCTACGGGCGTGGGCAAGACCGAGCTGTGCAAGGCCCTGGCCGGATTCATGTTTGATTCGGAAGACCACCTGGTTCGTGTCGACATGAGCGAGTTCATGGAGAAGCACTCTGTGGCGCGTCTGATTGGCGCGCCTCCCGGCTATGTGGGTTATGAAGAGGGCGGCTACCTGACGGAAGCCGTGCGCCGCAAACCCTATGCCGTGCTGCTGTTGGACGAGGTAGAAAAAGCCCACCCCGACGTGTTCAATGTGCTGCTGCAGGTGCTGGACGACGGCCGTTTGACCGATGGCCAGGGCCGCACGGTCGACTTCAAGAACACCATCATCGTGATGACCAGCAACATTGGCTCGCAGATGATCCAGTCCATGGTGGGCCAGGATTATGAAGACGTGAAGGATGCAGTCACCGCCGAGCTAAAGAACCATTTCCGCCCCGAATTCTTGAACCGGATCGATGAAACCGTGGTCTTCCATTCGCTGGACGCCAACCATATCGCCAATATTGCCAAGATCCAATTGCAGGTGCTGATGGCCCGTCTGGCCAAGATGGACTTGGGTTTTGTCGTGTCGGATGCGGCTGTGGCCGAGCTGGCCAAGGTGGGGTTCGATCCGGTGTTTGGTGCGCGGCCCTTGAAGCGTGCGATTCAGCAGCGCATCGAAAACCCGCTGTCCAAGCTGTTGCTGGAAGGCAAGTTCGCGCCCAAGGACACCATCCATGTGGGTGTGGACACGATCCAGGCGCCAGGCCAGTTCAGCTTCGCCTGAACCCGCCAGGGCCTATGGCTGCAACGCCATCGTCATAAAGACGCTGAAGGGGTCTTCGGGGTAGTCTGCGAACGGTCCGCATGGGGTGAATCCAAAGCGGGTGTAGAGCCGTAACGCCGGTTCGAAGCCCGGCACCGAGCCGGTTTCCAGGCTGAGTCGGGTATACGCGCGTTTGCGCGCCTCGGTGAGGATATGGGCCAGCATGGTCTGGCCGACACCCTTGCCCCGGTGCGCCTCGGCCGTACGCATGGATTTGATCTCGCCCTGGCCATCACCCAGTGATTTCAATGCACCACTGCCCATTAGCTTGGCGTCGTCAGACCAAATAGTCCAGAACGTGATTTCAGGTCGGCGCAGTGCGTCCAGATTGAGCGCGTGCACGCTCTCTGGGGGCGACAGGCTGCGCATGTGCTGCAGGTGTTCTTCCAGCAGCGCGTGGATTTCGGGTCCGGTGAGGTCGTCGGTGCGAATATGCATGCGGCGATTATCCCCATACGACGGACTGCATCGATATGGACGCGCCTTGGTACCCCGCATTGAAGAAGCGGGGTACATCTGCGCTACTTGCGGCACCCGCGGCGTAGAGCAGCGGCAGGTAGTGTTCGTAAGTCGGATGGGCCATTTGGGCGACGGAGCCCAGTGCCTGGAAGTTTTGCAGCGTGTCCAGATGTCCGGTCGCGATCTGGTCGCGCACCAGCGTGTCGAATTCGCTGGCCCATTCGTAGGCGTCCGAGGGGCCGCTGCTGGGGCGCATGGCGCGCAGGTTGTGCACGATGTTGCCGCTGCCTACGACCAGAACGCCGCGTTCACGCAGCCCCTGCAGTTGTTGACCCAATGCGTAGTGCTCGGCCGGCGGGCGGCTGTAGTCCATGCTCAACTGCAGCACCGGGATGTCAGCCTCGGGGAACATGGGTTTCAGGATTGACCAGGTACCGTGGTCCAGCCCCCAGACATCGCTGTCGACGCTCAGCGCCTGGCCGTTGGAAGGTGATTTCAGCTCGGCGGCGACAGACTGCGCAACGGCAGGCGCGCCTGGTGCCGCGTATTGTTGATCAAACAGGGCTTGGGGAAAGCCGCCAAAGTCATGAATGGTCTTGGGTTGGGCCATACCGGTGATCTGCCAGCCGCCCCTGGTCAACCAGTGGGCCGATATGCACAGAATGAGTTGCGGCTTTGCCTCTCTCGCCAATAGCTCGTTGCCCAGGCTTTGCCAACTGCGGCGCCAGACGTTGTCTTCGATCGCATTCATCGGGCTACCATGGCCCACAAACAGAGCAGGCATGCGGGGAGACGGCTTGAGGGCCGTTATCAGGGGAAGCGTGGCAGCATCGGCGCGTGCAGTCATGGAAGCTCCGTGTAAGAAGTAAAAAGAGGGACGCCACGGTGGTCCAGTATGGTGGAGCCGCGCTGACACCACGAAGTTCCCCCAGGGTGCGAAGCCGCCCCTATCTACAAGAGATGGGCACAAGAGTACAAAAAGGCCACCGGCGTCGATGTCGCGCATGAGGCCATCGGGTCCTGCGCAGGCATTAAAAAGTTTCTGCCAAAGAAACAGACGTTGGTGCATCCGACGTTGCCCGGGCGGAAGCAGATTTGACCTAACAAGGGTTTACTCTGTTTCCTATTGCGATCACCGGCCGGTCAAAGAAACGCCTGGTGCCAATGGTTATGCTGATTTTGGCTATGTCGGCCAAGGGCAACTGGCCCAGCGACCCAGCGCATGCTGAAGTTCTTCGTCTGCCCGATCGGATTCAAGCTGTGGCCGTTCGGATCATCAGTTCCGTCAAGGACATAGACGAAAATTCCGTCGGGGCCGGGCAACGTTACTCTGGTGCTGAAAAAGCGCACCTTTAGCGCCAAAGACTGCGATCTATCGCTGAAACCTCAGTGCAAGGTTTGAACGGCTTGCTCGCTTTTAGACGCTTTGCGACTCCAGTCGTATTTTTTGAACTTTTCTTTTCTTCGCTCGACATGTGGAAGGGCAACTGCGTCCGCTTCCCGCTTGCTGATTTCGAGCTTCATCTCCATGACCATGGGGTCGTCAGCACCGTAACGGTCGCAGAGATCCTCGTAAGTGCCCATCAAGCTGAACAAGCGTCTTGTCATGGCAATCCTCGGTCATGGGTTGGGCTCGCCACTATATGCTTCACCTAGGCCCAATACAAGTCATGTTACGAGACCAATGTGTCGCGCACCTTACGCCATCGGGCCTGCAAAGTGCTTTGCCGCATTTCCTCTGAAAACTATTTGGCGAATCGGCGTTTAGCCCTCGTGGAATAGGCGTAAGCAGCTATTATTTTGATAGTGATTTGCCTTGAAAGTGACTGGGCGCCTTACCCATAGCCTGCTTGAACATGGCGCTGAAGGCGCTGTCGCTGGAGTAGCCACTGGCCGCCGCCACTTGTGAGATGGGCAAGCCGCGGGCCAACTGGGGCAGGGCGTGGGCCAATACGGCCTGCAGGCGCCATTGCTGATAGCTGGTGCCCAACTCTTGGCGGAACAGGCGGGCCACCGTGCGCTCGCTGGCGCCAACCTGTGTCACCCATTCGCAGAGCTGGGCCTTCTCGGCGGGGTCGCGCAGGACTGCCTCACACAGCGTGCGCAGGCGCTTGTCGCCATGCTCAGGGTGGGGCATGGGCACGCCCAATGCGTGGGTGGTGGCACGGCTGATCTCATCGTCAGTGAGCGCCATCAGTGCATCATCGCGCGGGCCCGGCACCGAGTCCTCCAGCGCATGGATCAGCTCGCGCAGCAGCTTGCTGACCATGAGCACACGGCAGTCGGCCCAACCCGCAGGCGTCACGCCAGGGTCCAGGTCCACCGTGCGCAGCTCGGCAGATTCGAGCACCACCACGGTGTGATCGACAAAGGGCGGAATCCACAGCGCCCGGGATGGCGGCACGATGAAGGTGGTGGGCATCCCGCCCTGGGTGACGGTGACCTGCATCAGACCGCTGGCACAGTAGGTGAACTGGGACCAGGCGTGGCAGTGGGGCGCAATGTGTGCGTCCATGGCCAGGGCTCTGGCGCGGCTACGCACGGGGCGCGCCGGGCTTGGTGCCCGCTGTGCGGAGTCATCGAAGCGCATGGGGGTGAGGGCGGTCTTGCGTTTCATGCTGGTTCTCGGTGGCCAATAGTTTTGCGCGGGTTTGGCTGAATTTCGACGATTATTGTCTCATTGGCGTATTCCCGCACGCTGCACTGCGGCCTACCATAGCCGCATGAGCACTACCACTACCTTTCCCGCGTCAGGCGCGGCGGTTCCGATGCAGCAAGACGCCGCCATCATCGGCCTGGTTGGGCTGGCCCACGCCAGCTCGCATTTCGGGCATCTGCTGTTGCCGCTGATGTTTCCGGTGTTCATGAAGGAATTTGGGCTGAGTTTCTCGGCGTTGGGCCTTTTGATGACGACTTTTTTCGTCGTCTCCGGCATTGGGCAGGCCAGTTCCGGCTTTGTGGTGGACCGCCTCGGCGCTCGGCCACTGATGTTTGCGGCGCTGGGTATCTTCGTCGCGGCGTGCATGGCAGCGTCCATGGTTACCGGCTATACGGGGTTGATTTTGGTCGCAGCACTGGCTGGCCTGGGCAATGCCACGTTCCACCCTGTGGATTTCACCATTCTGAACCAGCGCGTGTCGGCTCCGCGCCTGGGCTATGCCTTCAGCGCCCACGGCCTTACCGGCAACCTGGGTTGGGCTGCGGCACCGGTGTTCTTTGCCGGGTTTGGCGCCTCCATGGGCTGGCGCAATGCCTATGTGGCTGCCGCGCTGATGTACGTGGCCATATTGGCTCTGATGGTGCTGTACCGCGACAAGCTCAGCACCCAGGTAGTTCGCCGCGACCCCCAGGCCTTGGCCACGGGTGATGCCGAGCATGACTTGGCGTTTATGAAGCTGCCCGTGGTGTGGTGGTGTTTTGGCTTCTTTTTGTTATCCACGATGACGCTGGCCGTGGTGCAGAGTTTTTCGGTTTCCATCCTCAAGGCCATGCACGGCATCAGCTTTGAGGCCGCCACCTATACGCTGACCGCTTACATGCTGTGCGGGGCGGTGGGCATGTTTGTGGGTGGTTTTATCGCCGCCCGTGCCGCCAACAGCGACCGCGTGGTGGCCTGGGCTATGGCAGCCGGTGCGGTGTTGCTGGCGCTGTGTGGCACCGGCTGGCTGGATGCGACGGCCACGATGGTGGTACTGGCCATTACCGGCTTTGCGGTGGGTATAGGCGGTCCGTCCCGTGACATGATGATCAAAAAGGCCACGCCCAAAGGTGCCACTGGGCGGGTTTACGGCCTGGTGTATTCGGGCCTGGACACCGGTTTTGCCATTTCTCCCCTCGTTTTTGGGGTATTTATGGACCGGGGCTGGTACGGCGCAACCCTGCTGGGAGCCGCACTAGTGCTGCTGTTGAGCGTGGGCGCGGCCCTGGGTGTGGGGCTGCGGACGGTTAAAAGATAGGCTGCTGGGTCAATCACTGGCATGATGGAGGGCTTTTCTCCAGCCTTCCTGAAGTTTTTACATGACAGATTCTTTGCCATCTTCGCCCGAAACGCCTGTTACAGACGCTCCCGTGGAAGCCCCACAGGTCGCAATCGAAGCGCCCGTCGCAGCCAAGCGCGCGCCCAAGCCCGATGTTTTTCCGGTGTTGGAAAAAATGGCAGCGCTTTACCCCAAACTCTTTGGCGCGGTATTTCTGCCCATGAAGCGCGGCATTTTCCAGGACCTGCTGGATGCGCACCCAGACGCTTTTGAGCGCGATAGCCTCAAAGCGGCACTGTCCCTGCATACCCGTTCTACCCGTTACCTGACCGCCGTGGCATCGGGCGAAGACCGCCACGACTTGGAAGGCAAGCCGGTTGAAGCCATGGCGCCCGAGCATGTGCACCACGCCTTGCTGGAAGTCTTTCGCCGCCGGCAGACCCGTAGCAAAGAAGACCTGCGCCCCAAGCTACTGCAGCGCATTGTGGTGGCCTGCGAAGCCTCTGGCTTGACGCCCCAGGCCTACGCCGAGTTGGTGCGCAGCCGCGATGAAGCGGCCAACGCCGTGCTGGACGAGGCCATGGTCGATGCCGAGGCCCGCGCCGCCAAGACCGAAGCGCTGTTGCAAGCTTTCAAAGCCAGTGGCAAATCGTTGGAAGTCTTCGCCGATATGTACGGCATGGACCCACGTGCCGTAAGCCGCATGTTGGCCCGCGCAACCGTCACACCACAAGCGTGATACCCGAGCGGCCTGTTGTTTTACAGGCCGACG
>JBBQBG010000225.1:0-6628 GCA_038317285.1 Burkholderiales bacterium | reverse complement strand
CGTCTTGGGGGCTTTGTCGGGGTAGACCTCGACCACAAAGCTGCCGAGGCTAGTTTCGAACTTGACCTGTGGCGCGGTGTCCGCCATCACGGGGCTGGCAAGCGCGGCCAGTGCGAGTCCGGCTAACGCAGCGCGTCGGCTCATAGTGTTCCATTGCATCGTCATATCAAATTACTCCCTCAAAAAAGATTTTCCATTGGTTTTCCTGGCGAATCCAGTACTGCCGTTTGGTCCAACCGACCCGCGCACCATCGGCTACTTCGCCGAAGGTCACGACCATGGTATCAGCCGCATCGGTCCAGCGCAGGTAGGACACATCCTTCAGTTGGATGGTTCTGCCCTGTCTCTGGTCGATCTCGGTTTTTAGAATCGGCGTCCACTGTGCCAGTGTTTTGCCGTTGCTGTTGAAGTCTGGCGTGTAGTAGGTCAGTACCTGCTGCAGATTACCTGATGTCTTGGCATTGCGCCAGCCGAGCAGCGCATCTTCAAACGGCTTGCTTTCGGCGCGCGCGTTTTGTGGTGCGACCCAATTCAGTTGCGTAGCAATCACGACCGGCGTGGTGCGCACCTCCACTGTTCGGATGATGTGCTGCAGATCCGGGTTGGCCAGCACCACACAGCCGTCTGTGGCTTGCGGTGCACGAGAAAACTGGTTGGGCGGCGTGCCGTGTAACCAGATGCCGCCGCCGGTCTTGCCGCGCTTGCTGTCCAGCATATTGGGGTAGTTGATGGGCAAGGCGCCGGAGCCGTAAAAATCTTTCAATGATTTAGGGTCGAGGTTACTGGTGATGTAGTACACACCCAGCGGCGTGCGCTGGTCACCTTCGGCGGTTTTGGCGGTGCCGGCCTTGCCGACCGAAATATAGTAATCGGCGACCAGGTTCAAACCGGCGGCCGTGTTCTCAAACAGATACAGGCGGGAGCGGGATGCATCCACGGCGATTGCGTGTTTGGTCTTTTGCGACAGTGCCAAAAATTGGGAGGGAACGGTTCCGCCAGCAGGACGTTCCCGCAATGCGCGGACACGCCGTTGCGACTCTTCACGCAATTCGGCCAGCGCGGCACTTGAGCCTGGTGCCAACGACTCGGGCACATCACCAAAGCTTTTGAGAGGGCGAATTTGTGCCGCAAGCAGGTCGCCATGCACCAATTGCGCCAATTGAAAATGGGGAAACTCCGCGACCAACTGGTCGGCCTTGGCAAGCGCTTCGCGGTTTTGCGCGTGACCAATGAGCTTGTAGACCTCGATCAAACGCGCCTCGGCCACACCATCCTGGTCTTTCACCACAGGCGCTGACTGCCGCGTGGGTGTGGGCCTAGCCGTGTGTTTGGGATGCACCGCATAGGCGGGCAAGGCGCATATGAACGCCAGTATCAGGACTGCTGTGCGCTGAGCCAATCTATCCATGCCAGCAACCAACCATCTGGGCATCATGTACCGGTTGATTCTTTGACGATTTGCCAGCGGTCACCGTTTTTGACCAGGTCCAGCGTCTTGCGGCTGGACACTGCGAGGCCGCTGGCCTTGTAGTCCTGGCGGAACTTGGCAACAGCTGTATTGCCAGAAGTCGTTACTGCGAGGTTTTCGAGCTTGACGGTGATTTTGGATTTGCTGCTGATGCGCAGGCGGCGTTCTTCTTCCCAGGCACTGCGGCTTTGCGAACCAGGTGGCGTGAAGTCTTTGCCATAAGAAGCCAAATAGGCCTTGACGTCGCGCGCTGCCCAGGCCTTGGCCCAAGCAATGACAGCGTTCTCTGCGTCGCGCGTACTGTTACCACTGGCTGCGGCAACCGGCGTGGGTGCAGGGGCTGGTGTCGCAACGGCGACAGCAGCAGACGAAGCAACTGGTGGTGGGTTTGGATTGGCTGGCGCTGGCAAGGCCGGCGCTGGCTTGGTGATCGCAACGGGTGCGGGCGTGGGCACCGCGGGCGCTACGACCGCGGGCGCTGGGCCCGGGCGCTGACCCTTCGCGCCGGCCGGACTAAAAAGCTCACGGATTAGAGCGAGCTTGGGCGGCACACCGGCATTTGACGCGTCCAGTTGCAAGGCCTTGTTATAGGCTTGGCTGGCCAACTTGGCGTAAACATCACCCAGATTTTCGTGTGCTGTGGCGTAGCTGGGGTTGGTGCGGATAGCCATTTCCAATGCCGTACGGGCCTTGTCAAACTGGCTCTGGCCAGCATACAGCACGGCCAGATTGTTATAGGGCTCTGGCAACTCTGGAAAGTCTTCGGTGAGGCGAGTAAAGGTCGAAATCGCGTCTGTGGTCTTGCCCGAATCGCGCTGGATCACGCCTTTGAGGAAGCGCATTTGCGGGTCCCGCGGCTTGGTTGCCAGGTACTGCTCTGCCTTACTCAACGCTTCTGGCAGCTTACCGCTGCGCATCAAGACGGCCACATCCGCGTATTCATCTGCATGTGCCAACGAGAACATCAATGCTGCGACCAGGGTGAGCAGACGCAGGGGGCCAAGGACAGTTAAACGGGAGTGCGTCATACGGCTTTCAGATTCTCAGGCGTTGGAGGAGCCCTCGGAAAGGGGCTTTATACTGCACTGAATTGTAGCTGAGGGGGTGGACGCGCCCTTAGGCGAGAGACCGAGATTTACCCTTACCAGATCTAACCGATTTAGAGCCATTGCCCAGGCCCATTTGTCCCAAGGCGGCGGCACAGAAATACCCACATGAGTTTGCGCATTTACAACACGCTGTCGCGTGGGCTTGAGCCATTTACCCCCCTAGAGCCTGGTCATGTTCGCATGTACGTTTGCGGCATGACGATTTATGACCTGTGCCACATTGGCCATGCCCGCATGGCCATGGCCTTTGACGTGGTGCAGCGTTGGTTGAAGACCTGCGGATACCGCGTCACCTATGTCCGCAACATTACGGACATAGACGACAAGATCATCCGCCGAGCGTTGGAACGCAATATCCCGATCAGGGACCTGACTGACGAGATGATCGCCGTGATGCGTGAAGACATCGGCCGTCTGGGCATAGAGCCGCCAACGGTTGAACCACGGGCTACCGAATACGTGCCGCAGATGCTGACCATGATCCGCCAATTGGAGGACAAAGGCCTGGCCTATAAGGCCAATTCCGGCGACGTTAACTTTGCGGTGCGCAGGTTTGAGGGCTATGGCAAGTTGTCGGGCAAGTCGCTGGAAAGCCTGCGGGCCGGTGAGCGCGTGGCGATTGATGACGGCAAGAACGATCCGCTGGACTTTGTATTATGGAAAGCCGCAAAGCCCGACGAGCCCGCCGATGCCAAGTGGGACAGCGCTGCCAGCGGTCATGCCTACGGCATGGGTCGTCCGGGCTGGCACATCGAGTGCTCAGCCATGAGTTGCCAGACATTGGGCGAAACTTTTGACATCCATGGTGGCGGTGCGGATCTGCAGTTCCCACACCACGAGAACGAAATCGCGCAGACGGAAGGCGTCACCGGCCGGCCCATGTCGCAGATTTGGATGCACAACGGCATGGTTCAGTTGGACAACGAGAAAATGTCCAAGAGCCTGGGCAATTTCTTCACGATCCGGGACGTCCTGACCCAATACGATGCGCAGACTGTGCGTTTCTTCCTGGTGCGTGGCCACTACCGGTCTGACCTGGGGTATAGCGACGCGCATTTGAACGATGCGCGCAACGCGCTCAAGCGCCTGTACACCGCCCTCGATCTGGTGACGCCCGCGCAGCTGGTCAACGGCATCGACTGGACGCAAGACTACGCCGCGCGTTTCAAGACCGCAATGGACGACGACTTTGGTACACCTGAAGCGGTGGCCGTGCTGTTTGATTTGGCGGGCGAAGTCAATCGCACCCAGTCCGCCGAGATGGCTGGTTTGTTAAAGGCACTGGGTGGCGTTTTGGGTTTGCTGCAAGACAACCCCAAGGCCTTTTTGCAGGCGGGCGCAGGGCTGGACGATGCGGCCATCCAGGGCAAGATTCAAGAACGGGCCTCGGCCAAAGCGGCCCGCGACTTTGCGCTGGCCGATAGCATCCGCAAGGACCTGCTGGCCCAAGGCATCGTGCTCAAAGATTCACCTTCGGGAACAAGCTGGGAAGCGGTTCAATAATGGCGACGCTTAAAAAGCCTTTGGCTGAGCGACAGACGCCGTATTTTTGGGAAGAAGCCTGCAAGCACCTGGTAAAAAAAGACCGGGTCATGAAGCGTCTGATTCCCCAGTTTGGTGATGTCTGTCTCGAGACCCGGGGTGATGCGTTTGTGACACTGGCGCGCAGCATCGTTGGGCAACAAATTTCGGTCAAGGCTGCGCAAACCGTGTGGGAACGCTTTGAGCTGCTGCCACGCAAGTTGACACCTGCCAATGTACTCAAGCTCAAAGTCGACGACATGCGCGCTGCGGGCCTGAGCGCCCGCAAGGTGGAGTACCTGGTGGACCTGGCGCTGAACTTTGACAACGGTGCCTTACACGTCAAGTCTTGGGATGCGATGAGTGACGATGAAATCGTCGCCGAACTCATTGCGATCCGCGGTATTGGCCGCTGGACGGCTGAAATGTTCTTGATATTTCATCTGATGCGGCCTAATGTGCTGCCACTGGACGATGTGGGGCTGATTACCGGTATCAGCCACAATTATTTCTCTGGCGATGTGGTGAGTCGCAGCGACGCCCGCGAGGTGGCTGCAGCCTGGGCGCCGTACTGCACCGTCGCAACTTGGTATATTTGGCGCTCGTTGGACCCGGTGCAAGTCGAATACTGAGACATGGCGGGACAGATCTTTAGCTCTGTCCTCAACTGAATAGGAAGAAACCATGGCCAAAAAAACATTTCTCGATTTCGAGCAGCCGATCTCGGAACTCGAATCCAAAATTGAAGAATTGCGCTACGTGCAGAACGAATCTGCGGTAGATATATCTGCTGAGATCGAACAACTCAGCAAGAAAAGTCAACAACTCACCAAAGACATCTACAGCGATTTGACGCCGTGGCAAATCACCAAGATTGCCCGCCACGCCGAGCGCCCGTATACGCTGGATTACATCAACGAGCTATTCACGCATTTTGTCGAACTGCACGGTGACCGCCACTTCGCCGATGACCTGAGCATCGTTGGTGGTCTAGCGCGTTTCAATGGAACGCCCTGCATGGTGCTGGGACAACAAAAGGGCCGCGACACCAAGGAGCGTGGACTGCGCAACTTCGGCATGAGCAAGCCCGAGGGCTACCGCAAGGCACTGCGCTTGATGAAGCTGGCCGAGAAGTTCAAGCTGCCAGTGTTCACGTTTGTCGACACGCCAGGCGCCTACCCCGGCATTGACGCCGAAGAACGCGGCCAGTCCGAGGCCATTGGCCGCAATATTTTTGAGATGGCCCAGCTTGAAGTGCCCATCATCACAACCATCATCGGCGAGGGCGGTTCGGGTGGCGCACTGGCGATTTCGGTCGCCGACCAGGTCATCATGCTGCAGTATTCCATCTATTCGGTCATCAGCCCGGAGGGCTGTGCCTCCATTCTGTGGAAGACCTCGGACAAGGCCTCCGACGCGGCCGAAGCCATGGGCATCACAGCCCACCGGCTCAAAGCCTTGGGTGTCATCGACAAGATCGTCAACGAGCCCGTGGGCGGCGCGCACCGGGATCTGAAACAGGCAGCAGCCTTCTTGAAGCGTGCGCTGGCCGATGCCTACCGCCAGATCAGCGACCTCAAGGTCAAGGAGTTATTGGATCGCCGCTACGAGCGCCTGCAAAGCTATGGGCGCTTTACCGACACCAAAGCTGCTGGACGCTAAGCGCGTCTTTGACCAGGCCATTGCCGGGTTCAACCCGGCGTTGCCATTGGCCGTCGCGCTCAGTGGCGGCGCGGATTCTGTCGCGCTATTGGTGGCCTGCGCCGACAAATGGCCGGGGCAGGTTGTCGCCGTTCACATCAACCATGGTCTGCAGGCCGCAGCGTCGCTGTTCGAAGACCATTGCCGTGCGCTGTGTAAGCAATTGAATGTTCCGCTGCACGTGCAAAAGGTGGATGCCAGCAAACGGCCCGGCCAAAGCCCGGAAGATGCTGCGCGGCAGGCGCGGTACAAGGCTTTCTCGGCTCTAGCCCTCGTGGAATATGCGCAATGCACTATCAAATCGATAGCAATGGCCCAGCATGCTGATGACCAAGTAGAGACCTTACTACTGGCGTTGAGCCGTGGCGCAGGGTTGGCGGGCATCAGCGCCATGCCCGGGCACTGGCAGCGTGACGGCCTGGACTATTACAGACCGTTGCTGGCTGTCGCAAGTGCCGACATCCGCACTTGGCTGGCGCAACGCGACATCCCGTTTGTCGAAGACCCCACCAACCAGGACGAGCAGTTCACCCGCAACCGCATCCGCGCGCGCGTGATGCCCGTGCTGAGGACCGCTTTCCCACAATTCCTGGACACCTTTGCCCGCAGCGCCAGCCACGCTGCCCAAGCCCAGCAACTGCTGGACGAGGTGGCGGTGCAAGACGTGCAATCGGTGGGACGCACCGAGGATGGCTTGCCGCGCATCAAGGCCTTGCAAGGCCTGAGCCGGGCGCGGCAGGCCAATGCCTTGCGCTATTGGCTCAAGCACAGTGTGCTGGTTGTTCCCAGTACCGCGCAACTCTCGGAATTGTTGGACCAGGTGGCGGAT
>JBBQBG010000224.1:0-6684 GCA_038317285.1 Burkholderiales bacterium | reverse complement strand
GGTCGCGGAGTGGTTGCGCACGGTGGCGGCACGAACTGCGGCGTTGACTTGAGCAGTAACGGCGTCGCCGACTCTCAGGCTGCCGTTCTTGACGCTGCCATGGTGTCCGAACACATCGGCTTTGATTTTTTGCGTGTCGCCCACTTCGAAAACACCGCTATCCGATGACACGGTGCCCTCGTCGCCCGCCTGCCCGCCGCTCTCTGAATAAAAAGGCGTGGTATCCAGAACCACTACGCCAGTTTGACCTGCATTCAGGCTGGTAACCGGTGCACCGTCAGCGTACAACGCTACGATTTTTGCGGATTGCGTGAGCGCGTCGTAGCCCACAAAAGTGTTGCCGGCACCGGTGTATTCCAGCGCCTTGTCCATCTTGAACTTGCCGGCTGCGCGGCCCGCAGCCTTTTGCTTATCCATCGCGGCTTGAAAGCCCGCTTCGTCCACTTCAACGCCGTTTTCGCGGCACACGTCGGCCGACAAATCCAGCGGGAAGCCAAAAGTGTCGTGCAGCTTGAAGGCCACGTCGCCGGGCAGTACTTTTACGCCGCCAGCCAAGGCCTCATCCAGTATTTCGATACCCGTGGCCAGCGTCTCAAAGAACCGCTCCTCTTCCGCCCGCAAAACGTCCGTGATGCGTTTTTCCTGTGAAGCCATATTGGGGTAGGCCGCGCCCATCACCTTGACCAGATCGGTTACCAGTTTCTGGAAGAACGGTGTCTTTTTGCCCAGCTTGTAGCCATGGCGGATCGCACGGCGAATGATGCGACGCAACACGTAGCCGCGGCCTTCGTTGGAAGGGATGACACCGTCGCTCACTAGGAAAGAAGTTGCACGAATATGGTCGGCAATCACGCGCAGGGACTTGTTGTCAAGGTCGGTACAGCCAGTCTCGCGGGCGGCAGCCTTGATCAGCGCGTCGAACAGGTCGATCTCGTAGTTGCTGTGCACATGCTGCAGGATCGCTGCTAGGCGCTCAAGGCCCATGCCAGTATCTACGCAGGGGGCCGGCAGGGGTTTGACAGAGCCATCAGCTTGCATGTCGAACTGCATGAACACGTGGTTCCAGATTTCAATGAAACGGTCGCCATCTTCGCCCGGGCTGCCGGGTGGGCCGCCGGGGATGTGGTCGCCGTGGTCGTAAAAAATCTCGCTGCAGGGGCCGCAAGGGCCGGTATCAGCCATCATCCAGAAGTTGTCAGACGCGTATTTCTTGCCCTTGTTATCGCCAATACGGATGACGCGCTCAGGTGGCAGACCAATCTCTTTGGTCCATATATCGTAGGCTTCCTGGTCATCGATGTAGACGGTGGCTGTGAGCTTGTCGGCAGGCAGTTTGTAAACCTCTGTCAACAGCTCCCAGCCCCACTTCAGCGATTCACGCTTGAAATAGTCACCAAAACTCCAATTGCCCAGCATTTCAAAGAAGGTGTGGTGGCGGGCGGTATAGCCCACGTTTTCCAAGTCATTGTGCTTGCCACCGGCCCGCAGGCAAGCCTGCACTGAGGCCGCACGCACATAGGAGCGCTTGTCGGTCCCCAAAAATACGTCCTTGAACTGGACCATGCCGGAGTTGGTAAACAACAGCGTAGGGTCATCGTTGCCCGTGACCACAGGGCTGGACGCGACCACGGTGTGGCCTTTGGAGGCGAAGAAGTCGAGGAAAGATTTGCGAATGTCAGAGACACTCATGGTCGTCGGTTGGGTCATGGCAGAACACTCAATGGGCAAAGATCTACAACAGGGAAAGGTCTCGGCCAGACTGTACCCAGCCCGCCGACCAACTGTGTATTATCGCCCGGCACTACGATAAAAATCCGAGGAACGTCCCCATGCAAAACCTGCCCGGCCCACTCGCCCAGCTCAAAGACCCCAGCATTTTCAAAACCGACGCCCTTGTAAACGGCCAATGGCTACCTGGCGCCAGCCGCTTTGACGTGCTGGACCCTGCCACCGGTGAAAAGCTGGCATCCGTTGCCAACCTGGGCGCGGCCGACGCCGAAGCCGCCATCGCAGCCGCCAACTCCGCCTGGCCTGCCTGGCGCGCCAAGACCGCCAAAGAGCGCAGCACGATCTTGCGCAAGTGGTTTGACCTGCTGATCGCCAACCAAGAAGATTTGGGCCGCATCATGACCGCGGAGCAAGGCAAGCCTTTTGCCGAGGCCAAGCGCGAAGTCGCCTATGGTGCTAGCTTCGTGGAGTGGTTTGCAGAAGAGGCCAAGCGCATCAACGGCGAGACCCTGCCTCAGTTCGACAACAACCGCCGCCTGATGGTCATCAAGCAGCCCATCGGCGTGTGTGCGGCCATCACACCGTGGAACTTCCCGCTGGCCATGATCACCCGCAAGGTGGCGCCCGCGCTGGCTGCCGGTTGCACGGTCATCATCAAGCCCGCAGAGCTGACACCGCTGACCGCGTTGGCGGCGGCCGAGCTGGCCCAGCGCGCGGGAATCCCCGCCGGCGTGTTGAACATGCTCAGCGCCGACAGCGACAACTCCATTGCCATCGGCAAGGTGCTGTGCGCCAGCGATGTGGTGCGCCACATCAGCTTTACCGGCTCCACCGAAGTGGGCCGCATCCTGATGGCGCAAAGCGCACCCACCGTCAAAAAACTGTCTTTGGAACTGGGCGGCAACGCGCCCTTCATCGTGTTTGACGATGCCGATATCGACAGCGCCGTAGAAGGTGCCTTTGCCAGCAAATACCGCAATGCCGGCCAGACCTGCGTTTGCACCAACCGCTTCTATGTGCAAGAGGGTGTATACGACCAATTTGTCGAAAAATTCGCCGCCAAGGTGCGCACCGCCAAAGTCGGCAACGGCTTTGACGATGGTGTCAACCAAGGCCCGTTGATCGAAGAAGCAGCATTGGTCAAAGTACAGCGCCATGTGGACGACGCGGTGGCCAAGGGCGGCCGCGTGGTGGTGGGTGGCAAGCGCTTGAAGTCATTGGGCTCGGGACAGTTTTTTGAGCCCACTGTAGTGGCCGACGCCAGGCCCGACATGCTGTGTGCGCGAGAGGAAACCTTTGGCCCGTTTGCACCTGTGTTCAAGTTCAAAACCGAGCAAGAAGCAGTGGATGCCGCGAACGCCACAGAGTTCGGCCTGGCCAGCTACTTCTACAGCCGTGACATCGGCCGCATCTACCGCGTGGGCGAGGCGCTGGAATACGGCATGGTCGGCATCAACGTTGGAATCTTGGCCACCGAGCACGTGCCCTTCGGCGGCGTCAAGCAATCCGGCCTGGGCCGTGAGGGATCGCACTTTGGCATGGACGACTATGTGGAAGTCAAGTACCTGTGCATTGGCGATATCCAAAAATAAAGAACTCACTCCAACAATGGCACACACACAGCTGAAAACCACGGAATTGAATTGGGAAACATGATGATGGCTGAAACACCTGCGTTTGACGCAAAGCTCGAACTATTTGACGTCAACCATGGGGCTTGCGCATTGCTGACCATGCCGTCACCAAGCGGAGTAAAAAGAATTTTGATTGACTGTGGGCACAGCATGGCCAAGGAGAAAGTGAAATGGTCCCCCGGGCGCTATTTGCACAGCATCGGGGTCTCGCACCTGGACGTGCTGTTCATGACCAACTACGACGAAGACCACGCCTCGGGTTATGTGGATTTGTTGGAGCACAAAATCGCCATCGGATGCATCTTTGGCAACCCCACGGTGCCGCCCGAATCCATACTGCAATTGAAAACCAGCGACGGCATGGGCCGCGGCATCGCGACGCTGGCGGCCTCGATGGCTGAGCGCAAAAAGCTGGGGCACGCTGAGGACTTTCCAGTGGTGCCTGGCCTGGGCATCGGCTGGTGTTGCAACTCGTACCCGGAGTTTTCCGACGAAAACAACCTGAGCCTGGTGCTGGCGTTGGATGTTTTGGGTATCAAATTGTTGTTCACCGGTGACATGGAATTGGCTGGCTTCAGCCGCCTGCTGCAAACCTATGAGCCGTTCAAAGCCCTGGTCGCTGAGGCCGACATGCTGATGGTGGCCCACCATGGCCGGGTCAGCGGTATTTGCACTGCGTTGTTCGAGCAGCACGGTTGCCACCCTACCGTGGTCTTGATCTCGGACGACTACCGCCAATATGTGTCGCAGCAGACCACCAACTACTACGTCAGCAAGGCAAAGGGACTTACCGATTTCAGAGGCAAAGGCCCGCGCTCGGTGCTAACCACGCGCAAGGACGGCGTAATCACGTTCACGTTCAACAAGGACGAAAGCTGCCTGATCAGCTAAAAGTTTTCAGGGTTCGCAGGTCTACAACTTGCCGAAACGCGAAGGTGTTCCACCCAGGTGGTATTTCTTGAACAGTGCCGTAATGCCAGCCATGCATTCCTGCGCCACCTGTTCGCCCTGGGCTGCGGCCACCACCTGCATCAGTTCGGGGCGCAAGTACCAGAGTTCGGCGATTTCATGGGCGAAGTTGATTTTCATGTCGAGGCGGTAATGGTCATCCCCACCGTACTCCTCGACCACCAGTTGCATGGCCTTGCGCACGCGCTCCAGCGCCGCATCGGGAGAATCCGACGCGTCACGGCCCAACACGTTCCAAAAACTATCGCGTATGCCCATACCAACAACAACTCTGGTGCTTGACAACGGTGGATGCCCGTCGCTCTGACCCTAATTGTGCCTGTTCTGCGTGAAGGCAACATGACAACTATCAACCCCCGGCGTCACGCCGGGCGCGCAGACCCATTCAAAGGCCAATGACTTCGCTCGCCGCGGCAGTCAACGCGCCGCCACTGAAATTCCATACAAACGGGGTCAGCCCCAGCATGGACGTTGTGCCACCCACCCGCAATTGCACCGCGTTGGCACCGCCATAGCCCACTACGCGCAGGCGCAGCGGCTTCCAGCCGGTTTGCAATGCTGTCACCTCCAACGACAGCGTATCCCCCGTGCGCTTTGCGGACAGCCGGTACACGCTGCGTGCGCCGCGCTGGTAACCGTAGCTCAGGCCATCGTCGGCCACATACTCCATCGTCGCTTCAGCATGGCTATCTGGGCCCAGAATCACATGCAGTTCGATATCCGACAGGTCGTTGGCGGCGGTGGTCCGCACGCCCACCTGCATGGGAACCAGGCTGCCTTCGCGCAAATAGATGGGTGTGCTTTCCGCATTGCTAGTGACATGGATATTGCGGCCACCCGCCAGAAATTCACCCGTGTTGACATCCATCCAGCGGCCCTGCCCTGGCAGCGTGACCGTGCGTTGCTGCTGGCCTTGTTGAACGATGGGTGCTTGCAGGATGGCCGGACCGATCAGGAACTGGTCATCCACACGGTCCAGCTCCATGCCATCGGTATTGGGGAAGTCATGGAACAGCGGGCGCATCACGGCGGTGCCGTGTTGCTCCTGTTCGTTCCACAGTTGGTACATGTAGGGCAAGAGCTTGTAGCGCAAACGCACGTGGTGGCGAATGGTCTGCAGCGCCTCTGGGCCAAAGACCCACGGCTCTTGGCGCGCGGTGCCAGCATTGGCATGGTTGCGCATGAAGGGGAACAAGCAACCGGCCTTGTACCAGGCGATGGCCAGCTCTTTGTCGGCGTGCCCACCAAAACCGGGCACATCGGGGCCGTTGAAGGGAATGCCCGAAAGGGCCAGGTTCATGCTGCAGTGGATGCTGGTGCGCAAGTGGTGCCAGCTGCTGTAGTTGTCGCCAGTCCACAGCGCGGTGAAGCGGCTGGAGCCGGTGTAGGCACTCCGGGCCAGCAAGAACGGCCGCTCGTCTGGCCGCGCTGCCAAAAATCCGTCACGTGTGGCCTGGGCCATGCCAACGGCGTATTGGTTATGGTACGTCCAATGCGGCCAGGTACCACGGTTGAACAGCATGTCGTCGACCTCGGCGGCGCCGGTGCTGGGGTCGTTCATATCCAGCCAGGCGCCGTCGAAACCGGATTCGCGGAAGGCCTTGGAATAATTGGCCCACCAGTCGCGGCCTTCGGGCAGCGAATAGTCCGGAAACCAGGTACGCCCCGGCCACACAAAGCCCACATAGGGCTGGCCTTCAGGGTTCTGGCAAAAGATGCCCGCCGCCGTGCCACTAGCGGCCACTTCGTAACCGTCCTCCACCTTCACGCCGGGGTCCAAAATCGGGACGATGCGCCGGCCGTTGGCTTGCAGTTGTTTGAGTTCTGCACCCAGGTCGCCAAAGTGTTCGAGGCTGGTGGTGAAGACCTTGTAGCGGTCCATGTAGTCAATGTCCAGCCACAGGCCGTCGGTGGGGAATTCGTGCTCGGTAAATCCTGCGTCCAACGCGTTCAAGTCCTTGGTGCCGGCATACCCCCAGCGGCACTGGTGGTGACCCAGCGACCACAGCGGCGGCAGTGGCGTGGTGCCCACCAGACGTTGCAGGCGCTGCGTGACAGAGGCAACGCTATCGCCCGCAATCACGTAAAACGCGGGCACACCTTCATCCGCACCAAACCAGAAGGCGGGTGGCGCATTTTGGTCGTCTTTGCCCGAGAAGAACCAGTTGGAACCCGTGTCCATAAACACCGCACCAGGATGGTCCACCAAAATTCCGACCCAGCGCGCACCGTGGCGCACCAGCAGGTAGGGCACAGCGGCGTATTGCGGGTCGGCTTGGCCGTTCTCGATGGTGTGCATGGCATGGTCGGCCCACACGTCGGCGTTCCAGAATTTGGTGCGTTTGCCAGTCTT
>JBBQBG010000223.1:0-6710 GCA_038317285.1 Burkholderiales bacterium | reverse complement strand
GTTTCGCGCTTTGAAAAATGCGCAAAGTGGCTCATCCGATGCGGTGGTCTACAGTGCTTTTCCGATTGACGGAAACGCGCTGGTTGAGGTAGCCGCAATGCTGGAGAAACGTTTTGGTCGCAAGCTCAACGCATCTGTTGTGTTGCAACCCGAGCTGATCGGTGGCATCCGTGTGGTGGTCGGCGACGAGGTGCTCGACACTTCCGTCAAAGCCCGTTTGGAACAAATGAAAATAGCTCTTACTGCTTGAGGCGCAAGCCCTGGTTGAAGGCCTTAATTTAACGAAAGAAGGAAAGAGTCATGCAACTCAATCCAGCAGAAATTTCTGAACTGATCAAGAGCCGCATCGAAGGCTTGGCCGCGACTAGCGATATTCGCAACCAGGGCACCGTGGTTTCTGTGACGGACGGCATTTGCCGCATCCACGGCCTCTCCGATGTGATGCAGGGCGAAATGCTTGAATTCCCAGCCGGTAGCGATGGTTTGCCCACCTACGGTCTGGCCTTGAATCTGGAGCGCGACTCGGTCGGTTCCGTGATCTTGGGTGAATACGAGCACATCTCCGAAGGCGACATCGTCAAATGCACGGGTCGTATTCTGGAAGTTCCAGTCGGCCCCGAGCTCAAGGGCCGCGTGGTCAATGCGCTGGGTCAGCCCATCGACGGCAAAGGTCCGATCAACGCCAAGATGACCGACGTGATCGAAAAGGTTGCGCCCGGTGTTATCGCCCGTAAATCGGTGGACCAGCCCATGCAAACGGGTCTTAAGTCCATTGACTCGATGGTGCCCGTCGGCCGTGGCCAGCGCGAGCTGATCATTGGTGACCGTCAGACCGGTAAGACCGCTGTAGCCATCGACGCCATCATCAACCAAAAGGGTCAGAACATGACCTGCGTTTATGTTGCGATTGGCCAGAAGGCTTCATCCGTCAAGAACGTGGTGCGCTCGCTGGAACAAGCCGGCGCGATGGAATACACCATCGTGGTGGCGGCAACTGCTTCCGAATCCGCTGCCATGCAGTACGTGTCGGCCTACTCGGGTTGCACCATGGGCGAGTATTTCCGCGACCGCGGTGAAGACGCCATGATCGTGTACGACGATTTGTCCAAGCAAGCCGTGGCCTACCGCCAAGTGTCGCTGTTGCTGCGCCGCCCACCAGGCCGCGAAGCCTACCCTGGCGACGTGTTCTATCTCCACAGCCGTTTGCTCGAGCGTGCCGCACGCGTGAACGAAAAATACGTTGACGATTTCACCAAGGGCGCCGTGAAGGGCAAGACCGGTTCTTTGACCGCTCTGCCTATCATCGAAACCCAAGCGGGTGACGTGTCGGCCTTCGTGCCAACCAACGTGATTTCGATTACCGATGGCCAGATTTTCCTGGAAACCTCGCTGTTCAACGCCGGCATCCGCCCCGCGATCAACGCCGGTATCTCGGTGTCCCGCGTCGGTGGTGCTGCCCAGACCAATCTCATCAAAGGCCTGTCCGGCGGTATCCGTACTGACTTGGCACAGTACCGCGAGTTGGCTGCGTTTGCGCAGTTCGCGTCGGATCTGGACGAAGCGACACGCAAGCAGTTGGACCGTGGTGCACGCGTGACCGAATTGCTCAAGCAAAACCAGTATTCACCGCTGACCATCGGGTTGATGGCTTCTACGCTGTTTGCCGTGAACAAGGGATTCCTGGACGATGTTGCCGTGAACAAGGTTTTGGCCTTCGAGCATGGTCTGCACAGCTACCTCAAAGACAAGCACCCCGCCTTGTTGGCCAAGTTAAACACCGACGGCGCAAAATGGGACGCAAAGCCTAAGAAGGCTGATGACAGCGAGGCCAAGGCGTCTTTCAAGAAGTCTTGCCAGGATGGCGAGGCCGAACTGAGCGCCGCTGTGGCTGCCTTCAAGAAGTCGTTTGCCTGATTCGGACTCAGTAACGGGTCATTCACGAATTCAGTAGCAAAAGGGGCACTTATGGCATCAGGCAAGGAACTACGCAGCAAGATCAAATCGGTGGAAAACACCAAGAAGATCACCAAGGCCATGGAAATGATTTCCGTGTCCAAGATGCGCAAGGCGCAAGAGCGCATGCGCGCCGCCCGTCCATACAGCGATAAGGTTCGCAACATCGCTGCCAACTTGGGGAAAGCAAACCCCGAGTATGTGCATCCATTCATGAAGCCTAACGACGGTAAGTCGGTGGGCTACATTGTGGTGACAACAGACAAGGGTTTGTGCGGCGGTTTGAACACCAATCTGTTTCGCGCAGTGACGTTGAAACTGCGCGACACACAGTCAGCTGGCAAATCGCCATTGACCGTGGCCATCGGCAGCAAGGGTCTGGGCTTCTTGGGCCGAGTCGGCGCAAAAGTGGTATCGCACATCACGCACCTGGGCGACAAGCCGCACCTGGACAAACTCATCGGGCCGGTCAAGGTCTTGCTCGATGCCTATGTCAAGGGCGAGGTTAGCGCGGTTTACGTGTGCTACAACAAGTTTGTCAGCACCATGCGGCAAGAGCCTGTTGTGGAGCAACTGTTGCCTTTGTCTGCTGAAAAGATGGCCAAAGAGTCGAAAGACAGTGGCGCGCAAACCAGCTGGGATTACATCTACGAACCCGATGCCCAGACGGTCATCGACGAGTTGTTGGTGCGGTATGCCGAAGCGATGGTGTTCCAGGCGGTTGCCGAGAACATGGCGTCCGAGCATGCGGCACGCATGGTGGCCATGAAGGCAGCGACCGACAACGCAGGCAATGTGATCGCCGAACTCAAACTGATCTACAACAAAACGCGGCAAGCGGCAATTACGAAAGAACTTTCGGAAATTGTGGCCGGTGCAGCAGCGGTGTGACCTCACGGTCACCAGCGGCGGTTTAAACGAATTTATTTTTGGAGCAAACGTAATGGCTCAAGCAAATGTGAACGCAGGCGTTCAAGGGAAAATTGTTCAGTGTATTGGTGCCGTGGTCGACGTGGAATTTCCACGCAACCAGATGCCAAAAATCTATGACGCGCTCAAGATGGATGGCTCAACGCTGACATTGGAAGTGCAACAGCAATTGGGTGACGGCATTGTGCGCACCATTGCCTTGGGTTCTTCCGACGGCCTGCGCCGTGGCATGATCGTCAAGAACACAGCCGAATCCATCATGGTGCCGGTGGGCAAAGCCACACTGGGCCGCATCATGGACGTGCTGGGTGCGCCCATCGACGAGCGCGGCCCGGTTAGCTCTGAATTGACGATGTCGATTCACCGCAAGGCTCCTGCCTATGACGAACTGAGCCCATCACAAGAACTGCTGGAAACCGGCATCAAGGTGATTGACCTGGTTTGCCCGTTCGCCAAGGGCGGCAAGGTTGGCCTGTTCGGCGGCGCCGGCGTCGGCAAGACCGTGAACATGATGGAGTTGATCAACAACATCGCCAAGGCACACAGCGGCTTGTCCGTGTTTGCCGGTGTGGGTGAGCGTACCCGTGAAGGTAACGACTTCTACCACGAGATGGCGGACTCTGGCGTTGTGAACCTCGAGAACCTCGAAGAGTCCAAGGTCGCCATGGTCTACGGTCAGATGAACGAGCCACCAGGCAACCGTTTGCGCGTGGCCCTGACCGGTCTGACCATTGCCGAATCCTTCCGTGACGAAGGGAAAGACGTTTTGTTCTTCGTGGACAACATCTACCGCTACACCTTGGCCGGAACCGAAGTGTCCGCGCTGCTGGGCCGTATGCCTTCCGCCGTGGGCTACCAGCCTACTTTGGCTGAAGAAATGGGCCGTCTGCAAGAGCGTATTACCTCCACCAAGGTGGGCTCCATCACTTCGATCCAGGCCGTTTACGTGCCAGCGGATGACTTGACCGATCCCTCGCCTGCGACAACTTTTGCCCACTTGGACTCCACCGTTGTGTTGTCCCGTGATATCGCATCGTTGGGTATCTACCCTGCGGTCGATCCTTTGGATTCCACCAGCCGTCAGTTGTCTCCAAACGTGGTGGGTGAAGACCACTACAACACAGCACGCGCTGTGCAGGGCACATTGCAGCGCTACCGCGAACTGCGCGACATCATCGCCATCATGGGCATGGACGACTTGGCCCCAGAAGACAAGCTGGCCGTGGCCCGTGCCCGCAAGATCCAGCGTTTCTTGAGCCAGCCGTTCCACGTGGCTGAAGTGTTTACCGGCTCGCCTGGCAAGTACGTTCCATTGTCCGAAACCATCCGCGGTTTCAAGATGATCGTAAACGGCGAATGCGACCACATGCCAGAACAAGCGTTCTACATGGTCGGTACCATCGACGAAGCCATCGAAAAGGCCAAGAAAGTTTGATGACCTTGCGGGACAGATCTTTAGCTCTGTCCCCAACTGACTAGGGAAAAAATGAACACTATTCACGTTGATGTTGTCAGTGCTGAAGAATCCATCTACTCCGGTGAGGCCAAATTTGTGTCCTTGCCTGGTGAAGCAGGTGAACTCGGCATTTATCCCCGCCACACACCCCTGATCACCCGCATCAAGGCGGGTGCGGTGCGCATCGAAAAGGCTGACGGCACCGAAGAGTTTGTCTTCGTGGCTGGCGGTATTTTGGAAGTGCAACCCAACTGCGTAACCGTTTTGTCCGACACCGCTATCCGTGGCAAGGACCTGGACGAAGAAAAGGCCAATGCCGCCAAGGCAGCTGCTGAGGAAGCCCTCAAGAACGCCAAAAGCGAGATTGACCAGGCCAAAATTGCATCAGAGTTGTACATCATTGCGGCCGAAATTGCCGCACTGCGTAAGTACCGTCTTAAAAAGTAAACGCTTGGCGCTAACGCACAAAACCACCTTCGGGTGGTTTTTGTTTTTGCGGCGTCAGTGCTCTTCTGCTACGCCAGGACCGGCTGATCGGGCAATTCATTGCGCCTAACCTGTCCGGCCGCCATGGGAAAGTGCGCGACCAATACGGCCGATACATCGGCGATGGCCAGCGACAAGCCGTCTTCAAACTTTCCATCGCGCAATGCCTGCGCGAGGCGCTGCACCGTATCTTTCCACACCTGAGGACTGACTTGGCGGTTCAGGCCCCGGTCCGCCACCAGTTCGATGTGGCGGTCGGCGAGCAACAAGTAGATCAACACTCCGTTGTTATGCTCGGTATCCCAAACGGCCAATTTTCCAAACTGTGCCAGCGCACGCTGGCGGGTGATGGCTTGCAGAGAATCGGGCCGAAGCAGGTAGCTATTGGGCAGACCACTCTCGATACAAATGCGAATTTCTCCGGTGTGCAGGTCTTCGCTGGCGGCCACCTTTTGCCTTAAACGCTCCAACACAGCGGGTGCAACCACGCGGTGGGCTTCGTCCATCCAACGGTGCCGTACCAGGCGCGCAATACGGTTGAACATCACCAGTCTCCCGAGGCGCCACCGCCCCCAAAATCGCCACCGCCGCCCGAACTGAAGCCGCCGCCACCGCCGCCAGAACCTGAACTCCAACCGCCGACACTACCCATACCGGATGTACGGTTCGTCGTCCAGCCGCGGCCCATGCCACCTCCACCGCTGCGGCCAAAACCGGAGACCAAGGTCACCACCATTGCGATCAAGCCCGCAGCCCCTGCAATGAGTAGGCTGGCCGTGACCAGGTTGACGACGAAACCGACCACCCCCGCCGTCGCCAATGCGCCCAGCTTATTGCCCAAGATGCTCCGGGCAATCGGACCGCCGACAATGACTCCCAAAAACAGAAACACCGACAGGTTTTGCCACTGAAATCCTTGCGTCGAACCCCCGCCAGGGTTGGTATTTGCAGACGCCGGGGCGGGCAGCGCCTCGCCCTTGACCAACGCCATGATGCTGTCTGCGCCCGCGTCCAGCCCCCCTGCGTAGTCGTTTTGCTTGAAGCGTGGTGTGATGGCGGTATCGATGATCTGCTTGGCCGCCAAATCGGGAATGGCGCCCTCCAGCGACTTGGCCACCTCAATGCGAAGTTTGTGGTCGTCTTTGGCCACAACGACCAGCAAGCCATCCCCGATGCTCTTGCGCCCGATCTTCCAGGTGTTGCCCACACGGTTGGCGTAACTGGCAATGTCTTCGGGTTGCGTGGTGGGAACTATCAAGACGACGATCTGCGCGCCGTTGCTGGACTCAAACGCGGCGAGCTTGGCCTCCAGCGCCTGGCGCTGCGCAGTGTCGAGGGCGCCCGCACTGTCCACAACGTGCCCGCTCAGGGTCGGGACGGCCAGCACATTCTGGGCCTGTGCCGTCCAGGCGCTGAACACCAGCAACAGCGCGGACAACCAGCGCGTCAGCACGGCGCGCGCCTACTTCTTGTTGAAATCAACTACGGGGGGCACCGTGATAGCCGCCTCGTTCTGCACCGCAAACGTTGGCTTGGGCTGGTAGCTGAAGGCCATGGCGGTCAGGTTGCTGGGAAAGCTGCGGGCCAACACGTTGTACTCTTGCACAGTCTGGATGTAACGGTTGCGCGCTACGGTGATGCGGTTCTCGGTGCCTTCCAATTGCACGCGCAGATCACTGAAGCCCTTGTTGGCTTTCAGGTCGGGGTAGCGTTCGCTGACCACCATCAGGCGGCTCAACGCGCCACTCAATTCACCTTGCGCCGCCTGAAACTTCTTAAAAGCTTCCGGGTTGTTCAGTGTTTCCGGTGTGACCTGTATGGAGGTGGCCTTGGCACGCGCTTCCACAACCTTGGTCAGCGTATCCTGTTCAAAGCTGGCTTCGCC
>JBBQBG010000222.1:0-6727 GCA_038317285.1 Burkholderiales bacterium | reverse complement strand
CGCTGGCTGCGCCCTTGAGCATGGCGATGACGCCATCGGCAATCGCCTCATGCACGCACAGCAGGCGCAATGCGGAGCAACGCTGCCCGGCGGAGCGGAACGCGCTTTACACCACGGCATCGACGACCTGCTCGGGCAACGCGCTAGAGTCCACCACCATGGCGTTGATGCCGCCGGTCTCGGCAATCAGCGGCACGATGGCGCCGTCTTTGGCGGCCAGTGCGCGGTTGATGATCTTGGCCACTTGCGTGGAACCGGTGAACACCACACCGGCCACGCCGGGCTGGGCCACCAGCGCCGCGCCTACGGTTTCACCAGCACCGTGCATCAGTTGCAGCGCGTCGGCAGGCACACCCGCCGCGTGCAGCAACTGCACCGCTACCTGAGCGACACCCGGCGTTTGCTCGGCAGGCTTCGCCAGCACGGTGTTGCCGGTAGCCAAAGCGGCGGCGACTTGGCCGACGAAGATGGCCAACGGGAAGTTCCACGGGCTGATGCACACCCACACGCCACGCGCAGTGAGCGACAAGGTGTTGGTCTCGCCGGTCACTCCAAAGGCGTAGCTTGCCATTGCAGCGGGCGCGCCATGCACTTGCGGCATCGCCAGAGGCTGCATGATGCGCTCGGCCTCGTCGGCGTAGTAGCGCAAAAAGTCCACCGCCTCCCGCACTTCGCTGATGGCATCGCCCCAGGTCTTGTGCGCTTCTTTGACCAGCAGCGCGCAGAAGGCGGGCGTTTGCTCCAGCATGGTGTCGGCCGCGCGGCGCAGGATGGTGGCACGCTCGGCCACTGGCGTCTTGCTCACGGCACCGGCGACCTAACCACGGCCCGCACCGCAGGCTTCACCGTGCTGGTGTTCACCAGCCTCTTCACTTGCTTCACCGCGCGCTCGGACACCACGAGTGCGTTCGTAGGTTTATTCGTCAACCATTGGCTGTGGGCTGCCGTCGCACTTTCAGTGCTGTTGCAAGTGGCTGTCGTGCACGTGCCGTTCCTGAACGTTGCCTTCGGCACGGCGCCGCTGGCGCTGGACCAGTGGCTGGTCTGCGCGGCCATGGCCAGCGGGGTGTTGATCTACAGCGAACTACGAAAGCTGGTGAGCCGCATTCGGATTGGATAAACGAGAGTATCGTCCTGACCAGATGGCTGCCGCTAGGCGAGGTGGTACCCACTTCGGCATGCGCCTCTGCGGTTTTGTAAGGTACTTCGCTGCCGTTATGGTCGCCGTGTTTTCGGGACCCCAGACCTTGGCCCGACACAGGTACGCCTGATCCAGCGGCGCTATCAGATGCATCGCGCCTTTGTTGCTGCCGGCGTACCGTCGCGGGCGGCCAACAAACCCGCATTGAACTCCTGGCCACTGCGTGGGCGACCGTACAGACGCGGCGCGGTGTGGGCCGCACGATGAGCGCGCCCGTCATCAAATAGGCATCAGGCCACGCTCAACATGCCGTTGAACGTTTCACCCACTAAAGGAAGCTCCTTATGCACTGCAAAATTGAGATGGTCGCTGCCGACGGTAGCTTGAAGACCCTGGCTACCGCTTTAACGGCTGCCAACCCAGCGGACATGCTCAAGGGCTCTCGCCCCCTCACCGTCTTCGCGGCCACGCCTGTGGGTGCAGCCGACGTGGCAACCGACAACGGTGTCATGTTGCCATCGCCACAGTGCTGGTGCACAAGTGACCATGGCTGATGTATGCCGATTAAGTCCCGGCCTTGACGTCGGCCCCACGACATGACGATCGTTGCACTCCAAGCCCTGCTGTTGATGCTACCGCTGGCGTTCGGTGCATGGCTGCTGAGCCTGAGCCTGAACGACGTTAGCATCTTCGACAGCTTCTGGCCGCTGCTCATCCTCATGGGCGCAGCGACTTACGCACTGGTTGCGCCGCAAACCGGCCCCCGCACGCTAGTCGTGGTCACCTTGGTCGCGCTGTGGGCGGTGCGATTAGCGGCCCACATCACCTGGCGTCACTGGGGCGAACCCGAGGACCGCCGTTACCAGGCCATCCGCGCTCGCAACGAGCCCCATTTTCGGTGGAAGAGCTTGGTGCTGGTGTTCGCATTGCAGGCCATGCTGGCGTGGGTCGTTTCCTGGTCCGTGCTTGCTGCCGTCGTGAACCCGCAGCCGTGGAACTGGCTTGACTCGCTGGGTGTGTGCGTGATCGTGGCCGGTGCCTTGTTCGAAGCCGTGGCGGACTGGCAGCTGGCCCGCTTCAAGTCCGACGCAGCCCACCAAGGGCAGGTCATGGACCGTGGTTTGTGGCGAAACTCCCGCCACCCCAACTATTTTGGTGAGTTTTGTGTTTGGTGGGGCTTCTATCTGCTCGCTCTGTCGGCGCAAGGCTGGTGGGCCATCGCGTCGCCCGTGCTGATGACGATTCTGCTGCTCAGGGTTTCGGGCGTGGCGTTGCAGGAGAAGGACATTGCCGAGCGACGTCCCGGCTACCGCGATTACATAGCCCGCACGAACGCCTTCTTCCCTGGCAGGCGGCGGCAGACAAACCAAGGAGACCGCAACACATGATTGCCTTGCACAACGGATCGGCGTGCCCGACGCCAACATGCTGAACTACCTCGCCGCCTATGGTGCCACTGCGGTCGTGATGCTGGCCCTGGATGCCGTCTGGCTCGGTATCGTCGCCAAGTCCTTCTACCGCGACGGCATCGGGCATCTGATGGCAGACCCACCCAATTTGGTGGCGGGCGGCGCCTTCTACCTGCTGTACCCGATCGGCGTCTTGCTCTTCGCTGTTGCACCCTCGGCCTGGTCTGGGGGCCTTGCAGCGCCGACAGACGTGCCCTGGACCCGCGCGGTGTTGGCGGGCGCGTTGTTCGGTTTTTTTGCCTACGCCACCTATGACCTCAGCAACCTAGCCACGCTGCGAGGATGGCCGTTGCGCCTAGTTCTGGTCGATATCGCCTGGGGTACGGCGCTAACCGCCGCCGCGGCCGCTGCGGGCCGCTGGGCGCTGGGGCGCATGGCATGAGCCGCGCCAAGGCTGAGGTGTGGCGCTACATGCTGCGGCGTTAGAACTAGCTGGCAACGATTCAACTCTATGGGCCAGCGCACAGACGAATGTAGACACGATGCCAATCATACGAACTTCGATGGCGCGCACATAAACGCCTGCACTTAACAAACCACCAACAGAAAGCCAATATATGCCTATAGAAACCGTCGCCGAACAGCACCTGTGGCCCCTCATCAAGAGCATCAAGTTCGCCATGTTCACTACCCAGCACGGCAACGGCCACCTGCATTCGCGGCCGATGACGACACAGAACAAGACGATGCTGGACGACAAGCTCTGGTTCTTCATGTCAGTCAAGGGCGATGCAGTGCATGAGTTTGCACAGCGGCCGCAGGTGAACATCAGCTATGCCGTCAAGGACCAGGACGTCTATGTGTCGGTGTCGGGCTCAGCGCAGGTGGTTGACGACAGAACCCAGCGGCAGGCGCTGTGGACGAAGTTCGCCCAGGCATGGTTTCCTGGCGGCGTGGACGATCCAGACCTGGCCTTGGTACGCGTGACGGTAAGCCACGCGCACTATTGGAACGTGACTGAAAACAAATTGACCCAGTTGTTGGTGATGGCCAAGGCCATTTTCAGCGGTGAAAAGCCCAGTGCGCTAGGCGAGTCAGGCGAAGTGGTACTGGCCAGCGGTTCCAAAACGGAATGACTTTTCCGACTTGGCGTCCGACACGCACAGCCATGGGGCATCGCGCAACGCCCCGGGCACGGCTACTTTCTACCTGCCCGGCGCCAAGGGCGACACCGACTATCCCGCCCTGACGGGACAACCCACCAATTTCAAGAACTCTCTAAGGGCGACACCCCATGACCTACCAAAGCATCAACCCCAACACCGGCAAGCTTCTCAAGAGCTTTGAGCATCTCAGCGCGACCCAGCTTGAGAAAGCGTTGGCCGCCGCCGACGAATGCTTCCAGACCTGGCGGCACAAGAGCTATGCCGAGCGCGCGGTCATCGTCAACAAGGCGGCTGCGCTGATGAACGCCCGGGTCGACGACTTCGCCAAGCTCGCCACACAAGACATGGGTAAGCGCATTGACGAGGCGCGCGCAGAGGTGAAGTTCAGCGCCGACATCTTGGCCTATTACGCCCAGCACGCGGAGTCCTTCCTGGCGCCTACCAAACTGCACCCCAAGCATGGTGAGGCCCACATGGAAAGCTCCCCCCTGGGCGTGCTGTTCTGCGTCGAACCCTGGAACTTCCCGTACTACCAACTCGCCCGTGTGGCCGGCCCACAGTTAATGGCCGGTAACGTGCTCGTGGTCAAGCATGCCGGTATCGTGCCGCAGTGCGCTATCGCCTTCGAGAAGTTGCTGCTGGATGCCGGAGCACCCGTTGGTGCCTATACCAACTTGTTGATCTCTTACGAACAGTCCGACCGCGTGATTGATGATGCGCGCGTCAAGGGCGTGGCACTAACCGGCAGCGTGGAGGCGGGCCGCAAAGTCGCGGCCCGGGCCGGCCAGAACTTGAAGAAGTCCACCATGGAATTGGGCGGCAGCGATGCCTTTATCGTGCTGGACGATGCCGACATCGACGGTACCATTCCCTGGGCCGTCTGGGGCCGCATGTATAACAGCGGTCAAACCTGCAACGCGGCCAAGCGATTCATCGTGCTAGATACCGTAGCCGACCAATTCCTGGCCAAGTTCAGGGCCGCGCTGGAAGCCCTGAAGCCGGGCGACCCAATGGATGAGAAAACCACCCATGGTCCGATGTCCACTGAAGCCGCGCTGATCAAGTTGCTCGCGCAGGTGGATGCCTCCGTTAAGGGCGGCGCAGCACTGCTGATGGGCGGCAAGCGCATCGACCGGCCAGGCTGGTTTATGCAGCCGACGATCCTCACCGACATCCTGCCCGGCAACCCCGCTTTTCGCGACGAGTTTTTTGGACCGGTGGCTTCGTTCTTTCGCGTCAAGGACGAGGCGGCGGCCATCGCGCTGGCCAACGATTCCGACTTCGGCTTGGGGGGATCGGTATGGACGAAGGACGAGGCCCGAGGCAAGCGGGTCGCAAGCCAAGTGGAAACCGGAATGATGTTCGTCAACAGCATCGATGGTGCGGATGCAGAACTGCCTTTCGGTGGTATCAAGAACTCCGGTTATGGACGCGAACTGGGCAACATGGGCATCCAAGAGTTCGTCAATAGGAAGCTGATCCGCACCGGGCGCTTCCCGGTCCCAATCTGAGCTTGCGGGACATCCAATCACCGCCCACGCCCTTAGAGCACAGAAAGGAATACTTCGTGCATGAAAACACTTTTAATCACAGTCACACTGGCCTTATCTGCGTTTTTATTGCCGACTGCTAGCGTTGCACATCAGCCAAGAATCGTAAAAGAGAACCCGACTATCGTGACGTTGCCAGAAGTCTCCAAGGCCTATTACGGGACGCTCGATGGCAAACCAGCGGTCTACATGATCAGATCTGAAAAAGCTTTTGCGCTTTATGTCGGAGTACTTGTTCCCGACATTGCGGGTCAAAAAAAAGATGTCTCGGCTGTTATTCTGAAAGATGGCAAACAACTCGCACTTCTAAACAGCACGAACTTTCAGTGGAAGACTTATTTTGAGGAATTTGGTCGCGACACGTACTGGCAGGGGCCGGAGTACAAAGCACAAGCAGATGCGGGTACCTACGAGATACGTGTAACGAGCACCAACAATGACAGCAGGTACTCGCTTGCTGTAGGCGAGACAGAAGCTTTTGACTTCAAAGAAGGCATGAATGCGCTGACGCTTATCCCGGAACTTAAAAAGGATTTCTTCAATATATCTCCCATAGGCTTCATCCTTTCGCCGTTTGGATGGGGATTCATCCTCATTATGTTTGTGCTGGCATTTATATTTGGATTTATCTATCGCGCCCTGCTTAAACAATTCGCAAGACATACAACGCACGGCGCCAGCAAAAATATTGGCACGAAAGGCAGAATAGTGCGAGCGGCTATTGGTGCCGTACTTCTTGTCATTGCAATAACCACCACATGGAGTCCGTGGTTGCTCTTCTTTTCAGGCTTTGCCATATTTGAAGCACTGTTTAGCTGGTGTGGACTCTATGCGGCATTTGGCAAAAATACCTGCCCAACTAACTGATTATTTAGAATAATGGATCCCAATACATACATCTGGTACAGCACCCTCATCAAACCAACATGGGCACTGCCGTCAACGGAAATCCAACCGCATGAGCCCAAGTATGCCCCCAAAATTTGGCCGCAAAAAGCACACCCGCTCACAGCCGTCGGTCTGATTTCCCAAGAATTGGCGTCGCCGTCACCACAATGAGCCGCAAAGTTGCCCCGTAGACACAGCCCCGCCCCTGCGGGCGCTTACCGCCACAGTTGTCAGCTTCACCAAGCAGTGCGCTGATCGTCGGGGTAATCGGGCGGTGATTGGTTTGCCATATCCCAATCCGGTAAAGCCTCCACACTTTCCCCCGCCTCCTGCGCACCACAGTCGTCGCACAGCGGTGGCCCGCGTGCCGGGGTGATGCGGGGAGCTTCTGGGTCCACCCCGATGTGCTCCAGAATCTTTTGGATATCGGCGCTGAATGTGATGAACGCAATGATGCGCATCTGGCCCCCGCACATCGGGCACAGCAGCGGGAACACCTCGTAGATGCGCGCGATCAGTGCCGCCCATAGGTAGTGCGATGGTGTGCGAGGTTTGGGTTTGGTAGCGATGCCG
>JBBQBG010000221.1:0-6728 GCA_038317285.1 Burkholderiales bacterium | reverse complement strand
GTCCCCAGGAAGAAAAAGTCCTTGAAGCGCTGGCTCCCGGCCTGGAACTGGTGAAAGACTATGGCTGGCTGACCATTCTGGCCAAGCCGCTGTACTGGCTGCTCGACAAGCTGCACGGCTTCATTCAGAACTGGGGCTGGTCCATTGTGGCGCTGGTGGTGTTGCTGAAAATCGCTTTTTACTGGCTCAACGCCAAGGCCTACGCCAGCATGGCCAAGATGAAGGCGATCAATCCCAAGATTACGGAAATGCGCGAGCGCCTGAAGGACAAGCCGCAGGAAATGCAGCAGGCGATGATGAAAATATACCGCGAGGAAAAGGTTAACCCCATGGGTGGCTGCTTCCCCATCATGGTGCAGATACCGGTGTTTATTGCCCTGTACAACGTTTTGCTTTCCACGGTGGAGATGCGCAACGCGCCTTGGACGATGTGGATTACGGATCTGTCTTCGCTGGATCCGCTCTTCATTTTGCCGTTGATCATGACTGCAACCACTTTGCTGCAGACCGCGCTGAACCCTACCCCACCGGACCCGATGCAGGCCAAGATGATGTGGTTCATGCCGTTGATTTTCAGCGTGATGTTCTTCTTTTTCCCGGCCGGCTTGGTGCTGTACTGGATCACCAACAACGTTCTGTCCATCGCACAGCAGTGGATCATCAACACCCGTATGGGTGTGCCGCCGCAGTTCAACTTGCCCTGGAAGGCCAAGTAACCCCCCGAGGCGCTGTGCGCCTCCCCCCTTTGAAAGGGGGGCGATACCAGTGGCCCGGCGGAGCCGGTTCCACGGTATCCCTGGCAAGGCTTCCCCTCCGCCGTCACCTATGCTTTCACGCCACCAGGAACCTATTGCCGCCATTGCTACTGCCCCCGGGCGTGGCGCTGTCGGCATTGTGCGGGTCAGTGGCAAAGACTTAGGTCCTTGGATGGTGCACCTGTTGGGTCGCAACTTGCGGCCACGCGAGGCGACCTATCTGCCGTTCAAAGACCATAGTGGCGTCGCGTTGGACCAGGGGCTTGCGCTGTTTTTTCCAGGCCCTCACTCGTTCACCGGGGAGGACGTGCTGGAGTTGCAGGCGCACGGTGGTCCCGTTGTGCTGCAATTGCTGTTGGCACGCTGCCTGGAGGCTGCTGCGGATGCCAACCCGGCAACTGGGCGAAGCTACCTGAGCGGCATGCGGATCGCCCAACCCGGTGAATTCTCCGAGCGGGCCTTTCTGAATGACAAGATTGACTTGGCGCAGGCCGAGGCAATTGCCGACCTCATCGACGCCAGCACCGAAGCGGCAGCGCGTAGCGCCACGCAATCCCTGTCAGGCGCATTCTCCCGCGAGATCCATACGCTGCGCGATGCCCTGATTCACCTGCGCATGCTGGTGGAGGCGACGCTGGATTTCCCAGAAGAAGAGATCGATTTTCTCGAAAAATCGAATGCCAAGGGTCAATTGGAGCGTTTGCAGCAAGGCCTGCTGACTGTGCTGCAAAAGGCAGCACAGGGTGCGTTATTGCGCGAAGGCATTACCGTGGTCATTGCGGGTCAGCCCAATGCCGGGAAATCGTCGCTGCTCAATGCGCTGGCAGGGGCGGAGCTGGCCATCGTCACACCCATTGCCGGCACCACCCGTGACAAGGTTCAGCAGACCATACAGATCGAAGGGGTGCCGATTCATATTGTCGACACGGCCGGCCTGCGTGACAGCGACGACGATGTGGAAAAAATTGGCATCGCCCGGGCATGGGAAGCGATTGAAGGGGCCGACGCAGTGGTATTTCTGCATGACTTGACCCGTTCAAATGCTATAGATTACATAGCGGGTGATGCAGTCATTACGAGGGCTATTGGCCAAAAGCTCTCAAGCAAGGTGCCGGTGATCGATGTCTGGAACAAGGCCGATGCGGTGCCGGCTCAGGCGCCTGGGACCGGTGTTGTACTGTCGGCAAAAACCGGCGCGGGCCTGGATGCGTTGCGCCGCGCCCTGTTGCAGGCGGCAGGCTGGCAGGCTTCAAATGGCGGTGTTTTCATTGCGCGTGAGCGGCATATCCACGCCCTAAGACAAGTCGAAAACCACCTGGAGTTGGCTGCTGAGCATTTGGCCGCGCACGACCAATCCCTTGACCTACTGGCTGAAGAACTGCGCCTGGGGCAGAATGCTTTGAGCGAAATCACCGGTGAATTCACCTCGGACGACTTGTTGGGCGTGATCTTTTCAAAATTTTGCATTGGCAAATAGCTGACATACACTCATTTTGTCGTGGTTCCCGAAAGCAAAAAAGAATGTCGCTCTTAAACTGGTTTTCCAAAAAGCCACCACCTGTCCCGATCATGTTGGGAGAGAGTTCTGGCTTGGGTCACGTCGATGCGACAGTGCCCTTTAGCGCGTCTGGTAAGCCGCGTGGGCGACTTCCGTCAGCCCCCCCCGGCAGCGCTGCGAACCGCAAGAGCGAACGTCTGGAACGGCGCGAAATGTTGTATTCGGTGGTGCGCGAGGCCATGATCAAGGCCGGAGTGTTGTCATCCACCTACAAATTCAAAGTGCTCTCGCTGGATTCCCGCGGCCGGCAGTACCTGATCATGATGGATTTGGCCCGGCAGTATGCGGGAGAGACTTCGCGTCTGGCTGAGATTGAAGGCCTCATTGCCCAACACGCCAAGGCGCGACACGATATTCTGGTAACGGCAGTGTACTGGCGCGTCAACGAGCATGTGACGGCGGGTCTGTCCCGTGTCAGCGCTCCCACCCCTTCAGTTCCCTCGCTCTCGGCGACCACGAAGCCAGCCGTGCCAGGAGGCGTGCCAGCGGCCCAACAACCTAAGTTGGCCTATGAGCCACTACATCCGGAAGAGGTGGCCGCCTTCAAACAAGCCCTGGCCTCTGTGGCGGCGCCTGCGCCGCTGTCCGCACCGGGTGAAATTGTGAAATCAGGGCGCCGCAATCCTGCGCCGATGCCTACGTTTGATGATACCGAGCTGGACGATAAGCCGTCTCCGTTGAGCGGCACCCAATACGGGGATTTGTGACTGTTGTTGACCCCACTGTCGCTCACTGCGTGTAACTCCCTGCCCCCACGGAGGCCGCTTTTCGACAAGCTCTACCCGCTGTGTATTCAATGGCCGGCGAAGTCAACCAAGGTGAAGAGCGGCAATCCAGAATCGCGCAGTTTTTGCGAGCCACCCAACTCTGGCAGGTCCACAATGGCGGCGCCTTCCATGACGGTGGCGCCCAGTTTCTCCAGTAGTTTCTTGCCCGCCATCATGGTACCTCCGGTGGCAATGAGGTCATCGATCAGCAACACGCGGTCACCTGTCTTGACGGCGTCGGTGTGCAGCTCAACCGTTGCGCTGCCGTATTCCAGTTCATAGGTTTCTTCCACCGTGGTGAACGGGAGTTTGCCCTTCTTGCGGATGGGAACAAAACCAACGTTGAGTTCATAGGCTACTACCGCGCCGAGAATGAAACCCCGGGCATCCAACCCAGCGACGACGTCGGGACGCATGCTGGCATCCATGTAACGGTGCACAAAGGCGTCGATCAACACACGGAACACTTTGGCCTCTTGTAACAGTGGCGTGATGTCTCGGAATTGAACGCCAGGGGCGGGCCAATCCGGCACGGTGCGAATATGGTCTCTCAGGTATTGGTTGATGCTGATGTTTTGCATAGTCGTCGTTGAAGGTGGAGTGCTGCAAACTGTGCGAGCCTGCATTGTGCCTCCCAGTCAAACTAGGCTTTGAGTATTTTCTGTTCTGCCACTGCGAGTGCTTCGGCCTTGCCCGCCAATACCAGGGTGTCGCCTACTTGCAGCAGGGTATCGCCCTGTGCCAAGCCGGCCTTGCCGTCGCTGTGGCGCAAGCTGACGACGCGGACCTCTTGGGTGTGTAGGGCAAAGGAATCCAGTGCGCGCCCAATCGCTTTGCAGCCGGGCGGGATAGCCAGTGTTGCCAGTCGCTCGTAATGCAGCTCGTCGACCGAATCATCGTCAGCACCGCGGAAGAAACCGCGCAGAAGGTTGTACCGTGCATCGCGCTGGTCTTGCACGATGCGTATCACTCGGCGCATGGGTACGCCCACCAGCGCCAGTGCGTGGCTTGCCAACATCAGTGAACCTTCTATGGTTTCTGGCACCACTTCGGTCGCACCTGCGGCTTGGAGCACTTCGAGGTTGAGATCGTCTTGCGTACGAACAATAACTGGAACCTGTGGCGCATGCGTGCGGCTATGGCCCAGCACCTTGAGGGCTCCTGGTACGTCCAGGTAGGTGATGACCACCGCACTGGCGCGTGCTAACCCCGATGCCATCAAGGCCTGCAATCGGGCGGCATCGCCAAACACGACTGAGTCACCCGCAGCTGCCGCCTGGCGGACGCGGTCCGGGTCTAGGTCGAGCGCGATATAGGGTATGCCTTCGCCTTCCAGCATCTTGGCAAGGTTTTGCCCGCAGCGGCCATATCCGCAAATGATGACGTGGCGGTTGGCATTGATGGATTTGCGCGCGATGGTCGTCATTTGCAGTGACTGCAGCAGCCATTCGCTGGATACCAGTTTCATGACGATGCGGTTGCTGTACATCACGATGAAAGGTGTTGCCAGCATGGACAGCACCATGCTGGCCAAAATGGGGTTCAGCAACGCAGGGGGGACCAGCGCGTTGCTCTGGGCCATGGTCAGCAGCACAAAGCCGAATTCTCCGGCCTGCGCCAGGTACAGGCCAGTGCGCAAAGATACGCCTGAGCTGGCGCCAAGCACTTTGGACAAACCCGTGACCAAAGCCGCCTTGAACAGCGTGGGCACAACCAGCAGCAGCAAAACCAGAGGCCAACGCTCCAGCACCAGACGAAGGTCCAGCAACATACCGATACTGATGAAGAACAGGCCCAGCAGCACATCATGGAAGGGGCGGATGTCGGTTTCCACCTGGTGTTTGAACTCGGTTTCCGAAATCAGCATACCGGCAATGAACGCACCCAGCGCGAGGCTCAAACCGGCTAACTCGGTCATCCAGGCCAGGCCCAGGGTGATGAACAACAAGTTGAGTACGAAGAGTTCCTCGCTTTTGCGTTTGGCTACGAGGGTGAGCCAGCGCCGCATCACGTGCTGACCGCCGACCAGCAAGATGGTGATTAGCAAACCCGCCTTCAGCGCTGCCAAAACCAGCGCGCTTACCAAGTCTTCACCGGTAGCGCCCAGTGCCGGAATCAGCACCAGCAATGGCACCACTGCCAAATCCTGAAATAGCAGGACCCCCATGACCCTTTTGCCATGCTCGGACTCGCGCTCTAACCGCTCGACCATGAGCTTGACCACAATGGCGGTGCTGCTCATCGCCAGCGCGGACGACAGTGCCAACGCAGCCTGCCAGGACATGCCCCACGTTTCGGGGATGGCCGTGGCCAGCGCGATGGTGACCAAGGTGGCCACGGCGATGGTGACGGCCACCTGTAGCGCCCCCAGGCCAAACACATGCTGGCGCATGGCGCGCAGCTTCGGCAGGTTGAACTCCAGTCCGATCACAAACATCAAGAACACGACGCCCAGGTCGCCGACATGGCGTACGCTGTCAGAATCTTGCGAGAGGCCTAATGCATTGGGACCGACGACAACACCGACTGCCAAATAACCCAACATGGGTGGTAGCTGAAAATAGCGGCAGATGACCACACCCGTTACCGCGGCCAGCAAGTAAAGAAGGGTTATTTCCAGTCCAGTCATGGCTCCATACTAGCAAGATGCGTGCTGGTCTATAAAATGCTTGCATGATCGATCACGCGCCGCGGCACCCCGCATCCTTTGCCCAACGCGCGATCGCGTTGGCGCATGAGACTTTTGACATTGAAGCCGCTGCCGTGCTGGGACTCAAAACCCGTGTGGGTCCAACTTTTGCGCAGGCGGTGGAACTGATCCTGTCCATCAAGGGACGCGTCGTGGTGATGGGCATGGGCAAGAGTGGCCACATCGGCCGCAAGATTGCTGCAACCCTGGCGTCGACTGGGACCCCGGCTATGTTTGTGCATCCTGCAGAGGCTAGCCATGGGGATCTGGGCATGATCACCGCAGTCGATCTGGTACTGGTGATTTCTTACCGGGGTGAGTCCGATGAGATTGCGGCTATCTTGCCGGCGCTTAAGCGCTTGGGTGCTCCTATCGTCGCCATGACGGGTGGCCAGGACTCGACGCTGGCCCAGCATGCCGATCTGTGGTTGGACAGTGCGGTCGACAAGGAGGCTTGCCCTCTGAATCTGGCCCCCACTGCCAGCACCACGGCCCAACTCGCCATGGGTGACGCGCTGGCCGTGGCCCTGTTGGACGCGCGGGGCTTTCGTGCCGAAGATTTTGCGCGCTCCCACCCAGGCGGTGCACTGGGGCGCAAGCTGCTGACCCATGTCAGCGATGTGATGCGCTCGGGGGACGCCGTGCCGCGCGTACCCCCTGATGCCAATTTCAGTGCCTTGATGCGCGAGATGAGTGCCAAAGGCCTTGGCGCGACGGCCGTGGTCGATGCGAACAACCTGGTGCTGGGGATCTTTACCGACGGTGATTTGCGCCGCCTGGTGGAGCAGGGTGTCGATCTGCGTGGCACGACTGCGCAAGAGGTCATGCACCGTTCACCCAGCACGGTGGAGCAGCAGGCCCTGGCCGTGGATGCGGCCGAATTGATGGAGCGCAACCGTATTACTAGCGTGCTGGTGGTGGACGCTGACGGCCATCTGTGTGGTGCACTGAACAGCAAC
>JBBQBG010000220.1:0-6766 GCA_038317285.1 Burkholderiales bacterium | reverse complement strand
GCAGTTGAGTTGGTTCAAATGGCCAGCGGCACGGGCCATGATCAACTGTCTTCTCTGCGCCACGTGCAGAAAACGAAAGCCTTATCCGTTGGGATAGCTGCTTTGCGTGAAACGCTTCTGCGCCGCATGTCGTATGTGGATCGGGCATTGGAGGTTGTGATGCCCGAAAGCCGAGACAAGGCTACCTACGCGGGGGGCAGTGCATACGGTCGGCCAGTGCGCCAATCTGGTGCGTTTTCGGTCCTTTCGGCCTAAAATCTGTTTCTCCAAAGTCAGACGCTGCGCGGATAGCGAAGCCTCAAACCAGAAACAAAATATTCAGTGGGTCCGCATCTTGGCCCGTAGGCGGGCAATGGACTGGCTGTGCAACTGGCATACGCGTGACTCGGTGACGTCCAAGACTGCGGCAATTTCTTTCAGGTTCATATCTTGTTCGTAGTACATGCTCATGATGTATTGCTCGCGCTCAGGTAGTCCTTTAATGGCCGCCACGAGTGACTCCCGCAAGCGGTGGTCGCGCAGCATGTTCATAGGATCAGCTTCACTGTCGGCAACGTGTCGGTCCAGAAAGTTGTCATCATCCTCGCCGTTACGCGACATGTCCTCCAGGTATACCAACTGAGTGCCCCTAACTTTTCCCAACAAGCTTTGATATTCGACCAAGCTCATGCGCATTTCGGCCGCGATCTCGGATTCAATGGGGCTGCGGCCCAAACGATGTTCGAGGCGCCGCATGGTGGTCTCGATCTCTTTCTGGCTTTTCCGCGACCCGCGCGACATCCAGTCATTTCCTCGCAACTCGTCCAGCATTGCGCCGCGAATGCGTTGGGTCGCGAACGTCTCGAATTGAACCCCTTGGGACACTTCATAGCGAGACAGCGCATCAGCCAATCCGATCAAGCCAACCTGAATCAAGTCGTCTACTTCTACACTGGCCGGGAGCTTGGCCATCATGTAATGCGCTAGTCGCCGCACCAGTGGCTGGTATTGTTTAATCAGGGCGGAGCGGTCTAACTGCCCCTTCACTGTGTACATCAATGGCTCCCTGCAATCTGGGGAAAATGGCCCGTGGATGATGTCCGCCGCAGTGTAGACATTGGTGCCGGTGCACCCAAGGGAACGGCGCGCTCTAGCAAACGCAAAGCCAAACGCTGCACCGCTTCGCACGGCGCAACGTCTGCCAGCTGCTCGACGATGTCGAGGGCTTTCAATTCATGGCCCAAAAACCTTTTGGCGCACTCGCCCAAACCCACAGACGGGGTGGTTTGCAGTGCAGACACCGCCAAGTTTTGTTGTCGCAGCATATTGACGATGGTAGGCTTAAGTTCACCAGTAATCAACAATCGTTTCAGTGCTGCGTAGCCCGTCAGCAGCGACCGTTTGGTAGGAGACACGGCAAGCAGGGGCTCAGTATGCCATTCGCCAATCAAGGCTGCCATCGCTTCGGCGTTGCAGTATAGGACGACGATTCCTTCGGCGGGTAACAAGGCACCTAATGGGTACAGGCTGCGAGCCTGGGCCAGGGAAACTTCCAACAGGGTTTGGATACCTTGAGCGCTTGGGAGCACAGTCCAGGCTGGTGTGTCGCTTAAGCTATCTTCCCCCCAAAGGGCATTTTCGAGAAGTTGCTGAAGACCGGGGTTTGTTTCGGATTCCGTCATCGTGGCATCCAATACGGTCAAAGAATACCCAAAGTTCACGAGTGACACACACACCTGCCAAAGCAATGGCAGTTCAGCCTGCTCGTCCCCATGGCTAACCATTGCAACCAGCCGCGGCCTGGGCTGGCAACCCAGTCCTATCAACCCCGACGCCTGGTTGGAAAAGTGGTCAAGCATTCATACGCTCCTTGGGCAAGGATTGGGCCGATGGTTGACCAAAATAAAAGCCCAGATCACTGACCTTGGGGTCATAGGCCGAAATGCCGACAGTGCGCATGGATTGGCGCACCAACTTCGCCGCATTGGCCGGTTCCCAATCTTCAGGAACGCGTTGACCGGTTGTGATACCACGCAGAACCAACTGGTTACGGATGGCTGTATCTATTGCCGGCCCCAGCTTTACGGCTTCGTCCGTTTTCGAAAAGAGGGCCTGTTGCACACCCACCGACTTGAATGCAGCTACAGCTTCGTCCAGCGTGTCGCCGTGACTGCCGGAGTTCAGCACCAACAGACGCTTGACGTTGGGTAAATCGAGTAGCTCCATCATTTCGTGCTTGCGCGGGTCGCGTGGGGCGAGGCCTGTGGTATCAATCAGCACCATTTTCTTGTTCGACAGCAAGCCCAGGAGATCTTGCAATGCAACCTTGTCGTGGGCCAAATGCGCCACCACGCCCAGCATCTTCCCGTAGGCACGCAACTGTTCGTGTGCGCCTACTCGGTAGGTGTCAAGGGTAATCAGGCCGACGCTATTGGCGCCATGGGTGCGGGCGCACAAACCGGCCAGTTTGGCTGTCGTTGTTGTCTTTCCTACACCTGTTGCACCGATCAGGGCGAACACGCCCCCTTCCTCATGCACTGCAGCGCCGTCCGCGTCGGTCCGCAGATTGCGCTCCAGGACATCCATGATCCAGTGTATGGACTCTGATGCGCTCAATTCGGTTGGCATCCGTTCGAGGATGCTCCGCGACAAATTGGGAGAATAGCCCGAGCGAATCAACTTGAGCATCAGGTTGGACTGGATAGGATTCTGGCGCGCTTGGCCCATCCAAGCCAGTGTGTTGAACCGATCCTCCATCATCTCCTTCATAGCATGCAGCTCAGCCACAATTCCTTGTGGAAGCGATGCCGATTGGAGCGCCTGCGCCGACGGTTTGCTCGCCAACTCCCGTGTGGTCGCGGCAGGGTCTCTTCTGGGCTGCACGCGTTCCGGTGCCGCAGCGCGTGGACCTTCTGGCCGCTGTGTGGACGCGACTGGCTCGGCGCTGATAAAGGATGTGCTGGTCTCATGGCGCTTGCGCAACATGCGTTCGCGCACATAGTCTTGGAACGACAGCGTGCTCATGGCCAATTGCTCGGCATCGTCTTCGACCTTGGTGACTACTTCCTTTGGGGTGGGTTTGGTGCTGCGCGTTGAAGCCGTGCCCCCCGTTTTGGCGATGGGGCTGCTTGGCATTTGGTCCAACGCCGCCAGAGTGTCTTCTGCCGTTGCGACCACCTCCACGCCATTTTCGGTTGGACGGTTGGACAGGATTAAAGTGCTGTCACCAAATGCCATGCGTGCTTTGGCGAGTGCCTCGCGGGAGGTGGGGGCGGTAAAGCGTTGGATGTTCATGGTGTTGCGCCTCTGAGAATCGGACCGATGCGAATAGTATGGGTTTCAGGTATTTCGCTGTGCGCCAGAACCTGCAAACGAGGCGCCACGCGGCGTACCAGGCGTGCAATAGCACTGCGAATTTGGTCGGGCACCAGCAAACATGCCGGCACGCCAATTTCTTCTTGTTTCATGGCAGTTTCTGCCGCACTGCGAGTCAACATGTCAGCGACGCCAGGGTCCAACGCAGGGCCTGATGCGCTGCCCAGCGCTTGCACCAGCAGACGCTCCAGACCAGGATCAATGGCGATGACATTCAGCTCGCGCGTTGGACCGTATATTTGCTGAACGATGGCAGGGGACAAGGCAATACGCACCCGTTTGGCCAACTCGGTCGGGTCTGTCGTGCTACTGGCATGCTCTGCAATGGACTCGATGATGGTTCGGATATCACGAATGTGTACCGATTCGTCCAACAACAGTTGCAATACTTTCTGAAAAACGGCGATGGAAACCATTTTGGGGACCACTTCTTCTATGAGTTTGGGTGCCAGCTTGGCGACATGTTCCACAAGTTGTTGGGTCTCGGTGCGACTGAGTAATTTGGATGCCTGAACTTGCATCAAGTGTGACAAATGCGTGGCCATCACAGTCTCGGAATCAACGACAGTAAAACCAACCATTTGCGCCGTTTCCTTTTGCTGTTCGTCGATCCAGTGTGCGGGCAGTCCAAACGCCGGGTCGGTCGTTGCCGTACCAATCAGTGGTGTCGTGATGCCGCCTGGGTTGATGGCCAGGTACATGCCGGGAAAGGCCTCGCCCTCACCCACAATGACACCGCGCAAAGTAATGCGGTAGCCGCTGGGCTTGAGTTCCAAGTTGTCGCGTACGTGCACTGGCGGCGGCAAGAAACCGACCTCTTGCGCGAATTTACGGCGTACGCCCTTGATGCGGGTCAGTAGATCGCCTTGCCGAGTCTTGTCCACCAAGGCGATCAGGCGGTATCCCAATTCCAGCCCTAACTGGTCAACCGGCTGCAAGTCGTCCCACGAGGCATCTCCATCCGTCGGAAGGGGTGCGACTGCGCTTTCTGAGTCGACTGGAGGCGGTTTGTGCGCCAATGCCCAAGCACCATAGCCCAATACGGCTGCGATGCTGAGAAAGACGAAGTGAGGCATGTTGGGAATAACGCCCAGGATGAACATAATGGCAGCGGTAATGCCCAACACTTTGGGAGAAACAAACATCTGCCCCACGATTTGTTTGCCAATGTCTTGTTCTTTGCCCACCCGCGATACCACCATGGCGGCGGCGACGGAGATCAACAGGCCAGGGATCTGGGCTACCAACGCATCACCGACGGCCAACAAGATGTAGGTATTAGCGGCCTGAGAAGCGGTCAGGTCATGCTGAAGGATGCCGATGGCGAAACCGCCGAAAATGTTGATCAGCAGAATCAAGATGCCAGCGACCGCATCGCCGCGCACGAACTTGGACGCGCCGTCCATAGAGCCAAAAAATTCGGCTTCTTCGCCGACCTCGGCCCGGCGGCGCTTGGCTTCTTTCTCGTCGATCAAGCCCGCGTTCAAGTCAGCGTCGACGGCCATTTGTTTGCCGGGCATCGCGTCCAACGTGAAGCGCGCAGACACTTCGGCAATTCGTTCCGAACCCTTGGTTACCACCACAAAGTTGATCACCACAAGGATGGCGAATACGATCAAACCGACGGCGAAATTGCCACCGATCAGGAAGTGGCCAAAGGCCTCGATCACGGCACCGGCTGCGCCCGCTCCGGTGTGGCCTTCCAGCAGAACAACTCGGGTGGAAGCTACGTTAAGTGACAACCGCATCAAGGTCGTGAGCAGCAGTACGGATGGAAACGCTGCAAAATCCAATGGGCGGACCATGTAGGCCGCCACCATCATCACCATCAGTGCGACTGCGATATTGATCGTGAAGAACGCATCCAGCAACATGGGTGGTAAGGGCAACACCATCATGGCCAAAATCGCTACGACCAGCATGGGTGCCGACGCACCTTGGATTACGGTAGTGTTGGCGCCGAACCAGTGCTTAATAGATTTGAGTTGGGCGTTCATGCGTGGGCCGTTTTGACGGTGTTTGACAGGGGATCAAGATCTGGCGGAACAAAGGGTTGCGCCAGCTCGCCGGGCATGGGGCCATCGCCCCGCATAGCAGCACGCAACTTGTAGACATAGGCCAATACTTGGGCCACGGCGGTGTACAGGCTGGAAGGGATGTCCTGGTTCAACTCCGAATTGGCATACAGCGCGCGAGCCAACATGGGCGACTGCAGCACCGGAATGGCGTGGTGTTTTGCTACATCACGTATCTTCATCGCCAGCAGGTCTGAGCCTTTTGAAATAACTTGCGGCGCCGCCATCGTCTCTTCGTCATACCGAATGGCAACCGCAAAGTGGGTCGGGTTCATGACCACAAAGTCGGCTTTTGGCACCGCATTGACGCTGTTCTTTTGCGCCATTTCACGTTGTCTCTGGCGCATCTTGGCTTTGATCTGTGGATTGCCGTCGGATTCCTTGCCCTCCTGCTTCACTTCCTGATGGGACATCTTCATTTCGCCCTTGTGCAGCAGGGCTTGCAGTGGAACGTCTACCAGGGCGGCCATAAGAACAACCAACAACAACAAGCCCATGCCGCTGGTCAGCCACTCCGTCAGATGTCGGATGGCAGAGCTAGAAGGCTGCAGTACCAACGCAGAAATGGTTTGAATTCCAGACCGTAGAAACATCGCGGCAATTGCAAAAAGGATGCCGGCCATGATGGCCATCTTGAGTACTGACAGCAGCTTCTTCTTGGTCAATAGATTGCCAAAACCAGAGAGTGGGTTGAGTCGACTGAAATCTGGCATCAACGGCTTCAAGCTGTTGACCCAGCCGCCGGAGGCCACTGCTGCCACGATGGCAGCGGCGGAAGTAATGGCCGCAAAAGCTGCACAACCAGCCACGCCGATACTGGTGGCGTCGGACAGGCGTTTGATCATATTGCCGGTCTGCATGACGGTTGTTGCGTCAAACGACAACTGCTGGCCTATGCTGTGTTGCAAACGGTCAAAGAGTATGGGGGCGAGCACCATAACGCTGGTGGCGCCTGCGCCGAGAACCGCCAGGTGCGACAAGTCTTCGGAGCGGCCAACTTGACCATCCTCGCGCGCCTTTTTGAGCTTGCGCTCAGAGGCCGGTAGGTTGCGATCTTGACTGCCTGATTCCATGGTGGAGCTTTAGAGTTGCCACCATTGTCGTGAGGGACCTTTGAAACTAAAGGTCGATAAGCAGGCGGTTGTCCCTGCTTATTGGGGCCCGTCGGTGCCCCGAATTTGCCAGCCAGCCTTGATCGGCTGCTGGTAATCGGATGAAATGCTTATTTCAATCCGGTTTTGGTTAAAATGTGGTTGACCTTGTCTTCTAACGTGGCTTTGGTGAACGGTTTGACAATGTAGCCGGCAGCACCTTGCTGGGCCGCCAGCACAATGTCC
>JBBQBG010000219.1:0-6767 GCA_038317285.1 Burkholderiales bacterium | reverse complement strand
CCAGTTGCGGCGGCAGTGGTTTCTGAACCCATCGTGGCGGCCATGTAGACACCCTCGACCCAGTCGCGCGCTTCGGTAATCAAAGGCACGGTGGTGGAACGGCGACCGCCGAACATGAAGGCGTCAATCGCTACGCCATTGGCGTCGTTCCACTGCGCGTCCAGCGCCGGGTTATTCGTGGCTGCCACGGTGAAACGCGCATTGGGGTGGGCAGCCTTGGCACCGGTTTCCTTGGCAATGGCAGGGGTCCAGTCTTTACCCTGCCAGTCGATCAAGTGGGCGGGCATAGTGCCAGCGTCTTTTTCCATGCCTTCCCACCACACGTCACCGTCATCCGTGAGGGCGACGTTGGTGAAGATCACGTCTTTGTTCAGGCTGGCCATGCAGTTCGGGTTGGTCAGCGTGTTGGTGCCGGGAGCAACACCAAAGTACCCGGCTTCGGGGTTGATGGCATACAGCTTGCCGTCCGAATGCGGTTTGATCCAGGCGATGTCGTCGCCAATGGTGGTGACCTTCCAGCCCTCGAATCCTTCTGGCGGCACCAGCATGGAGAAATTGGTCTTGCCACAGGCGCTGGGGAAGGCCGCCGCCACATGGTATTTTTTGCCCTGGGGATTGGTCACACCCAAGATGAGCATGTGCTCGGCCAACCAACCTGGGTTGGCATCACTTGCGGCTGCCCGGCCCATATTGGACGCAATGCGCAAGGCAAAGCACTTCTTGCCCAGCAGCGCATTGCCGCCGTAGCCAGAACCATAGGACCAGATTTCGCGGGTCTCGGGGTAGTGCACGATGTACTTGGTCTTGTTGCAAGGCCACTTCACATCAGTTTGGCCGGCTTCCAGCGGGGTGCCGGTGGTGTGCATGCACGGCACAAAATCGCCGTCTACGCCGAGCACGTCGTACACGGCCTTGCCCATGCGGGTCATGATGCGCTGGTTGACCGCCACATAGGCACTGTCGGATAGCTCAATGCCGATGTGGGCAATGTGCGAGCCTAGGGGACCCATGGAGAAAGGCACCACATACATGGTGCGGCCGCGCATGCAACCGTCAAACAACGCTGGCGTGCCGTCGGCCTGGCCCGTTTCGAGCAACTTGCGCATCTCGGCCGGGGCCATCCAGTTGTTGGTAGGGCCGGCGTTCTCTTTCTTCTCGCTGCAGATGTAGGTACGGTCTTCGACACGGGCGACGTCGCTGGGGTCGGAACAGGCCAAGAAGCTATTGGGGCGCTTGGCGGGGTTGAGCTTTTTGAACGTACCGGCATCGACCAGTTGCTGGCACATGCGCTGGTATTCCTCGTCGGAACCGTCGCACCAATAGATGGCGTCAGGTTTGGTCAGCGCGGCCATGTCGGCCACCCAGGCGATCAGCCTGGGGTTTTTGACGTAACTGGGCGTGTTCAATTTCAAGCCCTGCATCATGGGTGCGTTCATACGGTAACTCCTAGTTTGAAAATCGTCTTTTCAAAATAAAGGCCGGGCCTTTGACTTTGAGAAAACGGTTTGCAAAAAGAGAGACGACTCAAACCGCCCCGACTTCACCGGAAGAATCCTAGGGCGGATGGGCTATTTTAAGAACTGGTACCGCAGTTACATACGGGTTACCCACAACTTATATGCAAAACTTGCATGAGGTTATACGTCTATTTGGTCTAAGTTGTGTAGGAGCGGTGCACGGCTGCGCCGCATTGGCTGCGCCATACCGCGCGGAAAGAAAGTCGAGGAAAGAAGTGCGGCGACCTGGCCGCTGCGGCGCTGCCGCAGGCAAGTCACAAGTTCAAAACAGGCGCTGAGGCGGCCTTAAGCCATGTAAACGGCAATAAAGGCTAACAAGAAGATCAACACACCGCCAGCTGCGGGCAATATGAACGGGATCATGGGAACAATAGCTTCGACCGGATCGACTTCGTGGCCGGGCGCTGGATTAGAGGGAGCAGCAGACATGGGATTCCTTTAATGCGTCAAGGGGATTTGGCTTGATTTTACCTACACGCAGAGTTGGGCCGACGTAGGGCCCATTCCCTTTAACCGAGCTGGGCGTCAAACCCAGCCTGTCGCAGTACCTCCAGTACCTCATTTACGTGGGCATGACCCCTGGTCTGCACCACCAGTTCCACCTCGGCGTTTTGAGCCGATAGCGTAGTGAAGGCACGCTGGTGGTGCACCTCTTCAATATTGGCACCGGCTTCGGCCACGGTCGCAGTGATACGCGCCAACGAGCCCGGCACGTCCCGCGCACCCACGCGGATACGGGCCAGCCGGCCGGCACGCACCATGCCGCGCTCGATGATGGCGGCCAGCAGCAGCGGATCGATATTGCCACCGCACAGCACCAAACCCACGCGCTTGCCTTTGAATCGCTCGGGGTATTTCAGCAGCGCAGCCAGACCGACGGCGCCGGCACCTTCGACCAGAGTTTTTTCCACTTCCAGCAGCATCACCAAGGCTTGCTCGATATCGCCTTCGTCGACCAGCAACAGATCGTCCACCCGCGCGCGAATGACCCCCATCGGGATTTGCCCTGGCGTACCCACGGCAATCCCTTCGGCAATGGTGCTGGTGCCCTGAGGATGCTGCGTGCCTTGAATGGCATTAAACATTGCCGGGAAGCGCACGGTCTGCACCCCAACCACTTCCATCGATGGCCTCAACGCCTTGGCCACCGTGGCCATGCCCGATATCAGGCCGCCGCCGCCGATAGCAACGATGAGCGTGTCGAGATCGGGAACGTCTTCCAGCATTTCCAGCGCGACCGTGCCCTGGCCGGCAATGATGGCGTCGTCGTCATAGGGGTGAACAAAAGTCAGCTGCCGTTGCTCGGCCAACGCAAAGGCGTGGTTGCGCGATTCCTCCAGCGTATCTCCGTGCAGAATGACCTCGGCCCCAAAACCACGGGTACGCTCGACTTTGACGCCGGGCGTGTAGCGCGGCATCACAATTACGGCATGCAAGCCAAGGCGCTGCGCGTGGTAGGCCACCCCCTGCGCATGGTTGCCCGCGCTCATGGCAATCACGCCCCGCGCCGACTGCTCAGGCGTCAACTGGGCCAGTTTGTTGCAAGCGCCACGCTCCTTGAAGGACGCAGTAAATTGCAGATTCTCGAACTTCAAAAACACCTGTGCACCGGTGATATCGGACAGGGTTTGAGACGCAACACAGGGTGTGCGCAACACGTGGCCTTGCAACCGTTTTTCGGCTGCCTCGATGTCTTGGTATTCAATCATCCCGCCATTGTGCAATTTTTTCTGGACGGGGAATCTTGCCCCCAAGACTTCCATCTTGCGCCAGTCTGCGGTATGGTGACACTGTAAACAACTGTGCTGGAGGCATTTGATGGCCAAGCGTTTGTTGTCCCAGCCCCCTTTGGGCGGGCATTTGATTCCATCACCGGGCCTTTTGGAGGCACCGGTTTTGGACTTGATGTGTTCGCACTTTGTACTGACCCTGGCCACACGCCAGGGTGCGGGGCTGAACGTGCGCCGGGACTTCAATGGCATCGTGGGTCTGGCTGGTCGACATTTGGTGTGGCCGGTATCGGTACTCTCACGACTGCGCGAATTTTTGGCCCGGCGCTGCGCGAGCAACGAATTGTGGCGCGGCCACGAAACACTCAACGCCACCGATTTCCTGGCCCGCCATGGTGCTTGGCGCGGACCCTATGACGAGGCCACGCTGTATTTCTTTCTCGACGAATACGCCAAAGACCAGCCCAAGGACTTGATCTCGGTGCTGACCGTCACCGGTGAATGGCTGCGCAATTCTTTAAAGCATCAATCCACACTGGTAGAGAAAAACATCAACGCCTTGGCCGGATTGCTGCAGCTCAACAAGGCTGAGCGCGCCCTGCTGCTTTACGGCACGCTGGCCCGGTATCAGCGTGACATGCGCAGCATTTTGGTGGAGTTCAAAGTCAACAACGCGCCCGAGGCCTATGCCGCGATCGCCGATGTGGCCGGTGTCAACCCGGAGCAGGTGGCCGAGGCCTTGCGAGCAGGCTCTCGGCTGGAGCGCATCGGCTTGGTCGAAAACCTGATCTCGGAACACAACATCACCGATCTGGCCGACCTGATGAAGGTCAGCGAAAAACTGCCTCCTGTGCTGATGCGACCCTACCGCGACCAGGCGGAGCTGATGGCCGTGTTCACGCGCCTGTCTGCCAAGAGTACTCTGGGATTGGACGACTTTTCCTTCGTCGCCGACGATGCCCAAGTGTTGTGCAATCTGCTGGCCAACGCGGTGGCGCGCGAAGAAGTCGGCATCAACGTCTTGCTGTACGGCCCACCGGGGACGGGCAAGACCGAACTGGCCAAGGTGGTGGCGCAGTCCGCTGGGTTAGAACTCTTCGAAGTGGAATATGCTGACCGCGACGGCAACTCTTTGAGCGGGCGCGACCGTTACCGGTCGCTGCAAATCGCCCAGGTGTTCCTCAAAGGCAGCGCCCAGGCAGCGCTGCTGTTTGACGAGGTGGAAGATGTGTTCCCCCCTATATCCAGTGAAGCTGCCCAGTGGATGGCACGCGCCGACGCAACCGTTGCGCCTCCCAACGGTAGCGTCAGTGGCAAGGCCTGGGTCAACCAGGTGCTGGAATCCAATGTGGTGCCCACCATTTGGGTCACCAACCGCATCGAGCAGATAGACCCCGCCTTCCGCCGACGGTTTGCCTACCACTTGGAATTGAAATCGCCACCGCCGGGCGCTCGCGAAGAACTGGTTCGCAAGACGCTGATGGGGGTGGCTGTATCGGAGGCCTTTGTCGGCCGCCTGGCCAATCGCAAAGGGCTGACGCCCGCGCAGATCCGCACTGCTGTGCGCTTTGCCGGACTGGCGCGCGCCGAAACAGCCAGCGCCAAGGACTCCGCGCTGGAAACTCTGATCGAGCGCCAACTCAAAAACGCCGACCAAGCCCTGGGGAATCGGCCAGCCGACGGCGCGCACCTGACGGCGGCCACGCGTTACGAGCCCGCGCTGCTGAACGTGGAAAGTCGCTTTGAAATCCCGCGCATGGTGCAGGCTTTGCAGGCGCGTGCCCACGGAACCCTGTGCTTCTATGGCCCCCCCGGCACCGGCAAGACCGCCCTGGCCGAGCACATCGCCACCAAGCTGTCCCAGCCCCTGCATGTGCGACAGGCCAGTGACCTAATGGGCAAGTACGTGGGCGAAACCGAGCAGAACATGGCCACTATGTTCCGAGAAGCCGAGGCCGAGAATGCCATTCTGCTGCTGGACGAGGCCGACAGTTTTCTGCAGGACCGCCGGGGCGCCCAGCGCCGCTACGAAGTGTCAGAAGTCAACGAAATGCTTCAGGGCATGGAACGATTCCACGGCATTTTCATCTGCACCACCAACTTGATGGACCGCATAGACCAGGCCGCTTTGCGCCGCTTTACGTTCAAAATCCAATTCAAGCCGCTGACCCATACACAGCGTTTGGCGCTGTTCGTCACCGATGCTTGCGAGGGCGACGCAACCCGGCTGGACCGGGATCTGGAAAAACGGCTGACCGCTCTGGACCAGCTCTGCGTAGGTGACTATTCGGCGGTCAAACGGCAGAACGCCATTCTGGACGTGCACCTGGAACCAACTGAGTTTTTGGAACAGTTAGAGGCTGAGCACCGAATCAAGCCCGAAGTTCGAGAGTCCCGAGGGATAGGGTTTATGCACTAGTTTTGGTCTTTTGACGCGCAAATTGTGCCGGTTCGGTGTCAACCGGTTCGCCGCGGCAACCGTCATATAGGGACGAGGATGCATCAATCGCCAGCCCGTTGGAAGCGAAGCTCGGCGACCTGAAAAGCATCCATTCTTCTTCATTTTGACGTGTTGATATGTACAAAGAGACGATCAAGGTTCCTGAAAAAGGCACTTACCAATGGCAATTGTTTGACTATTGGTCCGACGAATACCGCCAGTCCCATGCTGACCATTCCGCCTATATCGCTCTTAATTTCGCCGGAGTACTGGATGCCTGCCGCAGCAAATTGCAAGCCCTAATCCAGCACCATAGCCAACACGTTTGCGACGCCAAGGGTGGCAAGCGCCACAGCCTCGCCATTGCCCGCCTGCAAAACACCATGTCTGGCGCCGCGATGTCGTACGAAACCTGCTTTCGCCACCGCACTGCGGCCTGACCATATTCGCAGGGTTACTGGGCCAAACCCACGACGCGAAGCACTTCCTCTGCATAGGCTTCTAGCTTCTTCGCCCCAATTCCGCTGATTCCCTGCAAATCGTCCAGGGTTTGTGGCGCGCGTTTGGCAATGGCGGCCAGCGTGGCGTCGTGAAAAATCACATAAGCGGGCAGGTTGTGCTCACGCGCCACCTCGGCGCGCCAGGCCTTCAGCGCTGCGTAACGCACAAGTCCTTCGCCGTCCAGCGCAATTGGAGCCTTCACTATGGCCGAACCAGCACCGGGGCGCTTGCTCTTGCGACTGGTCGGCGTTGATACCGACTCGCGCAACTGCACCGCAACCTCTCCACGCAATACAGCCCGGGATTGTTCCGTCAATTGCAGGGTATTAAAAGCTTGGGCATCCACTGCCACTGCGCCCATGGCGATCAACTGGCGCAGCACGCCGCGCAACTGGATTTCACTGAATTCGGCACCCAAGCCGAAAGTGCTGAGCGACGTATGTCCGTGTTGCGTGACCTTTTCAGTGGTCTTTCCACGCACAATGTCCATCACGTGGCCTGCGCCAAAGGACATGCCGCTGGACTGCTGGATGCGGTAAATGGTGCTGAGCAGCTTGCGGGCGGCGTCCGTGCCATCCC
>JBBQBG010000218.1:0-6821 GCA_038317285.1 Burkholderiales bacterium | reverse complement strand
TACGCGTGGACCTGCTGAACCAACACTCCAGCAAGTCCAACCCACTGGGCGAGAGCTTCAACTACGCCGATGAATTCAAGAAGCTCGACTACGCAGCGCTCAAAGCCGATCTGGTCAAGCTGATGACGGATTCGCAGGACTGGTGGCCAGCCGACTTCGGCCATTATGGCCCGCAGTTTGTCCGCATGGCTTGGCACTCTGCCGGTACCTACCGCACGCTGGATGGCCGCGGCGGCGGCGGGCGTGGGCAGCAACGGTTTGCGCCGCTCAATTCCTGGCCTGACAACGTCAACATCGACAAGTCGCGCCGTCTGCTGTGGCCCATCAAGCAGAAATATGGCCAGAAAATTTCCTGGGCGGACTTATTCATTCTGACGGGCAATGTGGCGTTGGAGTCGATGGGCTTTCGCACCTTCGGCTACGCTGGTGGCCGCGAAGACGTGTGGGAACCCGATATGGATGTGAATTGGGGCAACGAAACCCAATGGCTGGCGGCAGACAAGCGCTTTAGCAGCCCCAATGGTGCGTTCGACCGCAACAAGGGGGAGGGCGAACTGGACCAAAACCTGGCTACCACCCACATGGGCCTGATCTATGTAAACCCCGAAGGCCCCAACGCCAGCGGCGACTTCCTGGCCGCGGCCAAAGACATCCGGGCGACCTTCTACCGCATGGCGATGGACGACGAAGAAATCGTAGCGCTGATCGCCGGTGGCCACACCTTCGGCAAGAGCCACGGCGCAGCACCCGAGTCACACAAAGGCGCAGAACCTGAGGGCGCGGGCATCGAGGCCCAAGGCTTGGGCTGGAACAGCAGCTTTGGCCAAGGCCACGGCAAAGACACTGTTTCGAGCGGCCTGGAAGTGACCTGGACAACGACCCCCGCGCAGTGGGGTAACAACTATTTTGAGAATCTGTTCAAGTTCGAATGGGAGCTAACCCATTCGCCCGCAGGTGCCAAACAGTATGTGGCAAAGGACGCCCCAGAGATCATCCCCGACGCACACTTACCCGGCAAGTTCCACAAGCCGACCATGCTGACCACCGACTTGACGATGCGCTTTGATCCCGAGTTCGGCAAAATTTCCAAGAAATTCCACGACGACCCACAATCGTTCGCCGAAGCCTTCGCGCGTGCCTGGTTCAAGCTGACCCACCGCGACATGGGCCCTAAAGCCCGCTACCTTGGCCCTGAAGTACCGCAGGAAGATTTGATCTGGCAAGATCCCTTGCCCGCAGCTACGCTGAATCCAAGCGTCGGCGATATTGCTGACCTCAAAGCAAATATCGCTGCGTCTGGCCTGTCGGTGTCTGAGCTGGTCTCCGTGGCATGGGCCTCTGCCTCGACCTTCCGCGGTGGCGACAAGCGCGGGGGTGCCAATGGTGCACGCTTGGCACTGGCTCCGCAGAAGGATTGGGACGTTAACAGGGTCGCCGTCGCGGCGCTGACCAAACTGCAGGACATTCAAAAATCGTCTGGCAAGGCCTCGCTGGCGGACGTGATCGTGCTGGCCGGTGTGGTGGGCGTGGAGCAGGCGGCCAAGGCCGCTGGTGTGAGCGTGCAGGTGCCGTTCGCCCCTGGGAGGGTAGACGCCACGCAGGCACAGACCGATGTGGAGTCCTTCGCGGCGTTGGAGCCCATGGCCGATGGGTTCCGAAATTACAAGAAGGGTGCCATGGGTGCTGCGACCGAGGCCCTGCTGCTCGACCGCGCCCAGTTGCTGACCCTGACTGCCCCCGAACTGACCGCCCTGGTCGGTGGCCTGCGTGTGCTGGGTGCCAATGCCGATGGCGGCAGGCAGGGTGCGTTTACCGACACGGTGGGCGTGCTCTCGAACGACTTCTTTGTCCAGTTGTTGGACATGAACACGGTTTGGAAGGCTGTCGATGGCACGGGTGAAGTGTTCGAGGGCAGAGACCGCAAAACCGGCGCGGTCAAGTACACCGGCACGCGGGCTGACCTGGTGTTCGGCTCCAACTCGGTGCTGCGCGCCTACGCAGAGGTCTATGCCAGTGCCGACGGCAAAGTGAAGCTGATCAAAGACTTTGTTGCCGCCTGGACCAAGGTGATGAATCTCGACCGCTTCGACATCTGAGTTTGACCAAGAACGCCCGACCTGGGTAACAGGGTTGGGCGCTCTTACGTCAATAGGGCTGTAGCCCTTGTATTTGTTGCGCAATCAGCTCCTATTTCGATAGCAACTTTGCTTTGCCTTTGGTGTACCGATCACACCACCCGGTAAATTCTTTGTACCAAAGCTTCGAGTTCTGCGGCTTCAAAATCCAGTGGTTCTCATCGGGGAAGAACACCAAGCGCGACGGTATCTCGCGGGTGCGCAGGGTGTTGTAGTAGGCCAGGCCTTGGTAGTAGGGCACGCGGTAGTCTTGCTCGCCATGGATCACCAGCGTCGGCGTGTTGAAATTCTGGGCATAGTGGTGCGGCGACTGCTTCATCACCCGGGCTTCATCATCCCAATGGAAGGCGCCTAGTTCGTGGCCGAACCAGAAGTAGCCGTCGGAGCCCATCATCGATACCCAGTCGTAGCAACCCGCGTGGCACACATAGGCCTGGTAGCGCTTGGCGGGCAAGTTGCCGTTCATGTAGGCAACCATGTAGCCTCCGTAGCTGCCGCCGGTGGCCACCATGCGCTTGGGGTCGATGGTGCCGGTGGCGAGCATGTAGTCGGTGCCGGCTTCGACATCGGCCATCTCGCGGCGGCCCCAGTCGCCGTTGATGCTGGACAAAAACTTTTGCCCGAAGCCGCTGGAGCCGTGGTAGTTCACCGCGCAGACGACATAGCCACTGGCGGCAAACATCTGCATGTTCCAGCGCCAGTGCCAGGTGTCGTTCCAGCAGGTGTGCGGTCCGCCGTGGATGACTTGCATCAGCGGCCACTTCTTCGTCATCTGCTTCTTCGTGCCGGCCGTGTAGCCCGGCGGCGAAACGACCCACATCTGCACTGCATCGCCGCCAAAGCCTTTGACCTCTACCGACTTGGATTCGCCCATCTGCAGGCCCGCCAAGCGCTTGGCGTTGAACTTTTCGATGGGGCGTTCACCCGAGCCATCGGCATTGCAGGCCAGCAGTGTGGGGGGATGCTGCTGGCTGGAGCGTGCGTAGACCAGCGTCTTGCCGTTGGCGCTGATGCGCAGGTCGCCCGCTGTGCCGCCTTCTCCCGCGCCGCGCAGCACTTCGGTGGGCGCCTTCGCGTTCACATTCAACCTCCAGATGGGCTGCGCTACGCCATGCTCGGCGGTGAAGAATACGGCATCGCTGGTGGCAGCCCATTGCAGCGGACCGTGCACGCTGCGGTCCCAGGTCGTGCTCCATGGACTGAGTTTTCTACCCTTGCGCTCCAGCAACCAGGCGCGGCCTTGTTCGTTGTGTTGCGTGGAAAAATCGGTAGCCAGTAGAGCGATGAGTTTGCCATCGGGCGAATAGCGCGGCCCCTCGAATGCAAGACGGGCGTGCGCCTTTTCGCGCGTGGTGAGCGTCGTCGTCTTCCTGTTGGCAACGTCCATCGCCACGATCTCGGTGAAGGAGAACTCGCGCGGATCGGGGTTGAAGTCAAAGGTAAACGCCAGCTCTTTGCCATCGGGACTGATGTCGAACAGCGCTGCATCGGGCTCCTGGGGTGGCAAATGGAACGCGGTGCCGGCGAACAGGTTGCGGATCTTGCCGCTCTGGGTATCGACCACGTGGATATGCGGCTTGCGGCCGCGGGCAAACCAGTGGTCCCAGTAGCGGTAGTGGTTGTGCTCCAGCACGGTGGCCTGCACCTTGTCGTCCTTGTCTTCCTTGAGCCTTTTCTCTTGGGCGGCTTGCGTGGTCAATTCAGGCCAGACCCAGGACACGAAGGCCAGACGTTTGCTATCGGGAAACCAGCGCAGTGCGCTGACGCCGGTGGCCAATTGCGCCACACGCCGGGCTTCACCACCGTCAGTGGCGATCAGGTAGACCTGTCCAGCCGCATCGGCGTCTTTGCCCTCGCCACGCTTGGAGACGAATGCGATTGCCTTTCCATCGGGCGACCACTGCGGATCACTATCGTGCTTGCCGCGCGTCAATTGGCGTTGCTTCTTGCCATCGGTGGAGAGCAACCACAGTTGCGTGCTGCTCTCGTTCTTCTTCATGTTGTATTGGGTGACCGTTGCGCAGGTCCATTGGCCATCCGGCGACAGACTGCCGCTGCTCAGGCGTTTGAGGGACCAGAGGTCGTCGATGGTGATCGGGTGTTTGGGGTTCGGCATGGAGTTTCTCAAACAGTAGGAAATGAAAGGCCAAATGTACCCGTAGCCCGCGTGGATCTTTCGCAATCAGCGCCTGATTTAGAAGCAACCTAATGCAAAATTTCAGCTGGGCTTGGCCTAAGCCAGTGCCACCAGGCAACCCGATACAAGGATCACTAGCGCGGCCATCGACATCAGTCGCGGTCCCTGGGCGGTCAGAGCAGAGGCTTGTGCAAACTTGGGCAGCAGGGGACCAAATTCCGACGTATTTACTGGCGTGTAATCTCGCGTTATTTTTGGAAGTAAAGTCTAACGACTTGTCGCCGACGGCGCTGCTTGGCAGGCATTTGCCCGGCGATTTCAATTGGCCACCATGCCCACTTTTAGAAGGAGCAACCATGACACCCTCACCACCGAAGCCCACGGTATCCAACACCTACGCGCAAGGCTTGGCCACCCGCAAGCAAGTCATGGGCGAGGACTTTGTCGCCGCGGCGTTTGCCAACGCCACGCCGTTCACAGAGCCGATACAGGAGCACATCACCCGCGCCGCCTGGGGCGATGTGTGGCAGCGCCCGGGGCTGGATATGAAGACCCGCAGTCTCATCACCGTGGCCATGCTGACAGCCCTGGGCAAGCAGAACGAACTCAAGGGCCATGTGCGCGGCGCGTTGAACAACGGAGCCAGCGTGCAAGAGATTCAAGAGGTGCTGCTACACGCCACCATTTACTGCGGTGTGCCAGCGGCGGTCGAGGCGTTTCGTACGGCCAATGAGGTCGTCAGCGCCTTGGACACTAAGTGAAATGGGCCGCTAGCCCTCGTGGAATATGCGTAAGCAGCTATCGAATCAGTAGCGAACCTTGGTGCAACGCCGTGACTAATGCGACTCCGGTACAGGCACGGTCACGGGTGCCAACGGGTCGTTTTTACGCAGCAACAGCTTCGCCTTGGCGCGGCCAATGAAGTGCTCCATGTCATCCACGATGGAGAAGAAGCTGGGCGTCACCAGCAGGCTCAGAAAGGTGGAGGTGATCAGGCCGCCAATAACCGCAGCCGCCATCGGTGCGCGAAAGCTGTTGTCCGCGTGGCCGATGCCAATCACCAGCGGCAGCATGCCGGCCACCATGGCGATAGTCGTCATGATGATGGGGCGGGCACGCTTGTGGCAGGCGTCCATCAGCGCGTCGAAGCGACTGAGGCCGTGCTCGCGCTGCGCCATGATGGCGTACTCCACCAGCAGAATCGAGTTCTTGGTCGACACGCCAATCAGCATCACCAGCCCAATGAAGGACGGCATCGACAGCATCTTGCCGGTGATCAGCAAGCCCATGAAGGCACCACCAAACGACAGGATGACGGCCGGCAGAATCGTGATCGGGTGCAAGAAATCTTTGAACAGCAGCACCAGCACGATGTAGATGCACAGCATGCCCGTCAACATGGCCATGCTAAAGCCGGCCACCATTTCGGCTTGCACCTCAGCATCGCCAATTTCCAATTGCTGCACGCCCGCTGGCAGGTTGACGATGCTGGGCAGCTTGGCCACGGCTTCGGTCACGTCGCCCAGGGGCACACCCGACAACTCCACCTCGAAGTTGACATTGCGCACGCGGTTCAAGCGGCTGACCATGGCCGGCCCACCCGACATCTCAAACGTGGCGACCTGGCTCAGCATGACCGGGCCCTTGACGCCGGGCACCATCAGGCGCCCCAGCAGGTCCAGGTCCTGGCGCGCATCGGTCGCGAGCTTGACGACGATGGGTACCTGGCGTTGGCTCAGGTTGAGCTTGGCCAAGGCGGATTCGTAGTCACCCACGGTGGCGATGCGCAAGGTCTCGGCAATGGCGGCACTGGTGACCCCCATGTCGGCGGCCTTGGCAAAGTCCGGACGGATGGCCACTTCGGAGCGCGTGAGGCTGGCACTCGATGAAATATTGCCCAGGCCAGGTATCTTGCGTAGGTCTTTCTCCACCGCTGCGGCCGCTTGGGTCAGCGCCACCGGGTCTTCGCCCTTAAGTGCCAACTGGTATTTTTCTCCCGAGCCGCCCAGTCCCACCTTGAAGCGGGCACCCGGCAACTCGGCGAGCGCCGTGCGCATCTGGCTCTCAACCACCTGTTTGCGGGGGCGTTGGCCGCGCTCATCCAGCAGCACGGTCAGTGTGGCCTTGCGCACCTCGGTGCTGGCGCCACCCTGGAACGGGTCTGCACCCACCGAGCCACCACCGGCTGTGGTGTAGACGCTTTGCACATGCGGCACCTTGCTGATCATGGTGCGCGCCTGTTCGGCGGCTACACGGGTCTGCGCCAGTGTGGTGCCGGGTGCCAGCTCCAGATAGACCTGGGTCTGGGAGTTGTCGTCTGGCGGAATGAAGCCGGTAGGAATCAACGGCACCAGAAACAGTGAGCCGATGAAGAAACCAATGGCAGAAAACATCGTGATCCAGCGGTGGCTGAGCGTCCAGCGCGTGATGCGCAGGTAAAGTGGCATCCACATGGGCTCTTCGTGCACGTGGGTGGAGGGCTTCATGATGTAGGCCGCCATCATGGGCGTCAGCACCCGGGCCACCACCAGCGACGCAAACACCGCGAA
>JBBQBG010000217.1:0-6821 GCA_038317285.1 Burkholderiales bacterium | reverse complement strand
CCTGGACGCTTGTATCCAGTGCAACCGCTGTGTGCGCGCCTGTCGCGAGGAGCAGGTCAACGATGTCATCGGCTATGCGATGCGTGGCGCGCACAGCGAGATCGTCTTCGACTTGAATGACCCGATGGGCGACAGCACCTGCGTGGCCTGTGGTGAATGTGTGCAGGCCTGCCCCACCGGCGCGCTGATGCCCAAGACCCAGATAGGCTCGCAGATCGTTGACAAGAAAGTGGACTCGGTGTGTCCCTTCTGCGGCGTGGGTTGCCTGCTGACCTATAACGTCAAAGACAATGTCATCGTCAGCGTGGACGGGCGCGATGGCCCGGCCAACCACGACCGCCTGTGCGTCAAGGGCCGTTATGGCTTTGACTATGCGCACAGCCCCCAGCGCCTGACCGTTCCGCTGATCCGCAAGGCGGGTGTGCCCAAAGACCCCGAAGCACTGCAACAGCTGAACCGCAGAACTTTGGAAAAGGGGGCCGACTGGTCCGACGTGTTCCGAGAGGCGACCTGGGACGAAGCCTTGTCCTTTGCGGCGGGTGGCCTGACCAAGCTGCGCGACACCTTCGGCAAGAAGGCACTGGCTGGCTTTGGTTCGGCCAAGGGCAGCAACGAAGAGGCCTACCTGTTCCAGAAATTGGTGCGTACCGGCTTTGGCTCCAACAACGTGGACCATTGCACGCGCCTGTGCCATGCGTCCAGCGTGGCGGCTTTGCTCGAAGGCGTGGGCTCGGGCGCGGTGAGCAACCAGGTCAACGATGTGGAGCACTCGGGGCTGATCTTCATCATCGGCTCCAACCCCACCAACAACCACCCGGTCGCCGCGACCTTCATGAAGAACGCCGCCAAGCTCGGTACCAAGATCGTGGTGGCCGACCCGCGCGGAACCGACATTGGCAAACACGCCTGGCGCACGCTGCAGTTCAAGGCTGACACGGATGTGGCAATGCTCAACGCGCTCATCCATGTGGTGATTGAAGAGGGCTTGGCCGACCAGGACTTTATCGCCAAGCGCGTCAACAACTACGAGGCATTGCGCGCGAACGTCAAGGGCTATAGCCCTGAGGCGATGGAGCCGATTTGCGGCATTCCGGCGCAAACGCTGCGCGAAGTGGCGCGCGCGTTTGCCACCTCCAAGGCCTCCATGATCCTGTGGGGTATGGGCGTCAGCCAGCACGTGCACGGTACCGACAACGCACGCTGCCTGATCGCGCTGTGCACGGTCACCGGACAGATCGGCAAGCCCGGTTCCGGCCTGCATCCGCTGCGCGGCCAGAACAACGTGCAAGGCGCGTCCGACGCGGGCTTGATCCCGATGATGTATCCCAACTACCAGCGCGTGACGGACAAGGCTGCGCATGCGTGGTTTGAAGACTTTTGGCGGATGCCGCTAGACGATCAGCCCGGCTACACCGTGGTGGAAATCATGCACAAGGCACTGGTCGACGACAGTGACCCGCACAAGGTGCATGGCATGTACATCATGGGTGAGAACCCGGCCATGAGTGACCCCGACCTGAACCACGCCCGCCACGCGCTGGCGAGCCTCAAGCACCTGGTGGTGCAGGACATCTTCATGACCGAAACGGCCTGGCTGGCCGACGTGGTGTTGCCCGCGACCGCTTGGCCAGAAAAAACCGGCACGGTGAGCAACACCGACCGCATGGTGCAATTGGGCAAACAAGCGATAGACCCACCAGGCCTGGCCCGTGCCGATCTGTGGATCATCCAGGACCTTGCAAGACGAATGGGTCTGAACTGGAGTTATCCCGGTGAACACCATGGTGTAGCCGAAGTCTACGAAGAGATGCGCCAGGCGATGCACGCCGCCATCTCCGGCATCACCTGGGAGCGGTTGGAGCGCGAATCCAGCGTCACCTACCCTTGCCTCAGTGCGGACGATCCTGGGCAGCCCATCGTGTTCCACGACCGATTCGCCACTGACGATGGCCGTGTGCACCTGGTGCCTGCCGACATCATTCCGGCCAACGAGCGGCCCGATGCCGACTTCCCCTTTGTGCTGATCACCGGGCGGCAGCTGGAGCACTGGCACACCGGTAGTATGACGCGCCGCGCTACGGTGCTGGATGCCATCGAGCCGATGGCGACGGCTTCGATGTGCGCAGATGACCTGCAGGCCATGTCGCTGCAAGCCGGTGATGTGATCACCATCGCTTCGCGTCGCGGCAATGTGGCCATCCACGTGCGGCGCGACGACGGCACGCCGCGCGGTGCGGTGTTTGTACCTTTCGCCTACTACGAGGCGGCGGCCAACCTGATGACCAATGCGGCGTTGGACCCGTTTGGCAAGATCCCCGAGTTCAAGTACTGCGCCGTGGCTATCCGCCGTGGCGGCACTCCTGCCGCTATCAGCGGCTACGGCACGAACCCCGCACCGATCACTGCCTGATACTCGGCAATATGACTGCTGCCCTGCCCACCCTTACCGAAGCCCGTGCACCGCTGACCCACCGCATTGAGGTGGTGAACCAGCACGGGCAGCGCCAGGCCTTGGACATACCGGCGGAGCGCCCGCTCACGGTGTATGTGGACAAGCGCGAACTCGTCACGCTGATGACACTGGGCGAGAGGCCCGAGTGGTTGGTGCTGGGCTATTTGATCAACCAGCGGCTGGTGCCCGATGCGGCAGCCATAGAGTCCATTACGGTGGATTGGGGGGTGGGCGCTGCGGCGGTCAAGACGCGCAATGGCATCGCCGATGTGGAGGCCAAAACCGCCAAGCGCGTGGTCACCACCGGCTGCGGTCAGGGCAGCCTGTTTGGTGAGGTGATGCAACACATTGAAGGCATTGCGCTGCCGCCAACCGTGGTCACGCAGGCGCAGGTCTACGCCATCGTCAACACCATTCGCTTGCAGGACAGCACTTACAAGTCCGCCGGCTCGGTACATGGATGTGCCTTGTTTCGCGGCAATGACCGCCTGCTGTTTGTAGAAGACGTGGGCCGCCACAACGCCATCGACACCATTGCGGGCTGGATGGCCTTGAAGGCACTGGGCAATCAGCCGTTGGATGCAAATGGCCTGGTCTTTTACACCACAGGCCGCCTGACCAGCGAGATGGTGATGAAAGCCGCCCAGATGGGTGTGGCCGTGGTCATCTCGCGCAGCGGCATGACGCAAATGGGCCATGCCGTGGCCACCAGCTTGGGCCTGTGCGCCATTGGCCGGGCATTGAATACCCGATTCCTGTGCTTCAGCGCGGCAGAGCGCCTGCTGCTGGAGACCAGCCCCACCCACTCAGAGCCTGCAGAACCTGCAGAGGCCGGCGTTTGAATTCTCTCGGGGAGAGTGGCCTTGCCGCTGTGCGGCTGATTGCTGACGCCGACCCGATGCTGGTGTCCATTGTCTGGCGGTCGCTGTCCCTCAGTGCCGCAGCCAGCGCGATCGCTCTCGTTGTCGGCACCTTTCTTGGTGCCTGGCTGGCCGTCAGCCGTTTCACTGGAAGGGGGCTCTTGCTTGCCATGCTGAACACCCTGTTGTCGTTGCCTTCGGTGGTGGTCGGCTTGGTGGTTTATCTGCTGTTGTCCCGTTCTGGCCCCTTGGGGTTTCTGGGGTGGCTGTACTCGTTCAAGGCCATGCTGTTGGCGCAAACTGTGTTGGTACTGCCCATCGTCATAGCGTTGGTGCGGCAGATCGTCGAAGACGCCCACAACAGCCATGGCGAGCAGTTGCGCTCACTGGGTGCAGGCCCGCGTTTGCGTGGCTTGTTGCTGGCGTGGGATGAGCGCAGTGCCTTGCTCACGGTGGCATTGGCCGCGTTTGGTCGTGCCATTGCCGAGGTTGGCGCCGTGATGTTGGTGGGTGGCAATATGGACGGCTTTACCCGGGTGATGACCACGTCGATTGCGCTGGAAACCAGCAAGGGCGATTTGCCAATGGCCATGGGCCTGGGGCTGGTGCTGCTGGTGGTCGTACTCTGGTTGCAACTGGTGCTGGCGGGTGTGCGCGCCTGGCTGCAGGCAGCGGATGCCAAGGGAAACACAGCATGACGTCCTCGTGCCTGCTGGATGTACGGGACGTGCGTGTGGCGCTGACCCCGCGGCACGGTGCGCCGTTGGCATTGGACGGCGTGAGCCTGCAGATTCACCGTGGTGAGCGTGTTGCGCTAGTGGGAGCCAATGGCAGCGGTAAATCAACCTTGCTGAGGGTGCTGCACGGATTGCAAAAGCCAGTCTCGGGGCGGGTGGACATGCCACATCCGGCTGCGCAGGCCATGCTGTTTCAGCGGCCGGTGTTGTTACGCCTCAGCGTACAAAACAACCTGGCTCTCGGGCTGTGGCTGACGGGCATGCCGTGGCAGTTGGCGCGCCTACGTGCTTTGCAAGTGCTGGATACCGCCGACTTGCGCGATGTGGCGCGGCGCAGGGGACGGCAATTGTCCGTCGGGCAGACCCAGCGCGTGGCGCTGGCCCGTGCTTTGGCGTTGGAGCCGCAACTGCTGTTGCTGGATGAGCCCACCGCCAGCCTGGACCCGCACTCCAAACGCGTGGTCGAAAACACCGTTCAAGGTTTTGCCGGCACCATGGTCTTTGCCAGCCACAACCTGGGCCAAGTCAAACGACTGGCCACGCGGGTGGTCTACCTGGAACAGGGGCGTTTGCTGGCAGACCTGCCGGTCCATGCATTCTTTGACCAAGCCAGCTTGCTGGCGCATTCCACCGAGGCGGCCAGTTTTGTAAAAGGAGAAGGCATTTGAAGAGAGCCCATATGAAAAAACGCCCGCTAGCCCTCGTGAAATATACACTTTTCGCTATATTTTTTGTAGCATGCAACATTTTGCATGCTCAAGCCTTGGTAATGGCGTCCACCACGTCGACCGAGCAATCTGGCTTGTTTGCCCATCTGCTGCCAGCGTTCAAGGCCGCCACTGGCTTGGAGGTGAAAGTGGTGGCGGTCGGCACCGGCCAGGCCATCGACATGGCCCGCCGGGGCGATGCTGATGTGCTGTTTGTGCACGACCAGGCAGCCGAAGAAAAACTGGTGCAAGAGGGCTTCGCCACCCAACGCTTGCAGGTCATGGTCAACGACTTTGTGCTGGTCGGGCCAGTCGCCGACCCCGCCAAGGTGCGTGGCAAAGACATCGTTGCCGCATTCACCAAGTTGACCACCGATAACGCACCCTTCATCTCGCGCGGCGACCGCAGTGGCACGAACGCCGCTGAGCTGCGCTACTGGAAAGCCACAGGGCTTGAGACCCCCAAGTTCAGCAGCTATCGGGCCTGTGGCTGTGGCATGGGGCCAGCGCTCAATATCGCGGCATCCACCGGCGCCTATGTATTGACTGACCGGGGCACCTGGCTCAACTTCCGCAACCGGGCGGACCTGGTGATCCTGGTTGAAGGCGACCGACAAATGTTCAACCCATACGGTGTGTTGCCGGTCAACCCTGCCAAGCACCCGCATGTGAACGCATCCGCCGCAACAAAATTTGTCGATTGGGTGACGTCCCCAGCCGGTCAGAACGCCATTGCTTCCTACAAAATCGGTGGTGAGCAACTATTCTTCCCAAATGCCAAACCCTGACCGCCCCTCTACACCCGTAACACCACCGTGGACGCTTGCCGACATCACGGCGCTGGTGCTGGCCGGTGGGCGCGGACTGCGCATGGGCGGGGTGGACAAGGGGCTCCAGCCCTTCAACGGCCAAGCCATGGCACACCATGCGCTGCAAAGGCTCGCGGCCCAGCACGGCGGGCCCTTGCATGGTGTGATCATCAACGCCAACCGCCACGCTGAGCAATACGCGGCTCTCGGGTTGGGTTCATTCGCTGGCGGACAGGTGATGGTTGTGCCCGACCGTGACACAGAATACGCCGGACCGCTGGCCGGATTTCAAGCCGGGCTGGATGTTTGCCGCACGGCATTGATGCTCACCGTGCCCTGCGACAGCCCTTTGTTTCCGCTGGACTTGGCGGCCCGCCTGCTGGCTGCGTTGATCGATGGCGACGCCGACATGGCGGTCGTGATGGCGCCAGAAGCGGGACGAGACGGCACCGTCAGCCTGCGCAGCCAACCGGTGTTATGCCTGATGCGGGCTACGGTCGCCGAGAGCCTGCACGCCTTTGTCGAAGCGGGTGGCCGCAAGGTGGATGCGTGGACAGCACGTTTGCGGTTGGTGCAAGTACCCTTTGACGCACCCGGCGACGACCGCCGGGCCTTTGCCAATGCCAACACGCTGGACGAACTGCGCCAGCTCGAAACCCCATGAAATCGCTAGACGACATTGCACTCTCGCTGCAGGGCTACGACCCGCAATCCCTGCGCATGGCGGACGCAAATGCCTTCATTGCGCAACTGGTGCAGCCCGTTGACGGCGTAGAGCAGTTGCCCCTGCGCCAGTGTGATGGCCGCGTGCTGGCGCAGGACGTAGTGTCCGGCATGGCTGTGCCCGCCCATGACAACTCGGCGATGGATGGTTTCGCTTTCGACGGCGCCGCGTTGGACGAACAAACAACGCTGAGCCTGCGTGTCGCGGGTACCGCATTGGCCGGCAGAATCTGGACCGGCACGGTCGGCGCAGGCGAGTGCCTGAAGGTCATGACGGGCGCCATTTTGCCCGCCGGGCTGGACACCGTGGTGTCCCATGAAATGACCACCGTGCAGGGCGACTGGGTGACCATTCCGGCCGAGCGCTTGCACGTGGGTGACAACCGACGCCTGCGCGGTGAAGATTTGCAACTGGGCGGTGTAGCACTATCAAAAGGAGAGCGCCTTGTGCCCGCTGCGTTAGGGCTAGCAGCCAGTTTAGGCATACAGACCCTGCCCGTGGTGCGGCGCTTGAAGGTGGCCTACCTGTCCAC
>JBBQBG010000216.1:0-6822 GCA_038317285.1 Burkholderiales bacterium | reverse complement strand
AACTCCTTGCCGATCAAATCAAAGAACTTCTGAAACGACTCCTTGGTGCGTTTCTCGCCTACCCACAGCAAACGCTTGCAGCCGGCATCGATCTGATAGACCAGTGTCAGATACTCGTGACCCTTGCCGTAGGCATTTTTCTAGACGCCGATGGCCCGAATGATTCCAAGCTGGCGATGCTCCAAGCCCCACTGCACGACGTAGGCCACCGCCTGCTGGACCTTCTCCCAACTGGTGTGGAAGGAGATGGCAGTATCCTTCCAGGATATCTTGTGCGCCCAGTGCGCTAGGTACAGCATGTATGCTTTGGTCAACTGGTGTTTGCCGGTAGCCCAAGGAACCTCTTCTACTTTGACGCCGCATTGCTTGCACGACACCCGGCGCATGCTGTACAGTAAAAACACAGCAAAACCCCAGATGGGGATGAACTCGAAGCGGCGCTGGGGCAGTGTGTCGTAACCGCTTGCTGGTTTGTGGCACCCTGAGCAGCAGGGTTTGGAGCCAGTGCGTGGGCGCACATCTACTTCGATGGTGTTGGTGGTTTGACACAGCCGTGCTGCGGTGTAGACAAAGCCGGTGAAATGGTGGCAGGCATTGAGTAGACGGGTCAAAAGCATGGTCAGAAAAGTCAAAAACGTTCGTCAAGATGAAGCCATGACTGAGATGCCAGTTATGACTCTGCAACAGTATTGTCCGGATTTGCAGGACTGGCCTGAACGCTGGAGATTTGACGAGAACGATATTGCGCCAGGGCAGGCCGTCGTTGAGTTCTTCAAGCCTTTCCTGCTCAGTCTTCTTGCGAAGAATCTGTCTGTCAAAACGCTGCATCGCGACCGCGACCACCTCTGGCTTTTGGGCGGAGAGTTGATCCGCAGGCGCTACGACGACCCTAAACTCAAGAAGATGCCTACGCACAAGGCCATCGGTTTGTTGATCGAGGAAGATGGTGGCCCACTGATCTGGCCTAGCATTACCGAGACAGAGCAAAACGCCTTCGATGCAACATGCCGCAAGCTATACAAATACTTGAATTCAGACCAAATACCTGTTTGACAGCGCAAAAACTACCCACAAATTCCGCTGACGAGCCATAATTCACATCACCAGTGCCGCCGGTGCCGCACTTGAAACCAATGACGCGCTCGAATGTGCTCGCATGCCTAAAAGCGCTAGGGATCGGAACCGGACCCTCGCAGACGGGCGCAACTGGCCCGAACAGGCGCATGGCACAACGAAGCATTAGGAGGCGGCAGTTTGCTGCAGCTTAGCTTCGATCTTGTTCAGCGCTTTAAGCCTCTCGTCTCGATGAGGCCAGCCTTTTGCGTCCTGCGCGTGTGCCCTCTGCCGTTCGATGGCTTGGAATGCGAGTCGCCGCGCATCCTGATCACAAGCAGCCCGAAGTTTGACGTCCGCAAAGGCGAGCCCAACACATGCCTCGCAGAAAACATCATCGTCCATGGCATTCATGCTTTCGTATCCCCACTTCTTCGCAAGATTCTCGAGAAAAGAAATTGCCTTTCCGTCCTTGTGCCTTTTGAGCCAATCGCGATACTCTGATAGCAAGTCAGATCCTGTGTCGTTGCCGTTCGGTGAAAAATCGTTTGTACACTCCCAAAAAAAAGTTTCATCCAGAATGCCACGCGCGTCGGGGTGAAAGTCCTCCCAATCTACTCCCAGTTTCTCCCAAGGGGACATTGCAGCACGCTTGGCCTGTGCAAGTGCTTCCAGTTCCTTTGCAAGGCCTTGGAGTAAATCTTCCGACTTCGGGATATCCGCCTTAGCAGCGTTACATTGATTGATAAACGCTTCAAATCTGAAATCGTCAGTACTCTTCAACCGCTTACTCATCAATCCCAGGGCATGGGTTACTTCATCCACGCCTCTGCTGAAAAGTGCTAGCGACAACTTTGGCGAGGGTTTCCATTCACTGGCATCCAAGAGCTCGCTGGCCACGTCTATCTCCAGCTTGCCCTTAGCTCTTCGGAAGGTAATCTTTGGTAGCGTCGCCCGGTATTGGATGTGCCTTTCCAGAAGCGACTCCAGAGTCTTCCGTGCGGGGCCTGAGTCACGAAGATGAAGGGTGACCGCAATTTCCCGAATGGCATCACCGAAATGGTCTCCGCCTTTCAAGAGGAACCTCCCAATTGGAGACAGCGTTGTGTGGCCACCGTAGCAATCGTGGGACTTGACCATCACATAGAAATCCATCGTTTACTTCCTCTTCTGAAATAGAGCCACGATGGTATCAATGGGACGCCTAGTTGGCGACTTTACCGCTTGGGGATTTGATGTCGGTTCGCGTACGGTGGCAGGAAGGATGGATCGCCGTCGCATTCTGCTCAAGCCATACCCCCCGGCCACCGGTAACCCAACACAGAGCCCACAGGATAGAAATGCTCCCGCACTTCTTCCAGCTGATTGCCACCCAACAGATAGACATAGCGCTCATCGTGGCGCAGATAAAAACCGACATGGCCTTTCCAACTGCTGGGGTCGTCTCTGTACAGCACGGCGATGCAGCCCGGAATGGGTGAATCCAGCGCTTCGCCCCAATCTAACCATGAGCGTGCCAATGCGGAGTTGGTGCCAACCATCCCGGTCTGGGCCAGGCACCAGTTGACGAAGGACGAGCACCACGATGCCTTGTCGTCGTAGCCGCGAATATTCGTGTCTGCGTGGTACTCGGTGATACGGGCGTTGCTGTATCCGGCGGGATGTTGGGCAACTCCCATCTCGGCCCTTGCGACTGTCATCCAGGGCGGGTCAGCCGCAGTGGTTGTGTGTTTCATGCTCGGCAATGGGGACGTGGTCGCAATCCAATTTGCCACAGTGCTACGAATTTAATAGTTGCATAAGCACTATTTACGAGGGCTACAGACGATATTTCCATATGCCAACCTTGAAAATTAGCTTTTCGCATGCCAGGCAATCCATAGCCACGGCCGGCTAAAAATTCACGCCAACTTTACCCCAGCGAAACTTCGGCTCCACCAATTTCAAATCTAATGGCAGTCTTGGTTCGTTGGAATCAAATCAGTTGGTGCAAGCAAAGGGTATATCGCCGTGGTACGCAGTCAAAGTGGGGCACACAGGGGAAGCGCTAAACGCAGGCTGGCCGCCATCTCCTTGGCAGCACTGCTAGGCCCGCTGCATGCGCAGACGATGCCAGCGCCCAGCGTGGCTACTACTCCCGACACGCCCTCTGCGACGGAGGGGCAAACCACCCCGCCAGCCCCTGCCGATGGCGCACGCCGCACGGGCCCAGCGCGCCCAGGCCAGCCCCGTGATTCCATGGCACTGCCGCAGGTGCAGATCAAGGGCAACAACGAAACCGAAGCACGCCGCCAATCCACCGCCGCCAAAATCATCATTGGGCGCGAAGAGATCGAGTTGTATGGCGACACGTCCATGGGCGAGCTGCTCAAGCGCATGCCCGGCGTCACCGTGCAGGGCCGCCCCGGGCGCGGAGGGGCACCGCGCATGCGTGGGTTGGGCAGCGGCTACACGCAGATACTGATTGACGGCGAACGCGTGCCGCGCGGCTATTCGTTGGACGACTTGTCGCCTGAAGAAATTGAGCGCATAGAGATTTTGCGCGCCCCCACGGCCGAAACCGGCGCGCGCGCCATTGCCGGCACCATCAACATCATCACCCGCGGCGGCTACACCAAGCATGTCAACGACTTGAAGCTGGGTCTGGGGTTGGAGAACGGGCATATGGCGCCCAACATCGCCTGGTCCCGCAACGACACGGCGGGCGACTTGATCTACAACTTCTCCATCGCCGCTGGGCACAACGCGCGCTCCAACGACGGGGTCAACGACACACTGATCGAAAACCTGACCGATGGCAGCACCGCGCACCAGACCGAAGCGGTGTCCAGCAATGGCGTACGCGACGGCCTGCACGCCAATGCCCGCCTGCAGTGGCGCGGCAGCGGTGGCGATTCGTTCACGTTGATGCCCATGCTGGCGACAACGCAAAACAGTGGCAACCGCAACAGCCGGTTGACGCTAACCGCCACCGGCACCGCGGCAGAACTGCCGTACGACCGCAGTACGGGTAGTACCGATTCCCGCTTTGCGACCGCGCGCCTGGCGGGCGTCTGGGTGCGCAAACTGGACGATGGCGCCAGCTTGCGCCTGTCCGCCAATGCTGGCCAAAGTGCCTGGACCAATGACTCCACACGCCAAAACATCAGCGACCTGCGCGGGGTAGTGGCGACGTCGAACCAGCACTCAGAGCAGCAAGACACGACGTACAGTGCCAACGCCAAATACGCACGCACCATCGGCGAGAACCACAGCCTGGTCACGGGGCTGGAGCTGGAATCCAACTGCCGCAACGAGAACGCCACCACGCTGCAAAACGGTGAATCACCGCTCAGTGACTTCGATGGCAATTTGACAGCGTCGAGCCTGCGCACGGCGGTCTTTGTGCAAGACGAATGGAACATCACGCCGCACTGGGCGGCCCACGCAGGTGTGCGCTGGGAGGGTATTGCCACCAACGGTAGCGTCAGTGCCGGCAGCGCCGAGATCAGCAACCGCAGCCAGGTGCTCACGCCCCTGTTCCATGCCGTATGGCGTCCGGACTTGACCGTGAAGGACCAGTTTCGCATCAGCCTGACGCGCAGCTACCGATCACCCAATCTGCAGGACCTGATTGCCCGGCCCAGCATCAACAGCATGTTCTTAAACCGTGGCGCTAATGACGAGGTGCATCCCGACCGAGCTGGCAACGCCACCTTGCAACCCGAGTTGGCGTCGGGCATAGACCTTGCCTTTGAGCACTATGTGCCCGGCGGCGGCCTACTCAGTGCCAACCTTTTCTTTCGCCAGATCCAGAACCTCATGCGCAGCCAGACCGCGTTGGAGACTGTCACCTGGGCCGATGTGCCACGCTGGGTGGCACGCAAGCAAAACATCGGCAATGCCAGTACCCAGGGTCTGGAGTTGGAGGCCAAATTCCGCTTAAGCGAAATGTTCCCCGATGCACCCAAGATTGATCTGCGCACCAACCTCAGCCTGTTCCGTTCCAGCGTGGACGGCATTGCCGCGCCCAACAACCGTCTGGACCAGCAGCCCGATGGCACGGCTAATCTGGGTGCCGACTACCAGTTGCGCGGTGTGCCGGTGAAGATCGGCGGCAACATCAACTGGACGCCGCAATTCACCACACGGCTCAGCGACGACCAAACCGTCTACCAGAGCAACAAGTTTGTCGCGGATGCCTATGCACTGTGGACCATCAACCCGCGCTACCAGTTGCGCATGTCGGTCAGCAACTTCGCCGGGCGCGACTATGTGACCGGCGGCAACCTGCTGTCCACCAACGCCCAGGGGCAAACCCTGCGTGAAACCACGCAAAGCATTGCGCCGTCGTTCGTCAACGTGCAGCTGCGGCTGGAGATCAAACTGTAGGAGCCTGGGCCGCAGGGCGTTCTGCGCAGGTAAAGGAGGAGACCGCAACGCGGGCGGGGGACACGGAGCAGAACGCCCTACGGCTCAGGCTCCGGCCCTGCGCACTATGATCCGGTGCATGCAGCGCCGCCACTTCTTGACCGCTGGCGCGGGCACCATTTGGGCCGCAGCCGGATGTACAGCCCCTGATCCCCACGCCCACATCGCCGGTGGCTTTGTCGGTGGAGAACCCGCGCGCGGCCACTGGCTGCGCGACACCCTGCGCGCCGGAAAGCCCCTGCCCGCGCCCACCACCACATTCAAAACCCGTGTGTTGATCGCGGGGGGCGGTGTGGCCGGCTTGGCCGCCGCCCGCGCGCTGCGCCTGCGCGGCATGGACGACTTTGCGCTGCTGGAACTGGAAGACTCCGCCGGTGGCAACAGCCGTGGCGCGGAGCTGGGCGGCCTGGCCTGCCCTCTGGGTGCCCACTACCTGCCGCTGCCGGGAGACGATGCGCCCGAGGTGCAAGACCTGCTGGAAGAGCTGGGTCTGCGCAGCCGCGTGAGCGGCCGCTGGCAGTACGACGAGCGGCACCTGTGCCACAGCCCCCAGGAGCGCTTGTTCTTCAACGGCCAGTGGCAAGAAGGCCTGCTGCCGCTGCATGGTGTGGATGAGCGCACGCTGGCCCAGTACCAAAAATTCGCCAGCCTGGTCGAGCAGGCCAGAAAGACTGCGCGCTGGACCATGCCTGTACAAAAAGGCCCGCCAGCCCTCGTGCAGTCAGCGTTATCAGCTATTACTTTCATAGCGTACCTGGAGCAAAACGGTCTGGACGACCACCACTTGCGCTGGTACCTGGATTACAGCTGCCGCGACGACTATGGCGCCGGTATCGCCACCGTGTCAGCCTGGGCCGGCATCCACTACTTCGCCAGCCGCCATGGCTTCCACGCACCGGGCACGGAGGGTGCTGAGCGTGAAGGCCTGCTGACCTGGCCCGAGGGCAATGCCTGGCTGACCCGCCGCATGGCCGCGCCGTTGGGCGAGCGCCTGCACACCGGCCGCATGGTGATGCGCATTGCCCACGAGAAGCACGGCGTGGAGGTGGACGCGTTCAACACCGCCACCCAATCCATGGAGCGCTGGCAAGCCGAGCAAGTGGTGGTGGCGCTGCCGGTGTTCGTAGCCGCCCGCGTAGTGCAAGACGCGCCCGACTTCTTGCGCCAGGCTGCCCGCCAGGTGTTTTACGCGCCGTGGCTGGTGGCCAATATCCATATTTCCCAGCCGCTGCACGACCGCCCTGGCCCCGCGCCGAGCTGGGACAACGTGCTGTATGACACCGGCTTGGGGACCGGCGGCCTGGGCTATGTGGATGCCACGCACCAAAGGCTGCAAGCGTTGCCAAGCGCGACGGTGCT
>JBBQBG010000215.1:0-6867 GCA_038317285.1 Burkholderiales bacterium | reverse complement strand
CTGGCCGATGCCAAGTTCTTCTTTGACCAGGACCGCAAGAAGACGCTGGCCTCGCGCGTTGAAGGACTGGGCAAGGTCGTGTACCACAACAAGCTGGGCACACAAGGTGAGCGCGTGGAGCGCGTGCGCGCCATTGCCAAGTGGGTAGCAGAAAAGTTGGGAGCAGACGTCGCTCTTGCGGACCGGGCCGCCTATCTCGCGAAAGCTGACTTGGTTACCGACATGGTTGGAGAGTTCCCTGAGCTTCAGGGCATCATGGGCGGCTACTACGCCAGGCACGACCAGGAGGACGAGTCTGTTGCTGAAGCCATCGCAGATCAGTACGTCTTGAAGCGCGATGACACTGTCGACGCATCTAACTTGGTCTCCGCATCATTGGTACTCTCTGATCGCATCGAAACATTGGTTGGGATTTGGGGCATTGGCCTCAAGCCTACTGGCGACAAGGACCCATTTGCTCTGAGACGTCACGCGCTGACTGTGATTCGCACGATCGAATTACTAAATTTCACTGCGTGGTTCAGCGAGCATGCCTTCAGGCTGGATCTAAACGAGTTGCTGAGGAAGGCAATTTCGACGTTTGATCCCGCAGTCGTGTCGCAGTCCGCAGTAAGTGAGGTTAAGTCCTTTATTTTTGAACGCTACTGGAATCAATTAGCCGCCGTATATGGAGCCAATACTGTCGAGGCCGTCGTGTGCCAGGAGCCGCCTCTTCACGAAGTTACTAAACGTGTGGAAGCAGTAATTCAGTTTGCCAAGTTACCTGAGGCTCTGGCTCTTGCCGCCGCCAACAAACGCATCGGCAACATCCTCAAAAAAGCCGATGGCGATGTAGACGCGCATGTCAGCGAGATCCTGTTACAAGAACCCGCTGAAAAGGCCTTGTACGGCGCCATGGAAACGGTTCTACCCGCGGCGCAAAGCCAATGGGAGGCCGGCGACTACACCGCATCATTGCAATCGCTCGCCGCGTTGCGTGCTCCGGTGGATGCGTTCTTCGAAGACGTTATGGTCAACGCAGAAGCGCTGGATCTGCGCTTGAACCGCCTGGGCTTGTTGAAAAGCCTGCACGTTGCGATGAACCGTGTGGCGGACCTCTCCAAGCTGGCTACCTAAACCGAGGCATTCGCATGAAACTCGTCATCCTCGACCGCGACGGCACGATCAACGAAGACAGTGCCGAGTTCGTCAAAACACCGTCCGAGTGGCAGCCGCTGCCCGGCGCGTTAGAGGCCATCGCGCGGCTCAACCATGCGGGCTGGCACGTCGTGGTGGCGACCAACCAGTCCGGCCTGGGGCGTGGTCTGTTTGACGTGGCCTCGCTCAACGCCATGCACGCCAAGATGCACACCATGCTGGCCGCGGTCGGCGGCCGAGTGGATGCGATTTTCTATTGCCCCCACGCGCCCGACGAGGGTTGCCGCTGCCGCAAGCCCGAGCCGGGTCTGTTCGAGCAAATTGGCGAGCGTTATGGCATCGATTTAAAGGGCATGCCAGCCGTGGGCGATGCGCAGCGTGACCTGGTTTCGGCCGTGGCCGCCGGTTGCGAGCCGCACTTGGTGTTGACCGGCAAAGCCGCAGCCTACCGTGGCCGCCCATTGCCGGAGGGCTATCCGCTTGACACCATCGTGCACGAAGACCTGGCGGCCTTCGTCGAATACCTGGTCATGCAAGACGTGCGCCCTTCGCAGGCTGCAGATCTTTAATGCTACGTATTTGGTAGCTATACAACCAATTAATACGAGGGCTACAGGCCCATTTTACTAAATATGTCTTTTTTCCGATCGCTGGTGCACATGGCTTGGTTGGTGCTAACCGTGATCCCTTACACGCTGGCCATCATCCTTGTGGCGGTGTTAGGCCTGGACCGCCGCTACCGCTACCGCATTGCGTCCGCGTGGCTGGGCTTGAGCAGTATCGGTAGCGCGCGCGTGCTGCTGGGTATTCAGACGCGGGTCACTGGCATGGAGAACTTGCCAACGGGTAAGACGAGTCCGGCGGTGTTATTGGTCAAGCACCAGTCCACGCTAGAGACCTTTTTGATGCCGGCGCTGATGCCACATCCGCTGGCCTATGTGTTCAAAAAGGAGCTGCTGTATGTGCCTTTTTTTGGCTGGGCGATTGGCTTGCTGGACATGATCCACATCGACCGTAGCTTGCGCACCCAGGCCTTCAAAAAGGTAGTGGCGCGCGGCAAAGAATGTCTCGCTCAGGGCATCTGGATCATCATGTTCCCCGAAGGCACACGCATGGAGCGCGGGCAAAAGGGCGTTTACGAAACCAGCGGCACGCGCCTGGCGGTACAGACCGGCGCGCCCGTCATCCCCATCGCAGTGACGTCGGCCAAATGCTGGCCACGCAAGGCCTTCATCAAGACGCCTGGCATTGTGGATGTGTCTATCGGCAAACCTATCCCCAGCATCGGCCGCCACCACAAGGAGCTGATGCAGGAAGTGGAAGACTGGATCGAAGCCGAGATGCGCCGCCTGGACCCTGAGGCCTACCGCTAGAGGCAGCCATGGCCTCGACTCTGAACACCATGCGCGGTTTTTTCCAGTACACCTTAGACCTTTTTGATGCGCTAGCCCTCGTGGAGCCTGCGCAAGACGCTCCTGAAAACATAGCGTCCGTAAAACCGGCTTCAGCCCCGCTGCCGACCCCTGGCATAACCCACACGCTGGCGCAACCGCTGAGCCAAGCCATTGCGCCGGCCGCCTTCACGCACCCCCGCGCCAACCGCGAGGTGCGTCTGGGCGATGCCACGGTGGCCTATCTATTCCAACGTGCCAAGCGACGCACCATTGGCTTTGTCATCGGACCCGATGGCTTGGTCGTGCGCGCCCCAAGGTGGACGCCGGTGGTTGAGGTCGAAGCCGCGCTGCGGGAAAAGTCGCAATGGATCACGCGCAAGCTCGACGAGTCCCGCGCGCGCCAGGCGCGCCAGCAAGAGACGCGCGTGGATTGGTGCGACGGTGTTGTCTTGCCCCTGTTTGGCGAACAAATCCAGGTCGTGTTGGACCCTGGGCACAACTTTGGAGCCGTTGGCGCGCAATTGGGCGAAGCGCCAGAAGCGGGATTGCGCCCCTTGCGCGTCGGGTTGACCAAGACTGCTACACCAGAGCAGATCCGTGATGCTGTTCAAGCGTGGCTGATGCGCCAGGCGCGCGAACATTTTCTGCAACGCTTGGACCACTTCGCGCCCTTGTTGCAAGTGCAGTGGCACAAGCTCAGCCTCAGCAACGCGGGGACCCGCTGGGGCAGCGCCAAGTCGGACGGCTCGATACGCCTGAACTGGCGCTTGGTCCATTTACGACCAGCTGTGATCGACTACGTGGTCGCCCACGAACTGAGCCATCTGCGTGTCATGGACCATAGCGCCCGCTTTTGGGATACGGTGCGCAGTGTCGTGCCCGACTACGCCGAGCTGCGCGGGCAACTCAAGGACGACGCGATCCCCAAGTGGTAGCCATCTGGCGCGCCGCGTGTGGCGCCCTGGCGAGGCGGTCGTCGACTTGATTTTGGGGTCTTGAAATCTGAAAATGGTGCCCCTATTTCGGATTTGAAACCGCCGGAAGGGCCGGTGGTCTTCTTGGAGACTAGCTATGTACCGAACCTATACATCGAGTGACTTGTTGTCAGAGTTGGGTCGCCTGCAGCGCCAATTTCAAAGGTATGCGACCACGACGTCCAGCATCCGTGGTGAGGGGAGAACCGATTTTCCCGCCATGCATATCGGTGACACACCTGATTCCGTGGAAATTTATGCATTTGATCCGGTTCTGGACCCCAAATCCATCGACGTAACCATCGAGCGGGGCGTGCCGACCGTGTCGGGCGAACGCAAGTCCGGCCTGGCCAGCGAGAACCGCGGCGAGGCAGTGCACATCAACGAACGCTTTGCCAGCAAGTTCCGGCGGGCCGCCACTTCGAAATCCACTAACGCAAAGGAGCACACCATGATTGACAAGAACATGGGCAAAGAGCAGCCTGCCGACGCGGGCGACGAAGCTGTCTCTGTGCTACCCGCAGACGTGCTCGAAGATGCATCGGGCATTACCCTCTATGCGGATTTGCCAGGAGTGCCCAAAGACAAGCTGTGCATCCGTGCGGAGTCCGATACCTTGAGCATTGACGGGGAAGTGCCCTTTCCGCGGTACGGGCGCACCTTTACGTTGGGGAAGGAGCTGGATCGAGACAAGGTTGCGGCCGAATTCCGACAAGGGGTATTGCGCCTGCATATACCCAAGGTCGAGCATGTCAAGCCGCGAAAGATCGAGGTGCAAGTCGCCTGACGTGGCGCCGATCGATTTCAAATGCTAGGCAAGTTCAAGGTTGTCCTGTCTTTTGTGGAGAAGCAGATCATGAATTTTGGAGTGCCCTTTAAGAAACAAACAGACCCCTCTAAACGCACTGACGCAGTCAGCCCGATTCCGCCACGCTACGACGGGGCGGTCCGTCGCGCGGGGTCGTTGGGCGTCGCACAGTCGATACCGCAACTCATCGGTGATTTGTACTGTTCGGTTGGGCCACAGATGCGCGTAAAGTTGCTTGAGCACTTGATGCGGCCGCTGGGCGTGCTGTCGCTGGCCGCCGTTGCCAATGGCGTGTTTGCCAAGATCCGTTTTCGCAGTCGCCGACCGGATCTGAAAATTCGAGCTGATGATGTAGCAGGGGTCAAGCGGGATGATGTTGTTAGCCTGGCAGACCATGTGCAACAGGTCGATGAAGACGTTATCGACGGCCTTGCCTCGCTGCTGCGTGATTGGCCCGCCGCGCACCAGAATCAGGCCGCAGCGATGCTGATCCAATTGTTGTACCACAAGAGCAGCTATGCCTCTTCAGCCGATGCGAGTGGGTCAAAGCCCTCCTGGCACTAGCCGGGTCAAACACAATGGATTAGGGGGTTTCTCCTGTCTTCGGCGCTGTGGAATGCGCGTGCCGTTGCTTCCCAAACGCGCGTGCGATACTGACCACGCACTTTTCTGAGAGGATGCAATGGAAGCCTTGAAATGGTTGGCAATTACTGCAGGGTCTCTGTTCTGCGGCTATTTTTGGCACAAGTTGACCGGCAACTGGACCGCGGCAACGGTGGTTGCTGTGGGTTTAATAATTTTGGCCAACCTGTTGATACAGCAGCGCTGGGGCATGGCTACTATCGTTATGGGTCTTGCAGGTTACCTGGTGTTTTCGGTGGCTAGCGGCGGCGATCCTTTGGGTACGCAGTTTGCGCGCAAGCCGGCCGCACCCGTTTCGGCGAACCAACCAGTGCCGCCTCGCGGACCGGTGTCTAGCCCCGGGCGCGACAAAGACAACCCCACCCAGCCGGGCAAGTCCGTGGCAACGCCTGCGCCAGTGCCTGCACCAAGCCAACCGGTTCCTGCTGCTTCGGCGGTGACGACGGTTGGCGTTGACGGCAACGCACACATCAAAGACTGCGCAGACTGCCCGGAATTGGTCGTCATTCCGGCCGGGCAATTTGCAATGGGCAGCGATACCAAAAAGTCAGAGCCATCCCAAGCTGTCGATCCGCGCGAAGGACCGCAACACAAGGTCTCTTTGCGCAGGTTCGCGGCCGGGCGCTATGCCGTGACCAAGGGTGAGTTTTCTGCCTTTGTACGAGCCACCCAGTACCGCACAGAAGCCGAGCAAAGCGGCGGCTGCTTTGCGTGGGAAGGCCATAAGTGGACCAATCACCGCAATTTCCAGTGGCGCGATGTGGGCTTCACGCAGACCGACGACCATCCCGTGGTCTGTGTCAGTTGGAATGACGCCCAGGCCTATGTCCAATGGCTGAGTCAGTCCACCGGCCAGATGTACCGCTTGCTCAGTGAGTCTGAGCGTGAATACGCTACCCGTGCGGGCAGCACCACGGTTTTTTGGTGGGGTGATGCGCTGGCGAGCGAACGCGCCAATTACGACACCACCGCCCCCGACTTTCTGGGCAGCAACAAGGGTGCTTGGCGGCAGGCGACGGTGCCGGTCAGCAGCTTCAACGCGAACCCCTTTGGCCTGTACAACGTGCTTGGAAATGTGTCGGAGTGGGTTCAGGATTGCCAGCATGACACCTATGTTGGCGCACCCACCGATGGCAGTGCCTGGGTGAAGACCTGCAAAGCCCTTGACAAACGAATGCTGCGCGGGGGCGCTTGGTCGGGTGAGCCTGCTGCGCTGCGTGTCAGCAGCCGCAACTGGTTTACATCAGACTTCCGTTCCAACGCGGTCGGCTTCCGCGTGGCGCGCAGTCTGGGCAAGTAGGCGCTTGACACACCGTGCTGGCGGGTGCGGTAGGGCGGACCTGTCTGTTCCCGATCTATCGCGATCGCGTGTCGGTGGGCGCGGTCGAGTACACAGTTCAATCATGTTTTGGCCGCCATCGGCGCAAAGCGGTAGACGCCCTGCGCATCAAGTTTGCGCTGCAGCTTGCCGGCAAACCACAGCGCATGCAGGTGCGCCACCGCCTCGCCCATCGCAAACGTGGTCTGGTGCATGTCCAGCGGGCGCTTGAACATCACTGGCAGTATGTCGTGGGCGCTGCAGGCCCCTGCCGTGCAGGCTTCCATCACCTCAGCCAGCCGGTCGCGGTGGTGGTCATGCAACTGCTGGATGCGGATGTGCATACCGGTGAACGGCTTGCCGTGGGATGGGAGCACCAGCGTGTCTTCGGGCAGCGCGCGGAATTTGTCAATGGAATCCAAAAACTGCACCAGCGCATTGGCCTCGGGCTCCTGCTCGTAAACGCTGACGTTGGTTGATATGCGCGGCAGCATCATGTCGCCACCAATCAATACGTTCAGGTCTGCACAGTACAGCGCGATGTGTTCGGGTGCATGGCCATAGCCGCTGATGCAACGCCAGTCACGGCCACCG
>JBBQBG010000214.1:0-6887 GCA_038317285.1 Burkholderiales bacterium | reverse complement strand
GGGTTCCAGAACATGCCTTCCGCATCAATCTCGGGGTTGAAACCAAAGTAGCCACGTTCGCCCGCCCAGGCGGCCGACGTTAGGGAAAGCAACAGCGCAAAAAGCGCAACAGTCAAGCGGGTGTGCATAGCGAAATAGGTTCGTTAAAAAAAGTGGGCCTACTGTACCAGCCGCGCCGGCATCAGTTCAGCGCAGCACCGCTTTCAAACCACTGTTTGATCAGGCCGCGCTCGGCGTCGGTGATGCCGGTTGCATTGTTCATCGGCATCACCTTGGTGACCACCGCCTGTTGGTATACGGCCTGGGCATGGAGCTTGATGGCCTCGACCGAATCCAGGCGGACGTTCTTCATCTGTACCTGCGCGCCATGGCACAGGTAGCAGCGTTGCTCGAGCACCGGCTGCAAGTCCTTGTAGCCAATTGGGCCGCTAGCCCTCGTGGATTGTGCGTGAGGCGCTACTGAGTTTATAGCATTTTTGGTTGAAACTGGCTCAGGCTTGAGCCAGACTATCACGGCAATAATGGCTATCAAACCCGCCAGCGCATAGGGCCAGGGGTGGCCATTGCGCCCCAGCTTGAAGCCATGGCGCAGCACAAAGAACTGTCGGATGGCAGCCCCGGCAAACATCATCAGCACCAGCACCAACCAGTTCTGCGGATGCGTGTATGTGAAGCTGTAGTGGCCGCTGAGCATGGCAAACAACACCGGCAGCGTGAAGTAGGTGTTGTGCACGCTGCGCTGCTTGCCGCGCTTGCCGTGGATGGGGTCGATGGGCTTGCCGGCTTTGATGTCGGCCACCACGGTCTTTTGGCCGGGGATGATCCAGAAGAACACATTGGCGCTCATGCTGGTGGCAATCATCGCGCCCACCAACAAAAAGGCAGCACGCCCGGCAAACCAGTGGCAGGCTAACCAGGCAGCCACAGCCACCAGCACGGCGACCAACGCGCCGACGATGGCGTCGCCGTTCTTGCGCTGGCCAAAGATGCGGCAGATACCGTCATACGCCAACCAGAACACCACGAGAAACGCCAATGCCACTACTACAGCCGCCTGCGGCGACCAGTCCATCACCGACTTGTCGATGAGGTAAGTGCCCGCGCTCCACAGATAGGACACCGTGAACAGCGAGAAGCCGCTGAGCCAGGTGCTGTAGCTCTCCCAGTAGAACCAGTGCAAGTGCTTGGGCAATTGCGGCGGTGCGCCGAGAAACTTGACCGGGTGGTAGAAGCCGCCGCCGTGCACGGCCCATAGCTCGCCGCTAACCCCCTGGCGCTTCAGGTCTTCATCTTCTGGCGGCGTGAGGCTGCTGTCCAGAAAAACAAAATAGAAAGAGGAGCCAATCCAGGCAATGGCGGTGATGACGTGGACCCAGCGCAGCAGCAGATTGGCCCAGTCGAGGTAGTAGCTTTCCATCGGTCTTACCCTTTGCGGTGCAGGCAATACGCACCGGTTGCATGCAAGCTGCTCACCACTGCGGGCGCTGTAAGCAGAAATGGGTCGCGAACTAAGGCCGTTGGAAGTGGCCCCGCTCCGCTGCGACGATGGCTTAAAGTGTATACAGTTTTCAAATGCATGTTGCAGCACAGCTGTTTTTCAGCCATTGGTGAATACCCTCGAGCCTAGCGCAGCGACGCAATATACGAGCCATGCTTTGTCGCGAATTTGCGTCACAGAAGCATTGCTCTGGCACCCGAAACGACTCCACCCGTTCTGCGCTTGAGTTGACTACGGATTTTCTGTGGGCCGCAGCCCTGCGTTTGAAGACCACGCGTATCGGCATGTAGGTCGCCAGACGCCGCCAAGCACACGCAAAATCGTCAGGCTTCAATCTGCTTAGCTGCCCCGCGCTGGTAGTCTCGTGGAAATCTGTTGCGCCGGGTCGTAAAAGAAGGTCTCTTGTGCGATGCGATCACCCGAGGGCGCACGCACTGCGACGACACCGACCTGGCGCGGGAAAGCATTTTTCGCTCGTGTGATACGTGTAGGTCGCGCCCCACCCTGGGCGGTAACTGGTTCTCTTGCATCAAGGAGTCAGGGGTGTGGAACTCTTCACAGGCTTCAGCATGGGCGTTTTCTTCAACGCGCGCGATAAAGCGTTCAAGTGTCTCGGCTGTTGGCATGTAGATCCATTCGTTGTTGGCTAATCCGCGTCGTACACATTTTGCAGGAGCTGAGCAGCAACGGCCACCGCAATCACCTCCGGCTCCTTTCCAGTGATTCCGGGCACGCCAATCGGGCAGGTGATGTGCGCCAGTTCGGCTTGCGTAAATCCCCGCGCCACCAACCGCTGCCGAAACGAAGCCCACTTGGTCTTGCTACCAATCAACCCCACATAGGGTAGGTCTTGCTGCGCACGCTGGCGCGCCAGGCATGCGACCACCACGTCGAGGTCTTCGGCATGGCTGAAGCTCATGATCAGCACGCGCGAGCCGGGTCGCAAATCGGATACCGCATCGTGCACGGGGTCTGAATGTTCGCATTGCACATTGGAGGGCAAGCCGACTGGAAAGATTTCGTCGCGGCTGTCGACCCAGGTCACGTGCATCGGCAGGTTCGCCAGCACCTGCACCACGGCCCGCCCCACATGGCCACCGCCAAACAGCGCGACGGGCAGCAGCATTGGGGATAGCCGTTGGCGAAGGTTTTCGCAATCCGACACCGCAACCTTTTCAAAATGTAAGACCACCTCGCCACCGCAGCATTGGCCCAAGCTTGGGCCCAGTGCATAGCGCACTACCGCATCACCCTGTGCACCACACAAGAGGCTGCGCGCGTGGGCAATGGCGTCGAACTCCAGATGCCCACCGCCCACCGTGGCCACAATGGTGTCGGCAAACACCGCCATCCAGGTGCCTGCCTCGCGTGGCACGGATCCGCGGGTAGACTGCACCGTGACCAGAATGGCAGACTGGCGTTGCAGCAGATCGAACAAGGCGGATTGCAAGCTCACATTCAGATACCTTTTTAACGGATTATCAGTCGATGCGCACGACACAATTGACCGCAAGTATGCGTCTTCCCGTTGGTTCAATACACCCAAAAACTTTAACCATGCTATTGCAAAAGTTGTATCGCGTGAGCCTTTGGGCGGGCGCTGCCAGTATCCTGGCTGCCTGTACCAACTCGGCGCCGGTAGCACCCCAGCCCACCGCCGCGCAAGCAGAGTCAAAGGCTCCACCCCCATCCCCGCAGCCCGCACACGTTACAGCCGACGCTCTCGTGCGGCCATCCACTGCGACCACTGCGCGTGAATACCGCCGCGATGGTGCTGCACACCTCTATGCAAAAAACACCCAGCGCATCTTCAGCGGCAAAATGCCGCCCATGCTGCATGCCATTGGTGTGTTGCAGGTGGACATCAACTCCAAAGGGGCCGTAACCGGTATGCGCTGGATGCGCGCGCCCAGCCATGTGCCAGACGTGGTTGCCGAGATCGAACGCACGGTACGCGCAGCGGCCCCCTTTCCAGTCCCCTCCAAACTGGGCCGCGTAACCTATACCGACACCTGGCTGTGGGACAAGAGCGGCCGCTTCCAGTTGGACACGCTCACCGAAGGACAGCTCTAGCCGCTGCCTGGCTAGCACGCGGGGGTCCCACCGCGAGTTTCGCGCCAGCCTGCGGCATTTCGCGCCGCCGCGTGCCATTTCGTCTCAAAGCGGCTGCGCCACCAGTGCTGGATTCCGACACTGCACTCCTCATTCAATTTTCAGAGGAGTCAGCCATGCAGCACACCGCCAAAACCCGTCTCGCCCGTCACATTGGCCACATCGCAGTGGCAACCAGTTTGCTCTGCCTGGGCGCCGCCGCTATGGCAGTACCCGACGCGCAATTCCAGACCGCATTCCAGCAGTTCATCCAGGCCAGCGCCGGAGACACAGCCGCCATCGATGGAGCCGCCGAGGCGTTTTCGAACCTGCTCAAAAGCGAGCCCGCCAACCCTGTGCTGATGGCCTATACCGGTTCCGCCACAGCAATGCGGGCCTCGACCGCGATGATGCCGTGGAAGAAGATGGGCTATGCCGAGGACGGTCTGGCACAGTTGGACAAGGCCCTGGCCATGCTCAACGCGAGCCATGACGCGCCCATGCAACGCGGAACACCCGGCGTACTGGAAGTGAAGTATGTAGCCGCCAACACCTTTCTGGCCGTGCCCGGCTTCATGAACCGCAAGGAGCGTGGCACCAAGTTGCTGGGTGATGTGTTGGCAAGCCCGTTGTTTGCCACCGCCCCATTGCCTTTCAAGGGCACGGTCTGGCTCAAGGCCGCCACTGAGGCGACCAAGGCCAACAACACGCTAGAAGCCAAGCGCTACTTGACCCTCATCGTAGAGCAGCAGGCACCGCAAGCACCCAAGGCCCAAGAACTGTTGAAAGGCCTGCCATCATGAACCCCGGCAACACTGACAACCAGCCGGTTGTCGCGATGCGCGGCGTGCACAAAACCTACCGCCTGGGCCAGCACGTAATCCCCGCGCTGCAAGGTGTGGACCTGACCGTGCAGCGCGGCGAGCTGCTGGCGCTGACCGGCCCCTCGGGCAGTGGCAAGAGCACCATCCTCAACCTCTGCGGTTTGATCGACACACCCGACTCGGGCGACATCACACTCGGTGGCCAAAGGATTGGCGGCCTCAATGAAAACCAGCGCACGCTGCTGCGGCGCGACGCGCTGGGCTTTGTGTTCCAAAGCTTCAACCTGGTGCCGGTGATGACGGTGGCCGAGAACGTGGACTATCCGTTGTTCCTGGCCGGGGTTCCCGCCGCCGAGCGACGCGAACGCGTGGCTGCACAACTAGCAGCTGTGGGCTTGCAAGACCACGCCCACCACCGCCCCGACGCGCTGTCGGGTGGCCAGCGCCAGCGCGTGGCGATTGCCCGCGCGCTGATCAAACGGCCCCGTTTGGTGATTGCCGACGAACCCACGGCCAGCCTGGACTCGCGCACTGCTGATCAGGTGCTGGACCTGATGCGCGAACGCGGCCACGCCGAGGGCGCGGCCTTTGTCATAGCCACCCACGATAGCCGCCTGACCAGCCGCTGCGACCGCGTGGTGGCACTCTTGGACGGGAGAATCCAATGACCGGCGCAACAACCATGTGGCTAAAGTTTGCCATTCAAAACACACTGCGCAACCGCCGCCGCTCGCTGGTGACGGTTTCGATTGCCGCACTGGGCACGGCCGCCATCTTGCTGGCCGGTGGCTTTGCGCTCAATACCTACCAGGCACTGGCCCAGTCGGCTGCGCGCACGACCGGCCACTTGATCCTGGGCACGCCGGCACACTTCACGCAAGACGAAGACGCGCCCTTGCAACACGGTCTGGAAAACGTGGCCCAGTTGCGCACCCAATTGCTGGCGGACCCTGCGGTGCGCCAAGTGCTGCCCAAGGTGGAATTCACCGGCCTGATCAGCAATGGCGACAAATCCACCATCATGCTGGCGGCCGGTGTAGACCCTGACGGCGAGTTCGCAGTAAAGGGCCCTTTCCTGACGATGACGGCTGGCAGTGTGCTGTTGTCTGGTAGCAAAGAGGCCGAAATCATGTTGGGCGAGGGCTTGGCACGCAGCCTGAAGGCAACGCCCGGCAGCAGCCTGACGCTGCTGGCCAGCACCACCGAAGGCGCGATGAACGCGATGGACGTGCGGGTCAAAGGCATCTTCTCGACTGGCGTGCCAGATATCGACAAACGCCTGGTCTACACCGACATCGTGACCGCACAAAAGCTGTTGGTGACAGAGCGCGTATCCAGCTTGGGCATCTTTCTGGACCGTATGGAATCGACAGAGCCCGTGCACCAGCGCTTGGCGGCGCAGTTTCCACAATCGACTGTGCAGACCTGGATGGACCAGGCCTTCTTCTACAAGTCGGTGCGTGATTTGTACAACCGCATCTTTGGCGCGCTGGGGATGATCATTGGCGTGATCGTGGTGTTTGTGGTGACCAATGCCATGGCCATGGCCATCATCGAGCGCACCCGCGAGATTGGCACGCTGCGCGCCATGGGCACCCTGCCCGGCCAACTGCTGCGCACCTTGGCGCTGGAGGGCATGGTATTGGGTGGCTTGGGCGCGTTGACCGGAGCCGTGCTGTCACTGAGCATCGCGCTGATGCTGTATGTGGTGCCTGTGACCATGCCAGCGCCACCCGGCCGCTCGGTAGGCTATCCGCTGAACATCGCTATTGACGCGACGATGTATATCGCCACGGTGGCGGTCATGGTGCTGCTGACGATGCTGGCGTCAAGCTGGGTGGCGCGCAAGACGGTACACATGCCGGTTGTGGATGCGTTGGCGCACACCTGAGATTCAAATTACCGGCCCCCACTCCCCCCAGCCCCCTCGCCCCGCCGGGCGAAGGGGAGTCAAAGCGGACAGCCGATTTTGTTACTGCCAAGCAGTGAAGCTTCTACGACTCGATGCTCACACCAATTACGAAACGCTATTATTTTTATAGCTATATACGCACATTCCACGAGGGCTACAACATGATTTCTCTTACAACAACTCTGTCCAACGCATTTCAGGCACCCCAACCAACCGTTGCTTCAACACCTACGCGCCGTAGAAGCCTCACTTTCCCGCGCGGTCAAATGTGGCTGTTGGGCTCCCCCTCGCCCGGCGGGGCGAGGGGGTTGGGGGGAGTGGGGGCCGGACTCTTGCGTTTACTGGGGGTTATGACCCTGGCTCTCCAATTCGGAGCAGCCAACGCCCAAGACATACCCACATTACTCAAAGACGCCGACCGCTACCGCATGAGCGCCGACAACCTGCAGGTCGACACACAGATCACCGTCTTCAACACCGATGGCAGCCAGGACAAAGAACGCCGCTACACCGTGTTTGCGCAGTCCGAACGCAAGTCTTTGGTGCTGATGCAAAGCCCGGT
>JBBQBG010000213.1:0-6979 GCA_038317285.1 Burkholderiales bacterium | reverse complement strand
GCGCAGCATCTCGTCCTTGGGCTCGCCGACGCTGACACCACCGACGGCATAGCCGGGGAAATCCATCTCCACCAGCTGGTCCAGCGACTCCTGGCGCAGGTTTTCAAACATGCCGCCCTGCACGATGCCAAACAGCGCGTTCGGGTTTTCCAGCTTGGTGAATTCAGCCTGGCAACGCTTGGCCCAGCGCAGGCTCAGCTCCATCGAGGTGCGGGCTTCGCGCTCGGTGGTGATGTGGCCCTTGGTGTCGTAGGGCGTGCACTCGTCGAACTGCATCACGATGTCGCTGTTCAGCACGGTCTGGATCTGCATGCTGATTTCGGGTGTCAAAAACAGCTTGTCGCCATTGACGGGGCTGGCGAACTTGACGCCTTCCTCGCTGATCTTGCGCATCTCGCCCAGGCTCCAGACCTGGAAGCCGCCCGAGTCGGTGAGTATGGGTTTGCTCCACTTTTCAAACGCGTGCAGGCCGCCAAAGCTGGCCATCACGTCCAGGCCGGGGCGCATCCACAGGTGAAAGGTGTTGCCCAAAATGATCTGCGCACCCATTTCCTCCAGGCTGCGCGGCATCACGCCCTTGACGGTGCCATAGGTGCCTACCGGCATGAAGATGGGGGTTTGCACCACGCCGTGGTTCAGCGTGAGGGTGCCGCGGCGGGCGTGGGAGCCAGCATAGCCCTCGCGGGCAGGGTCGGTGGCTATCAGGTCAAATTTCAGCATGGTGCCATTGTCCCCGATGCCGTAGACAGCGAAGTACTGTGGCCGAAAACATGGGCTTTACCGTGGAAAAAATAGGTATTTGTTATGAATCTTATAATCGCCTCGGCATCCTCCTAGCAAAGTTGGATGGACAGGACGTTGATCCACCTCAATAAATCCGTGCGCAGCTGGCGCACACAAGCGCAAAGGCAGCTCACCGATGGACAGTGCAATACTGAGTTTGCTGGGGGCGTTTTTGCTCTCGATCATGGGACTATTTGTTTTCATCTGGTCCATGCGCAAGGGGCTGCTGGTCGAGAATCCGCGCGCGGCGTCGGTGATCTTCGCCCCAGGCGAGCTGGGCAAGGTCGATGACCCGGCGCTGAACGGTACCGGAAATGCCCAACTGCAGGGCGCTGCTGCACTGCCGGGCGAAACCGAGCATGTAGGCGACCCCGACGAGCGACGTCACCGCATCGAGGCGGACCACTCCAGCGCGTTCCCGGTATTCATGTTCATTGCCTTCGGCTGTTTCTGGCTGGTGTTGGGTTCGGTGGCGGGGCTCACGGCATCTCTCAAGCTGCACATGCCCGACTTGCTGGTCAGCGAGGCCTGGGAGACGTTCGGTCGAATCCGCACGATCCATCTGACGGCCGTGCTGTATGGTTGGATCACCAACGCAGCCTTGGGCGTGATCGTCTGGCTGCTGCCGCGTCTTTTGCGAACACCCCTGGTGGGCGCCATGTGGGTGATGCTTGGAGGTGCGTTGATCAATACCGGAATCGCCAGCGCCATAGGCGCTATCGGCTCTGGATGGACCGATGGCATGGAGTACCTGGAAATTCCATGGCAGATCGGCATCTTCATCGTGGCAGGGTTCATCTGCATCATCGGCCCCGTGCTGTACACCCTGGTCAATCGCAAGGTTGAATCGTTGTATGTAAGCGTTTGGTATATGGTGGCTGCGCTGTTGTGGATTGCGCTGTTGTTCATCATCGGCAAGCTGCCTGGGGTGCACACCGGCGTGCAGCAGGCAACCACCAACTGGTGGTACGGCCACAACGTGTTGGGCCTGTGGTTTACGCCTGTCAGCGTGGGCGCCATCTATTACTTTCTACCCAAGATCATCGGCCGGCCGGTGCGCTCCTACAACCTGTCAATTCTCGGCTTCTGGACACTGGCATTTTTCTACGGGCAGGTCGGCGGTCACCACCTGATTGGCGGTCCTATTCCCGGTTGGCTAACCACGCTGTCCATCGTGCAAAGCATGATGATGATCATTCCCGTGGCGGCGTTCACCATCAACATGGCGGGAACGATGTGGGGGCGCATGTACCTGGCACGCCAGTCGCCTACGTTGCGCTTCATGATGTTTGGCGGCTTTATGTACATGTTGTCGTCGTTTCAGGGGTCGCTGGAGGCGCTGCGCAGTGTCAATCAGGTGGCGCACTTTACGCATTTCACAGTGGCGCATGCCCACTTGGGTGCCTATGCGTTCGTCACGATGGTGTTGTTTGGCGCGATCTATTTCATGCTGCCGCGCGTGCTGAACTGGGAATGGCCGTATCCGCGCCTGATCACGGTGCAATTTTGGCTGGCAGTGATCGGAATCAGTATCTATTTCGTGGGTCTGAGCATTGGCGGCTGGTTGCAGGGCTTGGCCATGCTCGATGCCTCACGGCCGTTTATGGAGTCGGTGGCGGTAACGATTCCCTATCTGCAATGGCGCAGCGTCGGTGGTTCACTGATGCTGGCCAGTCACCTTGTTTTTGTTGGTCATTTCATGGCTATGGCGCTGCGCTTTGGTCCTACGCGAACCGGAGCTGCCCTCTTCACCCGGCCCGCCAAAGCAATGGAGCTCGCAAATGGAGAATGAAGTCAAACTCGCAGCCGGCGCTATGGTCGCCCTCTCGGTGGCCACGGCAGCGCTCGTGGTCATGCCGTATTTGCAGGTGCGAGACATCAAGCCGCCCGAAGGCCTCAAACCCTACAGCAGTGCTGAGCTTCGCGGTCGACAGGTGTATATCTCCAGTGGATGTGTGTACTGCCACAGCCAGCAGCCCCGGGATCGCAACCTGGGCCCGGATGCCGAACGGGGCTGGGGTCGGGCATCGGTGCCCGGCGACTATTTTTACGACAGACCCCACTTGTTGGGAAGCATGCGTACGGGGCCTGACCTCTTCAACATCGGTGCGCGCCAACCCAGCAAGGACTGGCACCTGGGTCATCTGTACCAGCCGCGCGCCTATGTGCCGGGTTCCATCATGCCGTCGTACCCCTACATGTTTGAAGTCAAAGACGCCGCTGAAGCAGGCGACGAGGTGGTAAAGCTCCCGCCAGGGTACGCACCCTTGCGCAAGGTCGTTGTGGCGCGACCCGAGGCGCTGGATTTGGTGAAGTACCTGCAGGGCATGAACCACACCTACCCGGTGCTGCCACCGCCGGTCCAGCCAAGCACTGCGGTCTCTGCCCCCGCAGCGCCAGTAGTGGCACCAGCGCCACCCGCGCCACCCGCATCCTGATCCCCGCAAGGCTCTTATGACTCCAGAATCCGACACCTCCCATTTGGCTCAGGAGCGCGAAAACTCCGAGCCCGAGGAACGCACCCGCCCGATGCCTCTGGCCGCCGCTGCGATTACCATGGCCATGGTGCTATTTGGCGTGGTGTACATCTTCATCTCCGAGCCTTTTGGTAACGCCGAACTGGGGGACCGCCGCACGGTGGCCGATTTGTCCGGCCCGGTACCTGCGGCTGCGGGTGCTGCGGTAGATGGCAAGGCCGTTTTCGCCGCGCAGTGCGTCGCCTGCCACCAGGCCACAGGCAAGGGCCTGCCGGGTGTGTTCCCGCCGCTTGATGGTTCGGAATGGGTGCAGGGCGATGCGCGCACCGTTGCCAACATCCTGCTGCACGGTATCAACGGCAAGATCACAGTTGCGGGCACGGAGTACAGCGGCGCCATGCCGTCCTTCCAGCAGTTGGGGGACGCCGAACTGGCTGCGGTAGCCACCTATATCCGCGGCGAATGGTCAAACAAGGCGCAGCCATTGCCGGCCAATGTGTTTGAACAAGAACGCAAGGCCAGTACACGCACGACACCGTTTGAAGGCGGAGCCGCTTTGCAGGCGCTGGCCACCAAGACCAACTGACGCCTGGGCGGGCACGGGTTAGCTGTCATGCTGCGTACCGCCTTGCTGACCTGCTTGTTGGTATTGGCCGGGTATGCCAGCGCCAATTGGTTGACGCATGACTTCCAGGTTTGGACGGCCGAAGGCGCGCGCCGCATGGAGGTCGCGCAGCAACCCGTTCCTGTTCCTCCCGTGCGCATCGACGGCGTTGGCATCGCTGCGCAGAGCCTTTCCTCGTTTTTTGTGCAGGGCGGCGGCATCACCTTGGTTGATTTTGTTTACACCCGCTGCCAGACGGTGTGCCTCTCGCTGGGCAGCAGCTTTCAGCAACTGCAAGCCGCACTGCGGGCTGACCGCGCAGTTGGCGCGGCGAAGAATGTGCGCCTGCTATCCATTAGCTTCGACGGCGCACACGATACCCCCGCTGTTTTGCAAAACTATGCGCAGAACCTGCAAGCTGACCCTGCCGTGTGGCATTGGGTGCGGGTACCAGATGGAAGTGAGCAACAGGCGTTGTTGCAGCGCCTAGGCGTGGTGGTGGTCCCCAATGGGCTGGGGGACTACGAGCACAACGCGGCCTTTCTGGTGTTCGATGCGCAAGGCCGCATGGTGCGCGTGTTTGATTTGGCTGAGCAGCAACTCGCGCTGGACTATGCGCGCCACCTAGCCAAAGGCGGGCGGCTGTGAACAGCCCGCTTTTGGCCAAGTGGCGCGCACGGCTGGTTGCCTTAGCGGCTCGCTGCGCGCCACGGCGACAGGTGATGGTGGCCCTGGTCTTGCTGGCATTGCTACTGGTGCCCGCCTTGCGCCAGTGGCTTACTGCCAGCATGTGGCGGCACATGGTGTTGCAATTCCCGCTGTGGCTGTTGTCTGGCGCGCTGCTGGTGGCGGGCCTGTCGCCCGCAGCACGCGTTCGCATCGCGCGCTGGAATGCCTATGGCATCAGCGGGTTGGTGGGCGCGGGCACCGTGCTGGCGGTGCTGATGGTGCCGCGTTTGCTTGATCTGGCATTGGTGTCACCGTACGTAGAAGCGGCCAAGTGTGTGGCGTTGTTGCTGTCCGGTGCTGCGCTGCGGCTGTCGTGGCGCGCGGCAGGGCTGGTGGTACAAGGGTTTTTTCTGGGGAACGTATTGCCCATGACTGCCGTGGTCGGACAGCTGTACATCGACAGTCCCTTGCGGCTGTGCAACGCTTACCTGTTGGACGACCAGGCTCGTCTGGGCCTGTGGCTGGTGACCATAGCAGCGTTATTGGCCATCGGTTGGCTGGCGCAGGTGGCGTGGTGGGCGGTGCGACGCGACGCTGTCATGGCGCGGCAGGCGGCGCAGGCCCAGGCCCCATCGTAAACTTCCGCGCCACTGGCCTGGTACCGTCAGCTCGGATTCGAACGGTGTAACTCTGGTGATCTTGGTTTCTACTTTGGCGCACGGGTCAACGCTTTGCCTGAATGGAAAACGATGTCTGGTTCACCTGGATGGTGGTCGTGTTCCGCAATCGAATACATGGTGTTGTCCGCGTGGGTCCCGCGCTTGTGAACCCCGGTAACAGTGCCATGACCAATAGCGCTGCGGTAGTGCCATGTGACGGACGTACCCGCCGGGATCGTCTTGAATGGGGGTGTTTTGTTGGTAGGCATGGCGTGGGCTCCTCATGGTTGGGATTTTTGCCATTTCGCTGTTTTGCGCAAACGGCGGCGACGCAGCCTTACTTGTAGACGGAACGCGCGTCCACATTTGTGCGCCGGCGAACCTTACGCAACAATATTGTGAACTGCCATTTTCAGCCTCAAGGTCCGATGCTTGCACGCCGGTGCGCCCATGCACCGGCACCACCAACACATGCCACCATCAACAGGCCAAGCGACACGAAATGCCGTTATACGCGCTCCAGCAGCATCGCATCCCCATAGCTAAAGAACCGATATTCGCGCGCAATCGCAGCTTGGTACAGCGCCATGATGTGGTCATAGCCTGCAAAGGCACTCACCAGCATCATTAACGACGACTTGGGCAGGTGGAAGTTGGTGATCAACACATCAATCAACTTGAATTCAAAGCCCGGTGTGATGAAGATGCGCGTGTCTCCGCTGGCCACGCCGCTGTGCGCCCACGATTCCAGTGTGCGCACGGTGGTAGTGCCCACGGCCACGATACGCCCGCCCCGGGCGCGGCAGTCTGCAATCGCTTGCTGCGTAGTGGTTGGCACGTCATACCACTCGCTGTGCATCTGGTGCTCGGACAGGTTTTCGGTCTTGACGGGCTGGAAGGTACCGGCCCCCACATGCAGCGTCACATGGGCCTGGTGCACGCCCATGCCAGCTAGTTCATCTAACAAGGCTTGGTCAAAGTGCAGTGCGGCGGTTGGTGCTGCAACCGCGCCGGGGTTCTTGGCAAACACGGTCTGGTAGCGCTGGGCGTCTTCCGCCGAGTCGGTGTGGGTGATGTAGGGCGGCAGCGGCACGTGGCCGTGGCGTTCCATCAACGTGTAGGGGTCGTCGCCGGTGTCATTGGACAGCACAAAGCGGAACAGCGGGCCGTCCGAATCGGGCCAGCGGCCCAGCATGGTGGCGCTCAGGCCGTCTCTGTGGCCAGGTGCACACACGAGCTTCAGCGTGGCTCCCACTTCGGGTTTTTTGCTGACGCGCATGTGTGCGGCCACTTGGTGGCCACCCAGCACCCGCTCCACCAACAGCTCTACCTTGCCGCCGGTGGCTTTTTCGCCAAACAGGCGGGCCTTGACGACCTTGGTGTCGTTGAACACCAGCAGATCGCCTGCGCGCAGCAGGTTTGGCAAATCCTTGAAGATGCGGTCCACGGGGGGCTGGACTCTGCCGTCCAGCAGTCGTGAACCGCTGCGCGTGGCGGCAGGGTGCTGGGCGATCAGCGCCTCGGGCAACACGAAGTCGAAGTCGCTCAATGTGTGGGTGGTGGTGACGGTGTTGACCACGGTGTGGTCGGGCGAAGATGGGGTCATAGGCGCTTGAAGGTTGAACAAAGCCTTCCCGAGATTGCAGCAAGGTTGCTGCAAAGTTGAAAGAACGGGCAGAATTGTCCCATGCCGAACAGCCCCGCCACTTTAGCCCCACCCAAAACCGGGAGTAAAGCCAGCGCGGCCCTCCCCAAAACAGCGACCCAGAAAGCCCTGGAGAAGTTGG
>JBBQBG010000212.1:0-6983 GCA_038317285.1 Burkholderiales bacterium | reverse complement strand
GGTGATACGGGCCACCGTGTAATCGCCAAAATTACTTTGCTCGACCATGCCGTCCTTGAAGGTGATGGCTGCGCCGGGCAGGCAGGTGCCCAGGCCCATCAGCGCTGCGCCCTGCACTTGCGCCTCCACGGTTTTCGGGTTAACGGCCAGATTGCAGTTCACGGCAGCGGTGACCGCATGGAGTTTTGGCACGCCCTTGGTGACCGAGGCCTCGGCCACGTAGGCGACCACCGTGTCGAACGACTCATGCACCGCCACGCCCCAGGCCTGGCCTTGGGGTAGCTTGCGTTTGTTGTAGCCGGACTGCTCTACGGCCAACATCAATGCGGCCTTGTGGCGGGGATGCTTGTCACCCATCAACTTCAGGCGATAGGCCACCGGGTCTTGCTGGGTGGCTCGGGCAATCTCATCAACCAGCGTTTCCATCACGTAAGCGGTGTGCGTAGAGCCCACACTGCGCCACCACAGCACCGGCACGTTGACGACCGGGTGGTGGATCGACAGGCGCATGGGCACGTCATACGGGTCGCGCATGCCTTCGGCTATGGTGGCGTCAATGCCATCCTTGATCATCATGGCGGCAAACGGCGTGCCCTGCACAATCGACTGGCCCACGATCACATGGTCCCAGGCCAGCACCTTACCGCTGGCATCAAAGCCAATTTCGGCGCGGTGCACGTGCATGGGGCGGTAGTAGCCGCCCTTGATGTCGTCCTCGCGGCTCCACAGCACGCGCACCGGTGCGTCCACACCAGCGGCCTTGGCCAGCTTGGCAACAGTGCAGGCCTCAACCACATAGTCGGCCGTGGGCACAGCGCGCCGCCCGAAACCGCCGCCGGCCATTTGCACATTCACCTTGATGTTTTGCGGTGCCAAGCCCAATACCTTGGCTGCCGCCATGCCATCAAAGCCCGGCATTTGGGTCCCCAGGTAAATAGCGGCCTTGGCTTCCGCCCCGCTGCCGGTCACGTGCACGGTGCAATTCAGTGGCTCCATCGGCGCGTGGGCAAGATAGGGGAAAGTGAACTCGGCACTGATCTTCTTGGGCGCGTTGGCCAGCGGCCCCATATCGGCGGCGATCTTGACCATGCCAGTCTTCTTGGCCAGAGCCTTGTAGCTTGCCAGTTGCGCGACGCTATCGACCTGCTCCACCGCCGACGTGTCCCATTCCAGCTTGAGCGCATCGCGCCCCTGCTTGGCGGACCAGTAGCCTTGCGCCACCACGGCTACGCCCTCGCCACCTCTATCAGTGGGCATGCGTAGCACGGCCTTGACGCCGGGCACCGCTTTGGCCGCCGTGTCGTCCAGCGATTTGAGCTTGGCACCGAACACCGGGGCATGGGCCACCACGGCGGTCAGCATGCCGGGCAGTTGCATGTCGATACCAAAGTTTTGCTTGCCGCTGGATTTGGCCGGCGCGTCCAGCCGTGGCGTAGCCTTGCCGATGATGCGGAAATCCTTGGCCTCTTTGAGCGCCACCTTTTGCGGCACCGCCATTTTCATCGCAGCATCCGACAGGTCGCCGTAGCTGATGGACTTGCCACCCGCGCCCATGACCATGCCGTTTTCGGTGCGCAGGGTGCTGGCGTCCACGCCCCATTGCGCGGCAGCGGCGGCCACCAGCATGGCGCGGGCACGCGCACCCAGCTCGCGGTACTGCATGAACGAGCGCTTGATAGAGCCCGAACCACCCGTCAGATGCATGCCAAAGGCCGGGTCCACATAGGCGGCATCGGCATCACCGTGCTCTGCGCGCACCTTGCTCCAGTCAGCGTCCAACTCTTCGGCCAGGCACATCGGCAAAGCAGTCAACACACCTTGGCCAAATTCGAGACGATTGATGGTTACGGTAACGGTCCCATCCTTGTCGATGCGTACAAAGGCAGAGGGTTGCTCGAACGGTTTCAGACCGACGGGCGCGGCGGGAGCAGCCGTTTGAGCGCCTGCCAGCATGGGGTAAGCGCCCAGTGCGAAGCCTGAGGCCACGCCCATTTTGAGAAAGCTACGGCGCGGCAAGCCATCGTCTGCTATCGATTTAGAAGCGCCTTGTGCCCGATCCACGAGGGCTAGCAGCCCTTTTGGCATTTGAGAGCGGGCCAGATCCAGGGATGCGGAGTCGAAATGCATGGTGATTTCCCCTTCAGGCTAAAGATGTGGCTGCGGCATGGATGGCGCTGCGCACGCGGGCATAGGTGCCACAGCGGCAGATGTTGCCCGCCATGGCGGTGTCAATGTCGGCGTCGCTGGGCTTCTTGTTGGTCTTGAGCAAGGCCGTAGCGCTCATGATCTGACCACTTTGGCAGTAGCCGCATTGCACTACATCGTGAGCGACCCAGGCGTTTTGCACGGCCAGGCCAACCTTGTCGCTGGCAATGGCTTCGATAGTGGTGATCTTCTTGCCTGCCGCGGCCGAAATGGGAGTGACGCAGGAGCGTGTCGCAACGCCATCCACGTGCACCGTACACGCGCCGCACAGGGCTGCGCCGCAACCGAACTTGGTGCCGGTCATGCCCAGCGTGTCGCGCAAGGCCCAAAGTATGGGGGTGGAGGAATCGGCATCGACCTGCGTGTCTTTGCCATTGATGTTGAGTGTCGGCATGGGGTCTCCTCGGTCAAGGCCACGGCGGCCGGGTCGGCAGAATGTAATCGAATTTCGGGAAATGTGCTGCCCGCAGGGGACAGCCGTTTGGACTGGGTCAGCGCATGCGACGACGTGCTAGGCGGCCAGACGGTTTTCGTAGTAGGGCCGCTCGCGATCGTCCAAAATTGCGTAGAGCTCCGCTGGGCTAGCCGACCGTGGATTGAGCCACGCATCGACGTACTCTGGCTTGATGGGTATGACACAACGATCGTGTCCCGCCGATGCAATTTCGTCGGGAGGCTCATCGGTGATCGCCGCGAAACTCAGCAAGTCCGGCGCGCCGGGCTGTGACCACTTGGACCACAGGCATGCCAGCAACATTTCCTGTGTAGGCCGTGGTTTGAACTCAAGGATCACCTTCTCGGGACCATCCGGTGAGGCACGCTCGACGTGCTCGTAAAAAGCGTTCACCACGATGACACCGTGTGTGTGACCAAACTGACCTTTCCAAAAGCCTTCGAGGTTGTCGCGCCGGGCGTTATAGGTCCCGGGAAACTTAGCATCGAAAAACGCCGGCTTGCCGGCCGGCCGACATTGGTAGCGCATGGGCTTGACCACCCGCTTGCCATCTTCAACCACCATCACTGGCGCGTAGTAACCAGGGTAAATCCGGGAGTCCTGGTCAAACAGGGTCGTTCGACCCAGGTCGGCCAGCTTATCCATGCACCAATCGACCTTGTCGGTTGCGATGCGCTGGGCCTCAGTAGCAGCCTTGGTTGTCTTGGCTAGCAAGCTGCGCTGCGCATCGGCCAAGCGCGTGCGTTGCTTGAACAGCGTCTGCTCAAACTTGGTCTTTTGATGCGCGCGAAACTGGTCAATGTAATCACCGATCTGTTGGTCGCGTAGGTCGCCTGCGCCCTTGAATGCTTCTTCCATGGCCTTGGGGATTTTGACCTTGTCGTCGTCTAACCGTGCCCAAAAAAGGTCCACAAACGCCTGTATGTCCAGATCGGCGCTAAAGGCACGCACATACTTTTTATAGTCGGCCCAAATTTGTGCTGAGTAACACATGGCGGGGCGATCGATATCAGGTGGATTGTTTGAAAGCCATCACGGCCTGATTGCGCATGGTGCGTAAGAGTGCCAACTCTTTCTCATCCAGTTCCAAAGAACCGTGGCTTTTCTTGTCGGCGTAAATCAGGCCAAACGGCGCGCCCTTGATCATCAGCGGCAGCAACAGGAAAGTGGGTGCGCTCAAGCCTTTGCGATACCACTCGGGCAGGCGCTGTGCGAGCTTGGGCTCGGTGGCATCGCTGATCATGGTGTCGGTGCCCTTGTTGCAGACCACCGCAAACAGATCAGGCGCGCCGGACTTGAGCGGAACCTTGAAGTTCTTGACAAAGGCTTCCACGCCATTTCCCAGACCAAAACGGCCTGTCATGGTCTCGGTCTTGGCGTCACGCATGCAAAAGATGATATGGTCAAAATCCATGGCGCGGATCATGGTTTCCAGAATCATGCGCAGCACATCGGGGAGCTTGAAGTCGTCCACCATGGCGTTGGTGATGTCCTGAATGCCGGCCATCAGGGTCTGTGTAACTCGCGGGTCCTTTGCTGCTTGCGGCTCATGTTGTCCATCCGGCAACGCCGTATTCGTGGCATGAAGCTCCAATCCGCGCAGCGAAGGGTCGGTGTCTGACGAATGTTTGGAGCCCGATTTGTCGCCGGAAACACTGGGCACCTTCAGCAGATTGGCCGCGGCCGAACCTGGCGTGACCCGTATCTCCATCGCAGCAGCCAGCTCGATCAATTTCTGCCGCGCAACGATGGTGGCGGACTGCACGTCCTTGGAACTGACGCCCATGGCCGACACGTACTTGCGCGTGACGGCCTCGATCCGCGCGTCCACATCCTTGGGGGCGGAATGCAGCAGCACGTCGGCAATCTCATTGGCCGCCAGCGCAATCCAGCGGATGCGCTCGCCAGAATCCACCGGCGCTTTGGATGGCACCGCGCCCCCCGGTTTTTGCATGCAGCGCTGCATACTTGTTGGTAGCCCCCAGGCCTTGGCAATGCCCAGACCCAATTCCTCAAAAGTGAGGCCCAGTACATTGACCGAAGCGACAGCTTCACTCACAGGTTCACGCGCAGACTGCTCCATCTTGCGCACTTGGCTGGCCTCTTCCGGAAAATAGAATTGCACCAGCAGGCGCCCAAGGTTCTGGAACATGGCGCCGATGAAAGCCTCTTCGCTCTCGCCTGAGCGTGGACAGAGTTCGCCGCCAATGGAGCCAGCCATTAGCGAGCGTAAAAATTCTTCTTTCAACTGCCCTGCATGCGCCTTGTCCTGCATATGCTCCAGCAGCACCAGACTCAGTGCCATATTGCGTATACCGTTGAAGCCCACCAGGTTGACGGCTCGGGACACTGTGTTGATGCTGCCGCGGTGCGCGTAGTTGGCGCTATTGACCATGCGCAACAGTTTGTTGGTCAGCGCCACATCTTTGAGAATTTCGTTGGTAACACTGTTGACACTTTCGGTGTCGGAGTTGGCCATGTTCTGAATGCGCAGCACCGAATCCGACAGCGCAGGAAAGTCGCTCTTGTGGCGCATGCGCCGCAACAAGAAATCCAGCGTGCTGTTGCTGTTGCTGTTGCCGGTTGCCTCGCCAGACGCTGTGGCCGGCCTGGCCCATTGCTCCAGTTCGGTCTGAAAAGCGCGAGCGGTGCTGAAACGTTGCGCGGGGTCCAGCGCCAGCGCCCGCAGCACGATGGCGCGCAGGCGATCGTCCACATCGACGTTCATGGCAGCAGGCAAGGCCAACTGTTCATGCACCACGCGGTAGATGGCGCGGTAAGGATCGGGCTCATCGATGAGGGGCTTGCCTGTTAAAAGCTCGGCCAGCACCAGACCGGCCGAAAAAATATCCATCGACGCTGCTGGGGCGGCGCCGTTGGCGGCTTCGGGCGACAGATAACCAACCGTACCCCCACTGGGCACCACAGGATCGGTGCTGTTGCGGTCCGGGATGCGGGCCGCGATGCCAAAGTCCATGACCCGTGCCCGGCCAGCGGCATCCACCAACACATTGGAGGGTTTCAAATCCCGGTGCACGACGTTGGCGGCGTGGGCTACGGCTACGGCGTCCAGCACATCCAGCATCAGGGCCACCGCTTCCTGCGGCGGGAGCGCGCCGCGCTGCTTTAGGACTTGGTCCAGCGTGCTGCCGGCTATGTACTCAAACACCAGGTAGGGTTGGTGGTCTTGAATATCTGCTTCGTAGACCGGGATGATGTTGGGATGCTTGACCCGGCCGACGCTGCGGGCTTCGTCCAACCATTGCATCAATGCTTGCGGGTCGGAGCCACTACCAGTGCGCATGACCTTGACCGCCACTTCACGCTCTAACCTGGGGTCAAAGGCGAGCCACACGGTTGACTGGGCGCCGCGTCCCAGAATTTTACGTAGTTCAAACCTCCCCAAGGTGTCCGAAACCCGCAATGAACCTGTGGCCAAGGGCGAGCGCCCATTGGTAAACGTGGATGTAATTGGCATGCTCAGGCGGGTTGGGGATTGCGCATCGTTGCGGCATCAAAAATTACAGTATGACACCACGATGCGCCCCAGCCAAGCACCGTTGTTTAAGGGTGAAACACGCCCTTTCTTGAAGCGATCGCCGTTGCTGTTTGCCTGGCTCTCGTTGGCGCCAGTCTTGGCGCTATTGCTGGCGAAGTTGCTGGCGCAAATCGGCCCGCTCTTGGTCACTCAACAGCCGCGAGGGGTTGGCGGGTGCCTCACGGGCCATGGCCACTTCCGGTTGTGTTTTAAGCGCTGCCCGCAACAGGGCGCGGCGCTGCTGCAGGTCGGCTTCGCGGGCTGATTCGCGGGGTTCAGCCTTTGCTTGCTTTACAGTCTCTTTCGCAGGCTGCGCCACCGCCGCAACAGCGGCGACGGCCATCAGAGCCAGAAGACCATAAATAAAGCGCGGCGCCAAAATCATATTGGGTTTGTAGATGTCGGAAATAATCTGTTGGTGTAATTGTTGGCCGATGGACCGCAACAGTCTGCCGATTTTTGTAACTTTCTGTCAAAACTTCCGAATTAGGCAAGCCATTGCCGTGGAAGCCGCGCAAAATCACGGCTGTTACAAATTCCAGACCACATATGCAGAATACGGCAACCCGACCCAACAAGATCCTGGTCGTAGACGATGACACACGCATCCGCGACCTGCTGCGGCGTTACCTGTCACAAGAAGGATTTGATGTCCTTCTGGCGGAAGATGGCAAATCCCTCACCCGAATTATGTTGCGCGAAACCGCTGATCTGATCGTGCTGGACCTGATGATGCCCGGCGAAGACGGCCTATCCATCTGCCGGCGCCTGCGCGCCGCCGGTGAT
>JBBQBG010000211.1:0-7004 GCA_038317285.1 Burkholderiales bacterium | reverse complement strand
CGAACGCGACGATGTCTTCGGGGTAGTAAAACTCAACCATGTTCATGGTCTTGTTCGGCCCCATCGGGTGCAGGGTCGACACCGTCAGCACATGCGGATACCACTCGACCATGATGTGCGGGTAGTAGGTCAGCCAGATCGCACCGCGCTCGGGCAGTTTGCCGTCGCGGTATTTGAGCAGTGCGTCGTGCCAGCGCTGGTACACGGCCGAGCCGGGGCGCTGGAAGGCACTGGACACGCCCACGGTCTGCACCGAGTAGTTGTCGGCAAACTGCCAACTCAGGTCGTCGCAGGTCACAAATTTGCCCAGGCCGGGGTGGAACGGGCCCACGTGGTAGTCCTCCAGATAGACCTCGATAAAGGTCTTCCAGTTGTAGTTGCACTCGTGCATGACGACTTTGTCGAGCACAAAGCCGTCAAAGTCCAGGGCTGCGCGCGGGCCCATTCCGGCCAGGTCGGCCGCTACGTCGCGGCCGTTGTGTTCGAACAGCAGGCCGTTCCACTCTTGCAGCGGATAGTTTTTGAGGTTCAGACACGGGGGCTGGTCAAAGTGGGGCGCACCTATGAGCGTGCCGGCCGGGGCCGGTGCGCCATGGGTGTTGGCGCCGCTGTAGGTCCAGCGGTGCAGCGGGCAGACGATATTGCCGCCAGCACTGGCGACCTGGCGGCCGTTGTCGGTGCTGGGGTGGATCAATGAATCGCGGCCCTTGAGAATTAGCGCCTGGCGATGGCGGCAGACGTTGGATATCAGCTCCACGCCGCCCGCATTGCGCACCAGCGCCCGCCCTTCCTGCTCTTGTGGCAGGGCGTAATAGTCTCCGACGTTGGGGACGCTCAAGGAGTGCCCCACATAGCGGGGCCCTTGTTGGAAGATGTTTTGCATCTCGCGCTGGTACAGCGCGGGGTCAAAATAGCTTGAGACGGGTAGTTGTGACGGAGTATCTGTTGACTCTGTCAAAACCCGCATGCTTATTGGCTTTGCGGGCTTTTTGACGATCGGTGGAAAGTCGGCTCTGCACATTGTTTGCACAATTCTCGGTCCTCTAGATGCAAAACCCCCGTTGCCGGGGGTTCGGTGAGGCAGCTACCTTGAGAGCTGCCTAGGGGTGTGGATTGTACCTCGGCCTCGGCTAGCGCCTAAAATCGCGCTTTGCAGTTTTCTGCCCCCTATCCATTCCTTCCATCCGAACCCGCCCATGCCCAAGGCCCCTGCCAAACCCGATACCGCTGCCCATGCGGCCTCTACCAGCCCTGTGCCCGCAACCTACGAGGCCGCGCTGACCGAGCTGGAGCAACTGGTAGGCCAGCTCGAATCCGGTGCCATGCCGCTGGACCAACTGCTGTCGGGCTACCAGCGGGGCGCGCAGTTGCTGCAGCTGTGCCGCGACAAGCTACAGGCCGTGGAGGACCAGATCAAGGTGCTGGATGACGGCACGCTGAAGGCCTGGAAGCCACAATGAGCGCCATGACGACAACGACAGCCGAACCCCTGGCGCGCCCAGCAAGCACCCCAGCTACGCCCGCGCCCGCGGGCTTTGACCTGGACAACTGGAGCCGGGTCCGCCTTCAGCAGGTCGAGCGGGCCCTGGATCGCTGGGTCACCGCCGATGTGCCGCTTGGCCTGACCCATGGTGCACCCGCACAACTGGTAGAGGCCATGCGCTATGCGGTGCTCGACGGTGGCAAGCGCCTGCGGCCCTTGCTGGTGCTGGCGGCGCACGAGGCCGTGTGCCAGAGTGCCGGCCCCGCCCAGGGCGACGCCATGCAGGACGCGGCCTTGCGCGCGGCCTGCGCGGTGGAGCTGATCCATGCCTATTCATTGGTGCACGACGACATGCCCTGCATGGACAACGATGTGCTGCGCCGTGGCAAACCCACCGTGCATGTGCAGTTTGGCCAGGCCAGTGCGTTGCTGGCCGGTGACGCGCTGCAGGCGCTGGCCTTTGAATTTCTTACGCCTCAAGACGGCGAGGTCTCGCCCGCCACACAGGCCCGCCTGTGCGCCCTGTTGGCGCGCGCAGCCGGTAGCGCCGGCATGGCCGGTGGCCAAGCGATCGACCTGGCCAGCGTTGGTCTGCCGCTCACCGAATCGCAGTTGCGCCAGATGCACGAGCTCAAGACGGGCGCGCTGTTGCAAGCCAGCGTCATGATGGGCGCCCACTGTGGCGCCCCCAGCGCCCGGGCTTTGGAAGGCCTGCAATCCTATGGCGCGGCCATGGGCCTTGCGTTCCAGGTGGTCGATGACATACTGGACGTGACGGCCGACTCCACCACGCTGGGCAAGACGGCTGGCAAAGACGCCGACAACAACAAGCCGACCTACGTGTCGCTGATGGGCTTGCAGGCCAGCCAGAACTATGCCCAGCAGTTGCTGCAGCAGGCGTTGAACGCGCTGGACGACACCGGCCTGGGCCACACCGAAGCCCTGCGCGCGTTGGCAGACATGGTCGTCAATCGGGCCCATTGAGGAAAGTGTCTACTATGAAATCGGCCGCTAGCCCTCGAATAATATGCGTAAGCAGCTACTAAAAAGATAGCACATGTCAAAAAATAAGTACCCCCTGTTGCACACCATCAACGATCCGCTAGACCTGCGCTCTGTGCCGCGTGCGCAATTGCGCGAGCTGAGCGACGAGCTACGCGGCTATTTGCTCGACAGCGTGGCCAGAACGGGCGGACACTTAAGCTCCAACCTGGGTACGGTTGAATTGACCGTGGCCTTGCACTACGTCTACAACACCCCGCATGACCGCGTGGTGTGGGATGTGGGCCACCAGACCTACCCACACAAGATTTTGACTGGCCGACGCGACCGCATGGACACGCTGCGCCAGTTGGGCGGCCTGAGTGGCTTCCCACAACGGGCCGAGAGCGAATACGACACCTTTGGCACGGCGCATTCCAGCACCTCCATTTCGGCTGCGCTGGGCATGGCGCAGGCAGCCCGCATCCAGGGCGTGGAGCGCCACGCGGTGGCCGTCATAGGAGATGGCGCGATGACGGCCGGCATGGCCTTTGAGGCATTGAACAACGCTGGCGTGTCGGATTGCAATCTGCTGGTCATCCTGAATGACAACGATATGAGCATCAGCCCGCCCGTGGGCGCGCTGAACCGCTATCTGGCGCAACTCTTGAGCGGCCGCTTTTATACCGCCGCCAAGAACGCGGGTAAGACCGTTCTCAAGGGTGCCCCGCCGTTGTTCGAACTGGCCAAGCGCCTCGAAGAGCATGCCAAGGGCATGGTCGTGCCAGCCACCTTGTTTGAGAAATTTGGCTTCAACTACATCGGTCCGATCGATGGCCACGATCTGGATTCATTGATCCCTACGCTGGAAAACATTCGCCTGCTCAAAGGACCCCAATTCCTGCACGTGGTCACCAAGAAGGGGCAGGGCTACAAGCTGGCCGAGGCCGACCCGGTGGCCTACCACGGCCCTGGCAAGTTCGACCCCAGCGTTGGCTTGCAAAAGCCTGCGGTTGCGCCCAAGCAGAGCTTTACCCAAGTGTTCGGCAACTGGCTGTGCGCCATGGCCGAGGCCGACCCGCGCCTCGTCGGCATCACCCCTGCCATGCGTGAGGGCTCGGGCATGGTGGAGTTTGAGCAGCGCTTCCCCGAACGCTACTTCGACGTCGGTATTGCCGAGCAGCACGCCGTGACCTTTGCCGCTGGCTTGGCGACCGAGGGCCTCAAGCCAGTCGTGGCGATCTACTCCACCTTCTTGCAGCGCGCCTATGACCAGCTGATACACGACGTGGCCATCCAGAACCTGCCCGTGGTGTTTGCGCTGGACCGAGCCGGCCTGGTGGGTGCCGACGGCGCCACCCATGCGGGTGCTTACGACGTGGCCTATCTGCGCTGCGTACCCAATGTCAGCGTGGCCTGCCCGGCCGATGAGAACGAATGCCATCAGTTGCTCAGCACGGCGTTTGCACAAAGTCACCCCGTGGCCGTGCGTTACCCGCGTGGTGCCGGGGCCGGTGTGGCGGTGCATGCCGGGTTGGACGACTTGCCCTTTGGCAAAGGCGAGATTCGTCGCAAGGGCAAAGGTGTTGCCATCCTGGCCTTTGGCACCTTGTTGTACCCCGCACTGGAGGCGGCCAACGCGTTGAACGCGACCGTGGTCAACATGCGTTGGGCCAAGCCGCTGGATACGGAATTGATGCTCCAAGTGGCACGCAGCCACGAGGCTTTGGTCACCGTGGAAGACGGCTGCGTCATGGGCGGCGCTGGCAGCGCGGTGCTGGAGGCCCTGCAGGCTGCGGGCGTGGAGCTGCCGGTGCTGCAATTGGGGTTGCAAGATGTGTTCGTCGAACATGGTGATCCTGCGCGTTTGATGACCTTGCAGGGCCTGGACGCGGCCGGGTTGCAAGCTTCGATCGCGCGGCGTTTTTCTGCCCTGTTGACACCCAGGGCGCGCGCAGCTTAATCGGTCATCGTACCTTGGCGCCATCGCCTGTTGGCTCCGATCCTTTCAGAATCCTGAAGGGTCAGGCGCTTGCCTGCTTTAGCGAGGGAAAACCCCCACGTTAGGGGGCGTGCGGCTTCCTACAATCCGATTTGACTCATAGCAGTCCTTGCTGGGCGGCAACCACTGACCGGCGAGATTGTTTCAAACCTCTTTTGGAGTACACGGAATGGATCGTCGTTCAATTATCAAAAACGCTGGCATGGCTGGCGTTCTTGCCGCAGGTGTCGCGCCCGCAGTGCATGCCCAGGCTGCCATTCGCTGGCGTTTGGCTTCCAGCTTCCCCAAATCATTGGACACTATTTTTGGCGCAGCAGAAGTTTTCGCCAAAAAAGTGAGTGACATGTCTGGCGGCAAGTTCACCATCTCTACCCACGCGGGCGGCGAGTTGATGCCCCCCTTCGGCGTGGTCGATGGCGTGCAAAACGGCACGGTTGAAATGGCGCACACCGCGCCTTACTACTTTCATGGCAAGGACGAGACCTTTGCCTTGGGTTGCGCCATTCCGTTCGGCCTCAACAGCCGCCAAATGACAGCCTGGATGTACGAAGGCAATGGTCTGACGCTCATGCGCGAGTTCTACGCCAAGTACAATATCGTCAATTTCCCCGGTGGCAACACGGGTGCCCAGATGGGTGGCTGGTACCGCAAAGAAGTCAAGTCGGTCGCTGACATCAAGGGCCTGAAAATGCGTATCGGTGGCTTTGCTGGCCGCGTGCTTGAGCGCATGGGAGGCGTGCCACAAAACATTCCTGGTGGCGAGATTTACCAGGCCCTGGAAAAAGGCACTATCGACGCCGCCGAGTGGGTAGGCCCGTATGATGACCAGAAGCTGGGCTTCAACAAGGTCGCTCCCTTCTACCACTACCCCGGATGGTGGGAAGGCGGCCCACAGTTGGACTTCTTCATCAACGACAAGGCCTATGCCGCACTGTCGGCGGAGTACAAGGCCATTGTCGAATGCGCCGCTGCCTTTGCCCACACCGAAATGCAGGCCAAATACGACGCCAAGAATCCATTGGCGCTCAAGCAGTTGGTTGGTGCAAAGACCAAGGTTTTGCCCTTCCCCAAGGACGTTATGGATCTGGCGTTCAAGGAATCCCAGGCCTTGTACTCCGATGTCAGTGCCAAGAACGCTGGCTTCAAAAAGGTTTACGACGATTACGCCGTGTTTCGCCGCGATTCCAATCTCTGGTTCCGCTTCACCGAAATGCGGTTCGATCAGTTCATGCAAGCGCAAAAGCTTTAATTCTTTAAGCGCTTCCGATGCCCTAAAAAGCCCCGCTTTTGCGGGGCTTTTTTATGGGCGCGCACATCGGTGCATATAGAAATTCGTGCAGTAGGTGCGTGGGCGCACAGACCCTCATTGAGGCTCTGCTTAGCATGGGGTCATGAACATGCAAACTCCCTCATCAATGAAATTTGTCCTCTACTCTACGAACGAACTGGCGGCCAGTGATGGCGCAGGGTTCTGGTCGAACGAAGTGGGCTGGGTTGAATACCGCTTTGCCACCCGATTTACGTTGGACAGTGTGCCATCTTGCACCTTGCCCATCCCGGCCGGTCAAGACGCGAAATGGATGATGTGGCAAGGCGCGCACGCGGCTGAGGCCTCGTTGCCCATGTAGCTTACAGCGCACCACACTGCGCCATAAATTCTGTGTGTGGGGTAGCGCACAGAAAGACGGCGCGCAGTGCGGCACTCTTGCCCCCTTACGAAACCCAATAAACGAGAACGCAATGCAAAAAAAATCTCAACTTACCGATGTCGAAACCCTGCGCCGCAATGCACGTGCCCACGTCGACAATGGTGCCGTCACGGCCGACTACAGCGCAGACCGCACAGAAGTATCAAGCTGCTGAACGAAGCATTGGCAACGGAACTGGTGTGCGTGCTGCGCTATCGCCGCCACTATTTCATGGCAAGCGGAATTCATGCACGCAGCATCGCGCCAGAATTTTTGGCCCATTCCAATGAAGAACAGGGCCACGCGGATTTGCTAGCGGCCCGCATCGTGCAATTGGGCGGTGAGCCAGACTTCGCGCCCGACGGACTCTCGGGTCGTAGCCACGCACAGTATGTCGCTGGAGAGACTCTCGTGGATATGATCCGCGAAGATCTGGTGGCAGAACGCATAGCGATCAATAGCTATCGCGACATGATTCGTTACTTGGGCGCGGACGATCCAACGACCAGCAATATGCTCAAAGGCATTTTGGCAGTCGAAGAAGAGCATGCGGATGAGCTTGCCGATCTGCTTGAAGATTTGCCAAAGTCGGAAAAATAGTCCTGCCTGATTAAGCTTACCGCGCGACAGTGCGGCGGGGCAGTTGCAAAAAGATGAGGCAGTTAGTAAAGTGCATCTGCTGAGGTGCATTCGTACGATCATCCGCCATGAAAACAACTTCCCCTGCCGCCATAAATCTCGATCAGCGCCTGGAGCACGATTCCATGGGCGAAATAGCCGTTAGCAATGACGCGCTGTGGGGCGCGCAAACGCAGCGCTCGCTGGAGCACTTTGCCATCTCCAACGAACG
>JBBQBG010000210.1:0-7010 GCA_038317285.1 Burkholderiales bacterium | reverse complement strand
GCTCTTGCTTGGCCGATCCGGTGTTCCATTAGGCACACACGCCGGCAAGCCCGCACACAAGTCATTTCGGATGCCCACGGCTTAAGCGAGCGACTGCTCGTTCAAGTTGGTCCCGTGGTCATCACATGGCATTAAATTGTTAATGATCAAAAACCTCTTGCGAGGTCGTCATCTGGCGATGCAGACAACAATAAAAAAAACCCGGAGTCCATCTCTGGAGTCCGGGTTTCAGGGTTTGGGTAAACCTTGAGGTGGTCTTGGCGTTTAGCCAACTCCTCCCGGACTTGCGAATGAACTTTCAAAATTGCCCAACTCGGACGATTTCGAAATTTCAATCTGGTGCATGGGTTGCGTATAAGACGGATTCGCCCCATCCAACTGCCAGTCGAGTCGTGTGGCTCGCAGCAACGCTTCACAGGCCAGCAATGGCTTGTTGTGTGTGTTGATTCTGGTTTGGCGTATCACGGTGGGTCTCTTCGGTTGTTCAGCAGTGTTCTAAAAATTGGGCTAGTCGTTAAATGCAACAGACGCTACTGTAAACATCCTTTGCAGTATGAGCAAGAAATATTTATCAAGATGGCGGATGTGTTGTATTTTCACTGCAAACCATGTTTGCAGTCATCAGGGATAATTGCTCCATGCCCACACCCCACATCGTAAGAAGAACGAATCTTCTGTCTCTGTACTCCGCATTTCTGATCGAGTCTGCCCAGGCTGCGCCGGCGCTCTCGACAAACGCTACGGATAAAGCATTCGCTGAAAAACTGGCGATCGCCAACACATCCTTTTCCAGCTACAAAACAGGGGCACGTGTGATTGGTGATCGCGTTGCGCGGCAAATCGAACCAAGGCTGAGATTGCCAACCGGCTGGATGGACAAAGAACACACCCAGAAAGCCGAGCACACCAGTGAAGAGGTGCAGCTGGCACGGTTTCTAAAACTTGCTACCCGTGCATTCAAGCGAGCCGATGGTGGCGCCAGGAAACGCCTTGAAGATGCGCTTCGGGACAGCTTGAACCATGTCTAAACTGCTATTAGACGTTCGCTCCTGAGCCTAGCTCATTTGACCAATTCGGGGCAGGTACCGTTATTCGTAAAACACGGCCATGGGGTGATCATTTCCGTGGCTGTTGCCAGCCTAGATCGGCTCCAACTGGCACGGAGCTGCCGTTCGCGATGATGCTCTAATGCAAGCGCGCTTCCGCAGGACTGCGCTGTGTAGCGGAACTTGCGGACGAACCGAAACATCAATTGAATATTAATTACCGATCAAATATAAAACATGTTCACTGGGACAGACGAATGAGCCCGTCTGCAAAGGTAGCTCTGCATATTTGGGCTGAAAGGGAGTGTTCGTTGAGTTCGCCACAAAGCATCTCCTCTCAAGATTTTATGCAGTCAATTCGGTCAATAGTCTCTACACAGTTGAAACTTTAAGCGCGAACTTTCAAATTGAACTTCAGCTAACGCAGCAAACCAGCCTTCAGGATTGAAGTGACCAGTGACTGCCTTCGGGTAATTGGATCGCGCAGCCCAACTTCGGCTTTGGGTCGGCTTAAGACCTTGCAAACCCAGTTTGTCAATGTCGGCAGTGCGCCTTGAACGGCATTCGAAACCAGGACATGCAATCGCAAATACCTGACTCAATCCGGCAAGACAGGCATGTGATCACGGCGTTACCCGCCCCCACTCCTGCTCATACGTCGTCACCAGCACCTGGTTCGACAAGCGGTTCACCTCCGCCGGAACCCTTGCCATATCCTTCGGAAAATCAAACAGCAAGGGCAAGGTATTAGGCCCCAGATAACGCAACCCCTCGGGCAAGCTGGCAGGCATATGCCAAGGCCGGTGGCTGGCAATGATGTAGCCCCATTCACCAAAGCTGGGCACATTGGCATGGTAGGGCGTGGCGTGTAGACCGACTGATTCGATGGTTGTGGCCACCGTCCAATAGCTTTGGCGCGCTACCAACGGCGATGTGGTCTGTATCACCGCATAACCGCTGGCTGACAGGCGTTGTGACAGCAACGAATAGAACGTGTTGGTGTAGAGCTTGCCGATGGAAAAATTGGTCGGATCGGGGAAGTCCACAATGATGACGTCGAACATCTCCTGCTCGGCCTTGTCGTCCTTCCCTTGCAGCCACTGGAATGCATCCGTATTGACGATGTGCAGTTTGGGTGAGCTCAGCGACCCGGCGTTGAGCTTGGACATGGCCGGGTCCTTCGCAAACAGGCCGGTCATGTTCGGGTCCAGCTCCACCAGAGTCACGCTTTCCACGCTGGGGTATTTGAGGATCTCGCGCACGGCCATGCCGTCGCCACCGCCCAGCACGGCGACCTTGCGCGGCGCGCCAAAGGCCGACATGGCGGGGTGGACCAGGGCTTCGTGGTAGCGGTATTCATCGCGCTCGGCAAACTGCAGGTTGCCATTCAGAAACAGCTTGTGCCCGGTGCGGCCATTGGTGACGACGATGCGCTGGTACGGTGACGTGGCGGCCAGCACGATGCGGTCGTGATAGAACTTGTCTTCTGCAAGCGTGGTGATGTGGTCGGCCACCGCAAAGCCCACACCGAGGGCTGCCACCGTTAGCACGCAGGCCCAGGCATGGGCGCTCCAGCGGCGCAGTTCATGGCGGAAGACCCACAGCGTCCAGAACGCAACTGCTGCATTCAACAAACCGAACAACAGCCCCGTGCGTATCAACCCCAACTGTGGCACCAACAACAGCGGAAAGGCCACCGACACCGCCAGCGCGCCCAAGTAGTCAAAGGTCAGCACTTGCGACACCAGGTCCTTGAGCGCGACCTCTCGCTTGAGGATGCGCATGACCAGCGGAATCTCCAGCCCGACCAGAATGCCGACCACGCCGACCATGGTGTACAGCAAAAACCGGAAGGCGCCCGGCATGTAGGCGTTGGACAAAAACAGCAGGCCGGGCATGGCGCCACCGGCCAATGCCACCAGCAACTCGATGCGCAAAAAATGCGCGGGCAACTGCCGGTCAAAGAAGCGCGATAGCCACGAGCCCACACCCATGGCAAACAAATAACAACCGATAACCGTGGAAAACTGCAAGACCGAGTCGCCCAGCAGGTAAGACGCCAAGGCACCTGCGGCCAGCTCGTACACCAGGCCACAGGCCGCCACCACAAAGACGCTGGCGAGCAGCGTGACTTCCAGCGGCCGGGGCGCGCCCCTCGCAGCCTTGTTCAAATCCGTCAAATGCAATTAATGGATTGCGGCTGCGATGATCACGCAAATGCCCAAGCTCATGGCCGCTACGACCAGCGCCAAAGCCACGTTTTGCTTCTCTACAATTTCACCCCACAAATCGTAGGGCGTGATCTTGTCGATGATGAGAAAGCACAGCCAGAAAACAGCCACACCCAGCAGCGCGAACACCAACGAGGTGACCACGATGCCCGGTTTTATCATTTCAAAGCCCATGGGACTCTCCTCTAAAAATGGGATGCATCACTTGTGACCTCCACCACCTGAAAATCCGCCAAACGAACCGCCTGAACTGCGCGAGCTGGATGACGAGGAACAGTTTTCCACCTGCGGATCGCAACTGGAGCAACGGCTTAGCATGGAGATCAAAATCAGCGTGACAACCAAGACCACGATGATGGTGCCGATGCCTATGCCTTTCGCGGCGCTGAACGGCGCCACATCGCGTTTAAGGAGGTCTTGCTTGCCCTCCAGCTTGAAGGCCTTTGCGACAACCTCACTGGCCATTTGGTCACCGCTAGACCATACCAGCTCGGTGGGACTTTGTTCCATGGACAGTAGGCGTTTGCCGTTGGCAAAGTCTTTGTTCTTGGTCGTCTGCCCACGCTGCACCAACCAATAGAACTCGCCGCAGACGTAATTGGTCTCGGCGGTGTAGGTATATTTGAGCGTGTAGTTGGTGCCCATGTAGCTGGCGCTGTTGGCACCCGAATTGGCCATGGCCGGTGCACCGGTAGTAGGGCGCACCAGACTCCAGCCTTCCTCCGAATCCACCAGAAAGCTGAAGCCGCGCTTTTGGTTGTAGAGCAGGTATTCGCTCCAGCCAAAGTGCTCATCATCCCCGGGCGCCACCCCCATGCGGTGCTGGAACCCCACCACCTGCCATTGCACGCCCTGCAACTGCCCCACGCTGCCCAGTGGAATCAGCGGCTGCACCGGCTCGTCTTGGATGGCGGACTTGAGTTCGCCACCAATGCCTTGGCTCAGATCAATGACACTGTTGCAACTGCCGCAGGTGATGCTCTTGCTCGTAGCCAATGTGACGGTAACCGGCGCACCGCAGTGCGGGCAATTGAACTGACGGCCCTTTTCTTCTTTATTCGACTCGTCTTTCAGACCTTTGAGCGACAAGTCGTCCAGCAGCACAGAAGTGCCCTGCGAAACAACGGGCGGGGAGCCGGTGTAATCAATGCTGATAACCTCGCCGCTGGCACTGCGCAACTCGACGACATCGAAGGCTTGGCCCAACGGTGGCAGCTTGGGCAACTCACCCTGGGCGCTGATCAGCGCCGCCGAGACATTGCTGGCCACGCTGAATGGCTTGCCATTCACGTTGACCTGATTGCCCACCACGTAGCGGTCCGCCGGTGGCATATTGCGCTGCTGGGTATCGGGTTGGGTAAAGACGTAGGCGCCGTTGTCCTCGGCCAGCCAGCCGGTCTGGCCGTCGTCAAACATCGCATTCCACTCGGCCCACGTGCCCTCCGCAGTTTTGTACTGCAGACGCCCAATCAGCGTGAAATTGCGCTTCTGGTATGTGCCGCTGGCAAAGAGTTGCAGCGGGCTGTGGTCATCAAACAGCTCGGCCATTTTGCCGATGCGCGACAGCACATCGCCATTGCGCACCACCGTGCTCTGGCAAAAGCCGCAGACAGCGTGCGTAGACTGCGCCGAGCGAAATTCAACGGGCGCACCGCAGCCCGGGCAGGGCGCCGTGTAGCGGCGCTGCGGCGCGTTATCCGCGGTGGCCATGCTTGTTTAGGACAACTTTTTCAGCAACTCTGCCTTCTTGGCGTCAAATTCTTCGGCCGTCAAAATGCCCTTGGCCTTGAGGTCGCCAAGCTTCTCCAACGTGGCGATGATGTCGTTGGGGTTGAGAGTGGCTGCTGCCTGCGCAGCCGCCGCCTGTGCCGCGGCTTGCGGGTTGCCTTGCAAACCAGCTTGCAGGTTTTGCGCCAGCACCTGGCCCAGTGCCACACCGGCGCCCAGGCCCATGGCGTCGCCAGCAATGCCACCGCCACCACCGCCGCCTTCGGCAAATTTCGGAATAGCCTGTGCGGTTTGGTACTGCATGAATTTACCCATGTCGTTGCCGACCATACCCATGCCGATTTTTTGGTCCAGAATTTTTTGCAACTCTTCGGGCAGCGAGACGCTTTGCACCGTCATGTTTTCCAGCTTGAGGCCCAGCTTGGCCATCTCTGGGTCGAGCTGGGTGCGCAGCGCTTTGGCAAACTCGATCTGGTTGGAGGCCAGGTCCAGGAAAGGGATGCCGCTGGCCGCAATGGCATTGCTGATGTTTTGCAACACCAGGCCGCGCAGTTGGCCGTCCAGTTCAGACACCGTGTATTCCTCACGCGTGCCCGAAATTTCGGTGTGAAACAGCTTGGGGTCGGTGACGCGGAAAGCGTAATTGCCAAAGGCGCGGATGCGCACGGCGCCAAAGTCTTTGTCGCGGATCGTGATGGGCTGGGGCGTGCCCCACTTTTGGTCGATCTGTTGGCGCGTGCTGAAGAAGTACACATCGCTCTTGAACGGAGACTCAAACAGCTTGTCCCAGTTCTTCAGATAGGTGAGTACCGGCAGCGTTTGCGTGGTCAGCTTGTAGGTGCCAGGGCCGAATACGTCGGCAATCTTGCCTTCATTGACGAAAATGGCCATTTGCGATTCGCGCACGGTGAGCGAGCCACCGTTCTGAATTTCCATGTCCCGCATCGGGAAGCGCCAGGCCAGAGTGCCATCGCCCTCTTCGGTCCACTGGATGATGTCTATGAACTGTTTCTTGATGAAATCCATTAGAGCCATAGTGCGGACCTCCTTATATAGGGTTAACTCTGAACCGGTCGCAATGATACACAGCAAGTTCCCCCTTGGATCACTTCTGAATGTTGGTTGCGATATGCTGATTGCATGAGCTTACTTTTCACTCCCTACACCCTGCCATCGCCCCGCGGTGGCCTTACCTTGGCCAATCGCATTGTTGTGGCACCCATGTGCCAATACGCCGCCAACCACGGGGAGGCCACCGATTGGCACCTGATGCACTGGGGCAACCTGCTCAATAGCGGGGCCGCACTGTTCACTATCGAAGCCACCGCCGTGGTGCCCGAAGGCCGCATCACGCCCGCCTGCCTGGGTTTGTGGGACGACCGCACCGAAGCTGCTCTGGCCAGCACCCTAGAGCGTTCCCGCAACCTGGCACCTCCGGTACCCGTGTGCATACAACTGGCCCATTCCGGGCGCAAGGCATCTAGCGCACTGCCCTGGGCAGGAGCGCAACTTTTGTCCAGCGCACAAGGTGGATGGGAGACTTTCGGCCCCTCGGCTCTGCCGCAACTGGCCACCGAGCCGCCACCGACTGAAATGACGCGTGACGACATGGACTATGTGCGCGATGCCTTTGTAACAGCCGCACAACGGGCCGACCGTATGGGCATAGAAGCCATTGAGCTGCACGGCGCGCACGGCTACTTGATGCACGAATTTCTATCGCCGATAGCCAACCAGCGCAGCGATGCATATGGTGGCAGTTTTGACAACCGTATCCGTTTCCCACTGGAAGTGTTTGCCGCTATGCGCAAGGTTTACAGCGGGGTGCTGGGCATACGCATCTCCGCCAGCGACTGGATAGAAGGAGCTTGGGACGTGGCGCAGAGCGCCGAGTTTGCCAAACGCATCAAGGCACTGGGTTGCGACTTCATTCACGTGTCGTCTGGCGGCATATCGCCCGCACAGAAGATCGCGCTGGGCGCCGGTTACCAAGTGCCTTTTGCGC